>JAGUXX010000330.1 GCA_020061585.1 Betaproteobacteria bacterium | reverse complement strand
GGTCGTGGGTGACGGCGACCACGGTGCCGGGGAAGCGCACCAGGAACTGTTCCAGCCACTCCACCGATTCGGCGTCGAGGTGGTTGGTGGGTTCGTCGAGCAGCAGCATGTCGGGTTTCTGCAACAGCAGCTTGCACAGCGCGACGCGACGTTTCTCGCCGCCGGAAAGCTTGTCGATGACGGCCTCCCACGGCGGCAGGCGCAGCGCGTCGGCGGCGATTTCCATCTGATGTTCGGCGTCGCTGCCGGCGGCGGCGATGATCGCTTCCAGCCGTGCCTGTTCTTCGGCCAGCTTGTCGAAATCGGCATCCGGTTCGGCGTAGGCGGCGTACACCGCTTCCAGTTTTTGTTGCGCCTGCATGACTTCGCCCATCGCGCTTTCGACTTCCTCGCGCACGGTTTTGGCCGGGTCCAGTTGCGGTTCCTGCGGCAGGTAGCCGATGGAATTGCCGGCCAGATGCTGCACCTCGCCCTCATATTCCTTGTCCACCCCGGCCATGATGCGCAACACGGTGGATTTGCCCGAGCCGTTGAGGCCGAGCAGGCCGATCTTGGCGCCGGGGAAGAAGGACAGCGAGATGTCCTTGATGATCTGACGTTTCGGGGGGACGATTTTGCTCACGCGGAGCATGCTCATTACATATTGGGCCATGGTCTGGGTCGTTTCGCGTCTGGATTAGGGGAGGGGGGCGTCAGCCGAAGGCCGGTTGCTATTTGCTTGGCGCTTGCTTGAGCAAGGCGTTCGAATCCCCGATCAGTTGTTCCATTTCGCGATGCAACTGTTCCTTGCGCGCTTGCCGCGCGGCGGCATCGGCTTCGGTGCTTGGGGTTTTGGGCGCGGTTTGCTCGTCCTCGGCGATGCTGGAAACTTCCTCGCTGAGCGCTTCCTTGCGCTGCTCCAGTTCGCCGATGCGCTTCAACAAGCCGGCATCCAGGTCCTGGGCGCCCTCGCGCGCGACTTTGTAGGCGCTGCTCAGCTTGTCCATGGCGGCGTCGTACTTGCCGGCATCGAACTTGGCTTTTTCCGACTTGGCCAGATCGCCGACCGAGACGGCGACATCCTTGACCTGGCCGAACACTTTGCTGGATTGGGCTTTTTCCTCTTCGCTGCCGAAGAAATAGTTGTATGACAGAACGCCGACGACCAGCACGACGACGATTTTGAACAGTAATCCGATCATGGAGGGCTTTCCTTGGTTGGTTCGGCGCCAGCAATCGACTGACAGACCCGGCTATTTTATGCGCATGACCAACAACCCCAAACTAGCCGGTCACTTCCGTGTCTTCATGCCGGTATGCCGGCGCGCAGCAGCACAGCAGCCGCAGGGTTTCATTGCCGGTGTTGCGCAGGCAATGCACGGTTCCCGGCGGAATCAGGATGGTATCGCCGGGTTCGATGCTGAACTCCGCATCCCCCAGTCGCATGCGACCGCGACCGGCCAGGATGAAATACAGTTCTTCGCTGACCCGGTGTCGGTGCGGCGCGGTGGCGCCGCCAACCGGCACACTGGCTTCGGCCAGACTCTGATTGGCGTTGCCATGGACGCCGGGGTGCATCAGCTCGCGGATGCTTGAACCATCCAGCGTGATATAGGCCGGTGTATCGGCCAGTCGGCTGCGCGAGACACTCATGACGCGCAACTGTCGAGCGCTTCCAACTCCGCCTGCTGTTCCAGCCATTCGCCTTCGAGCTGCTCCAGTTCCTTGGCCAGCGTGGCTTGTTCGAACAGATGCGCTTTGACCGCTTCCTTGTTGTCTTCGGCATAGATTGCCGGGTCGGCCAGTTGCGCGTCGAGATCAGCCTTGCGGGCGTTGGCCTTGGCCATTTTTTCTTCCAGGCGCTTGATCCGCGTTTCGATCGGCTTTTTTTGCGCCGAGGCGCGTTGCCGGGCTTCCGCTTCCTGGCGTTTCTGTTCCTTGCGCTCGGCGGTGCTCAATACGGTTTCGGGCGCTGCCGGGGTTTTCGGCACGGGTTCCGCTTCGGCCTTGGCTGGCTTGTCGGGTTTGCCTGGTTTTGCGGGTTTTGCTATAGCCAGCTTGGTCTTGAACAGCCAGTCGCGGTAGTCGTCGAGATCGCCGTCGAAAGGTTTCAGACTACCGTCGGCGACGATCAGGAATTCCTCGGTGGTGGCGCGCAGCAGGTGGCGGTCGTGCGAGACCAGCACCAGCGTGCCTTCGAACTGGGCGAGCGCCACGGTCAACGCTTCGCGGGTTTCCAGGTCCAGGTGGTTGGTCGGCTCGTCGAGCAGCAGCAGATTGGGTTTTTGCCAGACGATCAGCGCCAGCGCCAGACGCGCCTTCTCGCCGCCGGAGAATGGCGCGATCGGGCTGCTGACCATGGTGCCGGGGAAGTTGAAACCGCCGAGGAAGTTGCGCAATTCCTGTTCGCGCACGCTTGGGGCGATCTTGGCCAGATGCCATAGCGGCGACTGGTCATGACGCAGCATTTCGACCTGATGCTGGGCGAAATAGCCGATCGCCAGACCTTTGCCCCAGTGCGCGTCGCCGGTCAGCGGCGACAATTCGCCGGCGATGGTCTTGATCAGCGTTGATTTGCCGGCGCCGTTGACGCCGAGCAGGCCGATGCGCTGGCCGGCCTGTAGGTTGAGGTTGATGTTGGCGAGGATGGGCTTGGTGTTTGCCGCGCCCCCCGTGCTGGTCGGGGTCAAGTCCTGGTCGCCGGTTTCTGGATTCCGGCCTTCGCCGGAATGACGATCAAGGTGATAACCGGCGACCACATCCTCCAGCACCAGCAGTGGATTCGGCGCGCGGTCCGGTTCGCGGAATTCGAACTGGAAGGCGGCGGCGGCGTGGATTGGCGCCAGTTCTTCCATCTTCGCCAGCATCTTCATCCGGCTTTGCGCCTGTTTGGCCTTGCTGGCCTTGGCCTTGAAGCGGTCGATGAAGGATTGCAGGTGATCGCGTTCGCGCGTTTGTTTGACCATGGCGGCCTGGCTCAGCGCGAGATTGATGGCGCGCTGTTTCTCGAACGCCGAGTAGTTGCCGCCGTAACGTTTCAGTTTGCGGTCGTCGATGTGGGCGATGACGTTGACCACGCCGTCGAGAAAATCGCGGTCGTGGGAGATGATGATCAGCGTGCCGGGATAGCGTTTCAGCCAGTCTTCCACCCACAGGATGGCGTCGAGGTCGAGGTGGTTGGTCGGTTCGTCGAGCAGCAGCAGATCGGACGGGCACATCAGCGCCTGCGCCAGGTTCAGCCGCATGCGCCAGCCGCCGGAAAAGCTGGCGACCGGTTGATTCATCTGGTCATGCGAGAAGCCCAGGCCGGTGAGCAATTGCTCGCCGCGCGAGCGTACGGTGTAGGCGTCGGCATCGGCCAGCGCGGCGTGCAGATCGCCGATGCGGTGGCCATCGTGGCGGGCTTCGGCATCCACCAGTTCGGCTTCCAGGCGGCGCAGATGCGTGTCGCCGTCGATGGCATAGTCCAGCGCCGGCCGGTCCAGCGCCGGGGTTTCCTGGGCGACGTGGGCGACGCGCCAGGAAGCCGGGAAAAACGCGTCGCCGGCATCGGGCTGCAATTCGTTGCGCAGCAGCGCGAATAGGCTGGATTTGCCGGAACCATTGGCGCCGATCAGGCCGACTTTTTCCCCGGGATTGAGGGTCAGGTCGGCGGCTTGGAGTAGCGGCTTGGCGCCGCGGATGAGGGTAAGTGCGGTAAGGCGGATCATGGGGCGCGATTATCGCCGCAAAGCGCGGACCAACCGGCGATGATTTCCGTGTTCAACCTGATCTGCTGGTTCGTGCATGCGTAACCAGCCGACGCCGACGCGTCAGAAACAATAAACGCCTTCCGGCCTGTTGCCGGAAGGCGCTAGTTCAGGTTATTGACTGGCGCGTGTTCACCGATTGCGGGGCCGATCCATGCCGCCTTGCTGACCACGGCGTGCCGCTGCGTTCTCGCGATTGGCGGTGTTACGCATCTGTTGCCCGTTCGATCGGGTTGCTCCCGCGTCCATTCTCTGCTCGTACCCATTCCGCATGGCTTCACGCCGCTGATCCGGATCCATGTCCCGCAAGCGCTGACGATCCCCGGCATCGCGGTTTTCCTGGGCATTCTGGCGGTCGAGTTGGTTTTGCATGACTTCACGCCGATCATCCGGGTCCATGCTCTTCAGCCGCTCGCGTTGTTCCGGTGTCAGATCTTCTTTGAAGTCGCGCCGCTCCTTCAGTTCCCGCAGTGCGCTTTGACGCTGTTCAGGGGTCATGTTCTGCAAGCGCTCGCGATCCTTCGGGGTCAGGTCATCGAGAAAATCCTGACGATCCTTTCGGTCGCTCAGGGCCTGCTGGCGTTGCTCCGGGGACAGGCTCCGCAGCCGCTCGCGTTGCTGCGGGGTCAGATTTTCCATGAAATTCTGACGTTCTTCGCGTTGGCGCAAAACCTGACGGCGTTCTTCCGGAGACATGCTCTGCAGCCGTTCGCGCTGCTCGGGGGTCAAATTCTGGATGATGTCCGGACGGTCGCCGCGTTGGCGCAAAACCTGACGGCGTTCTTCCGGAGACATGTTCTTCAGTCGCTCCCGCTGTTCGGGGGTAAGTCCTTCCAGGCGGTCGCGACGATCGGCATCGGCGGATTGCGCGCCGAACGGCGCATTCCTGTCCGCTTGCTCCTGGGCGATGGCGGCGCCAGCCGTTACGCCGAACATCAACGCCAATGTGATGGCAACGGGTAAAGTTTTCAGTCGAGTCATTTGGTTCCCCTTCATCTAGTTGAACATTAATCGATCAATACCGCGGTCGGGCAGGTGAAAAGAGGCTGTTCAGGCAGCGTTTCAACTCAGGCCTCGGTATCTGAGTTCATCTTAGGTACAGGATGTAAGAGTTCTGTTTCGAGCTTCAATGCAAATGTAACAATGTGTTACGCCATCATGGCGCGGCGGCGCGCTGAAAGGAAAACGCGTCACAGAAAAAATCCTGATCCTGCATGCCTCGCTCGCCAAACGTGCTTCTGATCGCGTCGATCATGACCGGCGCGCCACAGGCGTAAACCTGAAACTCGGACAAGTCGGGGTAATCTTCGAGCACGGCTTGGTGCACATGTCCGGTTCGGCCCGCCCAATGATCGTCGGCGGTGGTGTCGGACAGCACGGTCGTATAGCCGAAATTCGCATGCGTCTGTTGCCATTGCGCGGGCAAATTCGCCATATAGACATCCTCCGGCCGGCGAGCACCCCAGTACAACGTCACCTTGCGCCGCAGGCCCTGGCTGAAAGCGTGGGCGAGCATGCTCTTGATCGGGGCGAAGCCGGTGCCGCCGGCGATGCAGAGAATGGGCTTGTCGGATTCGCGCAGGTAGAAAGTTCCGTGCGGGCCCTTCACGTTCAGGCGATCGCCGGTCTTCAGGGTATTGAACACGAATTCGCTGAACAGACCGTTCGGCACCCGCCGGACATGCAGTTCCATCAAACCGTCCGCTTCCGGCGGGTTGGCAAGTGAATAGCTGCGACAGCGCCCGTCCTCGAGCAGGATGTCGATGAATTGCCCGGGTAGAAACCGCATGTATTGGTCCGCTGGGGGGGCCAGCCATATTCCCATGACGTCGTGACACAGTTTTTCCATGCGCTGCACTTGGCACGACAGCGTCAAGATCGGTGGCGCATCGGCCAATATGACGTCGTACGCCTCGATGCTGAGATCACTCAGTGGTTTGGCGGCGCAGAACAGCGCCAGGCCGTTTTCCTTGTCGAAATCTGTCAGCAGGCTTTCCTGATATTCGCCGTAATCGACCTGCCCGTCGAGGATCTTGCCTTCACAGGCGCCGCAATCTCCACCACGGCAGGCATGAGGCAGGCTCAATCCGGCTGTGGTGGCGGCTTCGAGTATGGTTTGTCCAGGTTCAGCCGTGAATTGAATGCCGCTGGGCTGTATCGTGATGAGGTGGGCCATTTTCTTTTCCGTTGGTTGGTCGCTCGAGTCGTCAAGTGGAGATCCAGCGCGCATCGATCATCATGCGGGCCGGCAACTTTATCCTGAAATGCCATGCTTGCGGAGTGTAATGGGCGCGGCATGGAGAGGTCATGCATCCAGGCGATTCGGGAACATTTGCGCTGGAAACCTGAAACGCTGTCGGTATACTCGCCCGGCCTCAAGCGATGGATGGTCGTTCAATGAAAGTAGCGATAGTGCATTATTGGCTGGTGGGCATGCGCGGCGGCGAAAAGGTGGTCGAGGCGCTGTGCGAGATGTTCCCGGATGCCACCCTGTTTACCCATGTCTATGACCCGGAGGCGGTTTCTCCAGTGATCCGCCGGCATCGGGTGGTCACCACTTTCATCGACAGGCTGCCCAGGGCGCGGCGCTGGTATCAGCGTTACCTGCCGCTGATGCCGATGGCGCTCGAACAACTTGATCTGCGCGGCTATGATCTGATCATCAGCAGCGAATCGGGGCCGGCAAAGGGCGTTGTCGTGCCGCCAGGCAGTCTGCATCTGTGCTACTGCCATACGCCGATGCGCTATTTATGGGATATGTACCCGGATTATCTGGCTGGCGCCGGCCGAGTGACGCGCTGGTTGATGCGGCCAATGGCCCACTATCTGCGCATGTGGGATCTGGCGACCGCCTTCCGGGTGGATCATTTTGTCGCCAATTCCCGATTCGTCGGCGGCCGGATCAGCAAGTTTTACCGGCGTGACGCCGATGTCGCGCATCCGCCGGTGAGCGTGGCTGATTTCTATGTCGCCGACACTACCGACGACTACTACTTGATGGTGGGCCAGTTGGTGCGATACAAACGCACCGACTTGGCCGCCGAGGCTTTCAAGCGGATGGGGAAACGCTTGGTGATCATCGGCGAAGGCGAGCAATTCGAGGAAATTTCCCGCATGGCGAGCGGCAACATACAGGTCATGGGGCGTCAGCCGTTTTCGGTGATCCGCGAGCATTACGCCCGTTGCCGGGCGTTGGTCTTCCCGGGCCTGGAAGATTTCGGCATCGTTCCGGTGGAAGCCATGGCTTCCGGCAGACCGGTGATCGCCTATCGCGCCGGTGGGGCGCTGGAAACCGTGGTGGACGGCGTTACCGGCTTGTTTTTTGATACTCAAAGCGTCGAGGCGATAATCGAAGCGGTCGAGCGCTACGAATCTCGGCAAGATGATTTTGTACCGCAAGTCATTCGTGCCCATGCCGAGGGGTTTGCTGTGGATCGGTTCAAGATGCAGATGCGAGAGATTCTGGATCGTTGCCTGCGCGAAGGTCGATATTGAGTGATGCCTGTCGATTCATCCGCGGCATCTGTCGGTTTTCTTTACAGAAGCTGCATTTGTTGTCGCGTCAATCAATTCAGTCTGGCGGAAAACGGCCGCCATTAGCGCGCTTGGTTGAATTACGCCGTCATGCGGCGGAAGACTGAATTCTGCGTGTTCACCAGACTATTGCGGTTCTGGATGTTGGTTCTTTGCTCTGCGAGTGGCGCCGGAGAGCTGTGATATCGGTCAAGCTACACGCACTGAATCAGTATTTGGCACAGTTCATGCGTGCTGGCTATGGTGACTGATAGAAGCCTGGCGGTACCGCATGGACTGAAATTGATTTGATGCGGAACTTGTGTTCGGCATGCTATACATGTCAGTCTGTACGTTGTATGCAACGTTCGGATCAGTAACAGATGGGATGCAGGCGGCGCGCGGGGTAGCCGGCATTTGAGTTCAACAGCTTAGGTGTGTCTTTTTAAGGGTTCAAGACGTGAGCGGCGCCCAGCCAGATACTTCAGCGCATGAGCCAGTTTCGGCGATCATCCCGCCGGACGCCGAGGCATTGGGAAATCTCTGGAACGACAGGCGTCAGCGTCAATTGCCTCTGGATGGGCCGGATCGTCGACAAGGCCTGGATCGCCGTCTGGTATTTCAACGGCGACCATCGAATCGGCGCGGCGAAACTACCGGTTGGACAATCGCGAAATCGGTAAAGTTGCATGCCGCCATCCTGATGGCGGGCGATTTTTTCATTTTCGGGGTGTCTTATCTGATCGCGTTCGCGGTCGCCTTGCTGGCGCAGGATTCGTTTTATGTCGCTGAATCCTTGTTGCTGGGTCGTAATTGGAATGTTCTGGCGGATGTCGCCCGGTTTTACCAGTTTGTCGTCGCTACTTTGATCGCCGTGCTGCTGTTCCTGGCCTTTGGTCATTACACCCGGCGCCGGCCGTTCTGGGATGAGCTTCACGATACCACCAAGCTGATACTGATCTTCGCCACCCTGGAAGCCACCATTACCTTTCTTGCCGGATTCCGACTTCCCCGTTTGTGGTTGATCGGAACCTGGGTTGTCGCAATCCCGTTGATCCCCCTGGGACGTTATTTCATCAAGCGCTTGCTGATGCATGCGGGATGGTGGGCGCGTCCGACGGTCATCATCGGTTCCGGTCGCAACGCCCGCGATACCGCGCTGGCCATGGACGAGGAACCGGCGCTGGGATTTCGCGTGGCGGCGTTTCTCGTGCCGCCAAGCGCCTGGAGTCAGGCGCGCGCCGATTCCGGCGAGATTCCGCCCAGCATCTCCATCAAGGGACGTAGCATCCCGGTGCGCAATCTGGGCGAAAATCCGGAAGTCGTTTTGCGAATTTTGGGCACGCCGCATATTGTCATCGCATTGGAGTCCGATGATTTGTGGGAAGTGTCCAAGTTGTTGCTGGGCAAGGATTTGCCTTATTCAAGCTTGAATATCGTGCCCTCGATGCGCGGCTTGCCGATGATCGGCATGGACATGCTGCATCTGTTCCGGCATGAAATCATGATGCTGCGCGT
>JAGUXX010000100.1 GCA_020061585.1 Betaproteobacteria bacterium | reverse complement strand
GTCGCGGTGATGCGCCAGCACCAGGAAATCCGCTGCGAGTTGTCGATACACGCGATACCGCGCCGCGCGCGCCGCCGCTTCCAGGCCTTCGCCGGCCGGACGCACCGCCACCCGCTGGATGTCCAGCGGCACCGCCAGGCGCCGACACACTTGCGCGCAATGGCTGGCCCACGCATCGGCTTGCGGCGACAGGCCGTGATGCACATGCACGGCGGACAGCGTGAAACCGACCGAAGCGCGCAGGCCGGTCAGCAGATGCAGCAGAACGCTGGAATCCAGACCGCCGGAATAACCGAGGATCAGTCGGCGACCGGCTACCGCATGCCGCGCCAGACAATCGCCAACCCGGTCCGCCAAGGCATCCCGAAGCAGCGACGGCGCGACGCCGGCAATCAGGTGCGCACTTCCTTGAACTTGCCGTAGCCCATCAGGCGCGTGTAGCGCGTGTTGAGCAAGGCGTTCAGCGGTCGTTCGCGCACATTCGCCAGGGTCTCGGACAACACCTTGCGCAACGACGCCATCATCGCCTCCGGATCGCGATGCGCGCCGCCGAGCGGCTCGTTGACGATCTGGTCGATCAAGTCGAGAGCTTTCAGCTTGGGCGCGGTGATGCCCAGCGCCTCCGCCGCCGTGGAGGCCTTGTCGGCGCTTTTCCAGAGGATGGAGGCGCAGCCTTCCGGCGAAATCACCGAGTAGGTGGAGTATTGCAGCATGATCAGCGCATCGCCGACACCGATCGCCAGCGCGCCGCCGGAGCCGCCCTCGCCGATCACCGTGCAGATGATCGGGGTTTTCAGCTCGGCCATGACGTACAGATTGCGCGCGATGGCTTCCGACTGGCCGCGCTCTTCGGCGTCGATACCGGGATAGGCGCCCGGCGTGTCGATGAAGGTGAACACCGGAATGCGGAATTTCTCGGCCAGACGCATCAGCCGCAGCGCCTTGCGGTAACCCTCGGGACGCGGCATGCCGAAATTGCGGTACTGGCGTTCCTTGGTATCGCGGCCCTTCTGGTGGCCGATCAGCATCACCGGTTCGCCCTGAAACCGCGCCAGCCCGCCGATGATGGCGGGATCGTCGGCGAACGCCCGATCACCATGCAACTCTTCGAATTCGGTGAACAGACCCGCCACGTAATCCAGCGTGTACGGCCGTTGCGGATGCCGCGCGACCTGGGAAATCTGCCAGGCATTGAGCTTGCCGTAGATCTGTTTGGTCAGCGCCGCGCTTTTCTTGCGCAGACGCTCGATCTCTTCGGAGATGTCCAGCGCGGGATCGCCCTGCACTTCGGACAACTCTTCGATCTTCGCCTCCAGTTCGGCGATCGGCTGTTCGAAATCGAGGAAAGTCAGCTTCATGTCGTTATCGGTTTGCCAAAAGGGAGCGAATTCTACAGGAGCGGATAACCGCACCCTGTACGGTGATCAATGCTGATGTCCGTGCGGACCATGCACATGGCCGTGTTCGATTTCCTCGGCCGAGGCCGCGCGCACCGATTGCACCACGCATTGCAGGCGCAGGCTCTGGCCGGCGAGCGGATGATTGCCGTCGACCACCACCTTGCCGTCGGCGATATCGGTCACGGTGTACAGCATGACGTGTTCGCCGTCGTCGCTGGCGCCTTCGAGCTGCATGCCGATTTTCACCTCTTCCGGGAAGGCATCGACGGGCTCGATGCGCACCAGTTCGGCGTCGTATTCGCCGAAAGCGTCTTCCGGTTCCAGCACGATATCGAGTTCCGCGCCGGCCCCCTGGCCTTCCAGCGCGGCTTCCACACGCGGGAAAATGCCGTCGTATCCGCCTTGCAGATAGACCGCCGGCGCATCGGCGACGGCCTCTTCCAGGGGTTCGCCATCCAGTGTGCTGAGCCGATAGGTCAGCGCTACGACAGTGTCTTTACCGATTTGCAATTAAAGCTCCTTGATCAATTTGAAAACTTCAGCGGCATGGCCTTTCGGCGTCACGCCAGTCAGCACATGCGCGATCACGCCGCGCGCGTCGATGATGAACGTGGTGCGGTTGACGCCCTCGCGCATCACGCCGTCGACTTCGCGGTTGACCAGCACGCCATAGTCCTTGCAGGCGATGCCGTCCTTGTCGGCCAGCAGCCGCACGGTAATGCCGTGCTTGTCGCGAAACGCGCCATGGCGGATGCAATCATCGCGCGAAACCCCCACCACGGCGCAATCCAGTTGCGCGAACTTGCCTTCCAGATCGCTGAACTCGATCGCTTCGGTGGTGCAGCCCGGCGTATCATCGCGCACATAGAAAAACAGTACGAGCGGTTTGCCCAGGTAATCGGCCAGTTTGGCGATCTCCATATCCGCGTCGGGCAATTCGAAATCGGGTGCTCGGTCGCCGTTGTTCAGCATGTATTCCACTCCTCGCGCTATATCGAAAGCATTATATGAACAAACCCGTGAACAAACCCGTGAAGAAGACCTCGAGTGACTCGTCGACCAGCCATCCGGCCGCGTCTTTCACGGAGGCGGATTATTCTCTTGAAAAGCTGCTGGGCGGCATGTCGGTGGAAAAATTTCTTGCCGAGCACTGGCACAAGAAACCGTTGCTGGTGCGTCAGGCTCTGCCCAACTTCGGCGCCTGGCTGGATCGCGCCGGCCTCTCCGAGCTGGCTTGCCTGGACAATTCCGAAGGCCGGCTGGTGCGCTTCAAGCGCGGTCAGTGCCAACTCGAATACGGTCCGTTCGAACCCGAGGCGCTCGACGCCTTGCCGAAAAACAACTGGAGTCTGTTGGTTTCCGGCGTCAACCACCTGCTGCCGGAAGCCGACTGGCTGCTGCATCGGTTCGATTTCATTCCCGCCGCCCGCCTCGACGACTTGATGGTCAGTTTCGCGCCGCCAGGCGGCGGCGTCGGCCCGCATTTCGACTCATATGACGTATTCCTGATCCAGGGTCAGGGCCGCCGCCGCTGGGAAATCAGCGCCCAGGACGATCTGACCACCGTCGAAGGCGCGCCGCTGCGCATCCTGAAGGAATTCCGCGTCGATGAAAGCTGGGAGCTGGAACCCGGCGACATGCTGTATCTGCCGCCGCAACTGGCGCACAACGGCGTGGCGCTAACCGATTGCATGACCTGGTCGGTGGGTTTTCGCGCGCCCAAGGCGGAGGAAATCGTCGGCCAGTTTCTGACCTTTCTGCAAGACCGGCTGGAACTACCCGGCATGTATGCCGACCCGACTTTGCAACGGCAGAAGCATGTCGCCGAGATTCCCGCCGCGATGCTGACCTGGGCCGACAAAACCATCCGCGCCGCCGCGCGTTGGGACAAATCCGATGTCGCCGACTTTCTCGGCCGCTATCTGAGCGAACCGAAGTCGCATGTTTATTTCGATCCGCCGGAGCGCCCGAAATCGCTTGCCGCGTTTACCAAGGCTATCCGGAAGAACGGCGTCGCGCTCGATTCACGCAGCCAGATGCTGTTTCACGGCGACGCGTTCTACATCAACGGCGAACGCCTGGAAGCCTCGCCGGCGCTGCGCGGCATGCTGACCAATCTGGCCGACAAGCGCTATTTGATGCCCGGCGATTGCACCCACGAGCAAGGCGCGGAAATGATCGCCCTGCTGCACGTCTGGTATCGGGCGGGTTATCTGTTTCCCGCCGGATAAGACTGTTCGCGGCATCCGCCGAGGCGCTGCTCCGGTGCGGCGTCATAAATATTTTATTTACCAGACTAAATAAGTCGCCTATATACCCAATACGGCCCTCGAACATAACAATTCATCCAGGGGCAACTTCGCGGCAAGCAACGAAGTGTAGAGGAGACGGTGATGAAGCTCGGGCGTGCGTCGGTAGCGGCATGGCTGGTCAGCTTGACGAACGCGTCCAGGGCCGAGTACGGCTTCGATCTGCCGCAACCGCAATCCAGCGTCGCCCAGACCGCCTACGACCTGCATGTCATCGTGCTGTGGGTCTGTCTGATCATTTTCGCGGTGGTGTTCGGGGCGATGTTCTACGCCCTGTTCAAACATCGTCGCAGCCTGGGCCATGCCGCGCATCCGTTCCATGAAAGCACCACGGTCGAGGTGATCTGGACGCTGGTGCCGATACTCATCCTGGTTGGGCTGGCCTGGCCGGCGACCCAGGCGGTGCTGGCGCAGAAGGACACCGGCAACCCCGATCTGACGGTGAAAGTCACCGGCTACCAGTGGAAATGGGAGTACGACTATCTGCAGGAGGGCGTGCGCTACATGAGCAATATCGCCACGCCGCGCGCGCAGATCGACAATCAGGCCGCCAAGGGCGAACACTACCTGCTGGAAGTGGATGAACCCTTGGTGGTGCCGGTGGGCAAGAAGGTTCGCGTGCTGCTGACCAGCAACGACGTGATCCACGCCTGGTGGGTGCCGGCGCTCGGCGTCAAACAGGACGCGATACCCGGTTTCATCCGCGATACCTGGTTCCGCGCCGATGGCGTCGGCACGTTTCGCGGCCAGTGCGCTGAACTGTGCGGCGTCAACCATGCCTTCATGCCGATCGTGGTGGAGGTCAAGTCGCCGGACGATTACCAGACCTGGCTGGCGGACAAAAAGCAACGCCTGGTGGCCGCTCAGGCGGCCGGCGCGTCCGCCGCCGACAAGACCTGGAGCGACGCCGAACTGCGGGCGCGCGGCGAGCAGGTCTACCTGGCCAACTGCGCCGCCTGCCATCAGCCCGACGGCCAGGGCATCCCCAACGTGTTCCCGGCCCTGGGCGGTTCGAAAGTGGTCACCGGCCCGGCCGGAAATCATCTGATGGTCGTGCTCAACGGCCGCCCGGGCACCGCCATGGCGGCGTTCAAGGAACAACTCGACGATCTGGAACTGGCCGCCGTGGTCAGCTATCAGCGCACCGCCTGGGGCAATGCCGGTGGCACGGTGCAACCCGCCGCGGTCAAGGCCATGCGCCAATAGGAGCCGGCTATGAATCCCTCGATGGACACCCCGATGGACAAGCCGCTGACGGACCCTCACGACGCCGGCCATCATGCCGCGCCGGCCGGTCTCTGGCGTTGGCTGACCACCACCAACCACAAGGACATCGGCAGCCTGTATTTATGGTTCGCCGCCGCGATGTTCCTGATCGGCGGCCTGATGGCCATGGTGATCCGCGCCGAGCTGTTCCAGCCCGGCTTGCAAGTGGTGCAACCGGATCTGTTCAACCAGCTCACCACCTTGCACGGCCTGATCATGATCTTCGGCGTGATCATGCCGGCCTTCACCGGCTTCGCCAACTGGCAGATTCCGTTGATGATCGGCGCGCCGGACATGGCCTTCCCGCGCATGAACAACTGGAGCTTCTGGCTGCTGCCGGTGGCGGCGACGTTCCTGATCGGCTCGCTGTTCCTGCCCGGCGGCGCGGTGTCGGGCGGCTGGACGATGTATCCGCCGCTGTATCTGCAAGGCGGCATCAGCTACGACCTGACCATCTTCGCCATCCACATCATGGGCGCGTCGTCAATCATGGGCGCCATCAACATCATCACCACCATCCTCAACCTGCGCGCGCCGGGGATGCGGATGATGAAGATGCCGATGTTCGTCTGGACCTGGCTGATCACCGCCTACCTGCTGATCGCCGTAATGCCGGTACTGGCCGGCGCGGTGACCATGCTGCTGGCCGACCGCAACTTCGGCACGCATTTCTTCGACGCGGCCGGCGGCGGCGACCCGGTGCTGTTCCAGCACATCTTCTGGTTCTTCGGCCATCCCGAGGTGTACATCTTGATCCTGCCGGCGTTCGGCATCGTCTCCACGGTGATTCCCACCTTCGCCCGCAAGCCGCTGTTCGGCTACCGCTCGATGGTCTACGCCACCGCCTCGATCGCCATCCTGTCGTTCATCGTCTGGGGCCACCACATGTTCACCGTCGGCATGCCGGCCGGCATGCAGTTGTTCTTCATGTACGCGACGATGCTGATCGCGGTGCCGACCGGGGTGAAGGTGTTCAACTGGGTGGTCACCTTGTGGAAAGGCTCGATCAGCTTCGAGACCGCCATGCTGTTCGCGCTGGCCTTCGTCTTTCTGTTCACCATCGGCGGCTTCTCCGGCCTGGTGCTGGCGATGGTGCCGGTGGACGTGCAGTTGCAGGACACCTATTACGTGGTCGCCCACTTCCATTACGTGCTGGTCACCGGCGCGCTGTTCTCGATCTTCGCCGGCCTCTATTACTGGCTGCCGAAATGGACCGGCCACATGATCGACGAGCGCTGGGGACGCTGGCATTTCTGGTTGTCGGCGATCTCGGTCAACGTGCTGTTCTTCCCGATGCACTTCCTCGGCCTGGCCGGCATGCCGCGGCGGATACCCGATTACGCGCTGCAATTCGCCGACTTCAACCGCATCGCCTCGCTCGGCGGTTTCGTGTTCGGCGCCAGCCAGATTTTGTTGCTGGTGGTCATCGTCAAATGCATCCGCGGCGGCGAACCCGCGCCGGCGCGCGCCTGGGACGGCGCCGAAGGCCTGGAATGGACGCTGACCTCGCCGCCGCCGTATCACTCGTTCGCCAAACCGCCGGAGGTGAGATGAACGCCCCCGGCACAGGCAACGCCAACGCTCGCGTCCGAGAACGCCTGCTGTGGCTGGCGCTGGTCATGTTCGGTTTCGCCTTCGCCATGGTGCCGCTGTATCGGGTGTTCTGCGACATCACCGGCATCAACCGCGACGAAGCCCAGGTACTGGCCATCAACACCCAGGTCGACACCAGCCGGCTGGTCCTGGTGCAACTGCTGGCGAATGTCGAAGATGCCGCCCAATGGCGCCTGAATGCCCCGGCGGCGGCCATCCCGGCGCATCCCGGCGAACTGATCCAGGTCGATTTCGAGCTGGAAAATCTCGCCGATCGGGCGGTCAGCGGGCACGCCGTGGCGAGTTACGCGCCGGCGGTGGCGGCGCGCTATTTCCGCAAGATCGAATGTTTCTGCTTCCGCGAGCAGCATCTGGCAGCACGTGAACGGCGCGTCCTGCCGGTGATGTTCGTGCTGGACCGCCAGATCCCCCCCGACCTTGGCGTGGTGACCCTGTCCTACGCCTTCTTCCGGCAGGTGAAGACATGAACAGCCAAGCATCTTCATCCGACACCTCCTATTACCTGCCGTCGCCGTCGCACTGGCCCATCGTCGGCTCGGCGGCGCTGCTGCTGCTGTCGCTCGGCGCCACCCTGACGATCCACGATCTGGCCGGCGGCGGGCTGTTGCTGCTGGCCGGCGGCGGCACGCTGGCGGCGATGCTGATCGGCTGGTTCGGCAAGGTCATCGGCGAGAGCCAAAACGGTCTCTACAACGATCAGGTGGATGCCTCGTTCCGCTGGGGCATGGCCTGGTTCATCTTCTCCGAAGCGATGTTCTTCTTCGCCTTCTTCGGCGCGCTGTTCTTCACCCGGGTGATCTCCGTGCCGGATCTGGCCAGCGCCGACAACGCCCTGCTCTGGCCCGGTTTCCAGGCCGCCTGGCCGACCGCCGGCCCGGGACTGGAGCAGGTCTTCACGCCGATGGCGGCGTGGGGCATCCCGGCGCTGAATACCGCGATCCTGCTCAGTTCAGGGGCGACCGTGACCTGGGCGCACTGGGCGCTGAAACGCGACCGACGCGGTCAACTCAATCTCGCCATGGCCCTGACCGTCGCGCTGGGCGCGCTGTTCATCGCCTTCCAGGCCCACGAATATATCGAGGCCTACCAGCACATGGGCCTGACGCTGGGTGCCGGGGTGTATGGCGCGACCTTCTTCCTGCTCACCGGCTTTCACGGCCTGCACGTCAGCATCGGCACGTTGATGCTGCTGGTGATACTGCTGCGTTGTTTGCGCGGGCATTTTCGGCCGGACAGCCATTTCGCCTTCGAAGCGGTGGCCTGGTACTGGCACTTCGTCGATGTGGTCTGGCTAGTGCTGTTCCTGTTCGTGTACTGGCTGTAACCCTAGATTCCTCTGTTGACCGCTCCTTAGCCTCTGAGACGTCCCATGAATTCAACTGTTAGCGCCTTCGATCACGCTCACCAATTGGCTGCCCCCGCTACGCGTCCGATTGCAGGCCTGCCGGGCCGCCTGGCCGCGTTGCTCCTGATGAAGCTACTAAGCGAAGGACTAAGCCGCCAAAAGACGGCGGCCAAGTCCCTGCTTATCCTTGCGGGGAACGACCACGCGCGTCGTCGCGCCTTGCCAGACAACCCGGCAGACCCACACTCGAACGCGTCCAACAGAGGAATCTAGGGTAAAGGTTGCCCATGCAACGGAATCCAGCCCAGCCAGTACGACGCCATCAGCCCGACGAACAGGGCGATGGACAAGCCGATGCGCCAGGTCAGCGCGCGCAGCGTTTTATCGCCGTGACCGCGCTCGCGCAACAGATGCCACAGCGCCCGCGACAGGCTGCCGAGGATGACCAGCAGCACCAGGATGACGAGGATTTTCATGTGCCGCGCCTGAAAGGTTGCAATGCCTCAGTTTAGTCAATCCGCCGCGCCGGGCATGTCTTCCGCGCGTCCGCCGTGGTTGCCGACATTGGCGGCGCTGCTGGTCGCCGCCCTGACCACCAGTCTCGGCGAATGGCAATCGCAGCGGGCGGAAACCAAGCAGGCGCTGGGCGCGATGTATGAACGCGCGCGGCAACTGCCGGCGCTGAACTGGGCGCAGGTGCAAGCCATCGGCGAGTCGGCCCGCTATCGCCGGCTGCGCATCAGCGGCGAGTTCGACCCGGCATTCCAGATCTGGCTCGACAACCGGGTTCACCAAGGCCGCGCCGGCTATCACCTGATCCTGCCGCTGCGCCTGGACGATGGCGCCAGCCTGCTGGTCAACCGCGGCTGGCATGCGGCCAACGCGGACCGCGGCCAATTGCCGTCGCCGGCGACGCCCAGCGCGCGTCAGACCCTCGAAGGCATATTGATCCCGGCCCAAAGCCGCTATCTGGAACTGGCGCAGGCAACGCCAGCCGAGCCGGTCTGGCAGAACCTCGATCTGGACCGCTACCGCGCCTGGTTCGATAGCAGTCTGCCGGACTGGCTGCTGTTGCAGACCTCGCCGGCCGACGATGGCCTGACGCGCGACTGGCCGCAACCGGATGTCGGCGTCACCCGGCATCGCATCTATGCCGCGCAGTGGTATTCGCTGGCCGCCCTCAGTGTCGGCCTGTGGCTGTATTTCGTGGTGCTTACGAAAAAGGCTGTCGGATGACGCGCAGCCAACTCAAACTTCTGGCGCTGCTGGCGTTTTTCGCCGCCCCGGCCATCGCCGCCTGGCTCAGCTATGCCTATTGGCCGCCGCAACAGCGCCATTACGGCGAGCTGCTGGCGCCGGCGCCGCTCGACTTGCCGGCGCTGACCGACCCGGCCGGGCAGACCCGGAACTGGAGCGAGCTGCGCGGCAAATGGGTGTTGCTGGTAGTGAACACCGCGGACTGCGACACGTCCTGCGCGCGCGCCACCTACCTGGCGCGCCAGGTGCGTCTGGCGCAGGGCCGCGAGCAAGAGCGCATCGAGCGGGTTTTCATCGGCCCGCGCGCCGCCGCGGACTGGCCGCACCTTGACGGCGTCTATCGCGCCGCGTTGCCGCAAGCCGCATCCTTGCCGCAATCCGGCCTGTATCTGGTCGACCCCCTGGGCAACCTGATGTTGCGCTTCCCGGATCCACCCGATGGCGGGCTGATGATTCGCGACCTGCGCCGGCTGCTGCAAGCCTCGCAGATCGGTTGAGAAGATGAACTCACGTCTGCCGTTGATTCTGGTTCTTGCCACCGCCCTGCTGACGCTGGCGGTGATCGGCTTGGGCGCTTATGTGCGGCTGTCCGATGCCGGACTCGGCTGTCCGGACTGGCCGGGCTGCTATGGCGCCGTCTCGCCGCATCATGCCGCCGATGCGATCGCCGCCGCGCATGCGCAACAACCCGACGGACCGGTATCGCCGGCCAAGGCCTGGAAGGAGATGCTGCACCGCTACCTCGCCAGCGCCCTGGGGCTGGCGATCCTGGTCATTGCCGCGCTCGCCTGGCGCAGGGAGCACGGCCTGAACCGCGCGCTGGCGCTGGGTCTGCTGGGTCTGGTGCTGTTCCAGGGCCTGCTCGGCATGTGGACGGTGACGCTGGCGCTGCGGCCGGTCATCGTCAGCGCCCATCTGCTCGGCGGCATGGTCACCTTGGCTTTGCTGGTCTGGCTGGCGACGCGCCTGGAAGTACGGCCGACTATCCCGCCGCGCGCGCTGGCGGCCCGGCCGGCGAGGTCATTGACGTGGCTGGCGCACCTGGCGTTGGCCGTTGCGGTGCTGCAGATCGGCCTCGGCGGCTGG
>JAGUXX010000303.1 GCA_020061585.1 Betaproteobacteria bacterium | reverse complement strand
CCGGCGCGTTGATCATCGCCACCGCGGCCGGGGTGGTCATCATCATGCGGGCAGCGACGGCGGATGCGCTGCTCAATCTCTGGCTGGCCTGCGCCGGCTATGCCAGTTGGCTGTGGTTGCTTGAACGCCGACGGCGCTGGCTGTATGCGGCCTGGCTGGCGTTGGCGCTGGGTTTTCTCACCAAGGGGCCGGTGGCGTTGCTGATACCGGGCGGCGCGGTGTTGCTCTGGTGCGCCACGCGCGGCGACTGGCGATCGATGTTTTCCTGGGCGTTGACCCCCGGCCCGTTGCTGCTGTTTCTGGCTGTGTCCGTGCCGTGGTTCGCGCTGCAGACCTGGCATGAAGGCCCGGGTTTTTTGAGCGGTTTTTTCCTCAAGCACAACCTGTCGCGCTTCGACGCGCCGATGGAAGGGCATGGCGGTCAGCCGTTCTACTATCTGCCGGTGGTGTTGCTGTCACTGCTACCCCACACCGGGCTGTTGTTACTGGCGGCGACGCGGCTGAAAACCATCTGGCGCGACCCGTTGCTGCGCTTTGGCCTGCTCTGGTTTCTGTTCGCTTTCGTGCTGTTTTCCTTGTCCGGCACCAAACTGCCGCATTACGTCTATTACGGCTATGCCGGCCTGATTCCGATTCTGGCCAGCCAACTCGATCATCGCGCCGCGCGCGGCGCCATCGCGGTTTCCGGCGCGATCACCTTCGCCCTGTTGCTGGCGCTGCCGCTGTTGCTGGAACAGGCGCTGCCCGGTTTGAAGCCGGATGACCGGCTGCTGGCGGGCGATATCGGCGCGCATTTCGGCACCGCCTACTGGCTGGCTTGCGGCGCCGGCCTGCTGGTCAGCCTGGCGCCATTGCTGGCGCGCGCGGCGCCCGTCCGATTCGCGCTGTATGGCAATGGCCTGGGCGCGGCGGCGATCATCGCGGTGTTTCTGTTGCCCATCGTCGGCCAGGTGCAGCAAGCGCCGATCAAGCAAGCCGGCTTGATCGCCCGCGACCTCTCCGGCCCGCTGCTGATGTACGGCATCAACACCCCCAGTTTTCAAACCTATGCCGGACGGCAGGTTGTCAAACGGACGCCGCGCGGCGGCGACCTGGTGCTGACGCGCGAAAGCCGCCTGGACGAACTTGCCCAGGCCGATGTGTTGTTCCGCCAGCGCAGCTACGTTTTGGCGAGGCTGCGATGAACACGCCATCCATCCTGCTCTGGCGCCTGCCGGCCATCGCGTTGCTGGCGCTGTTGGCGATCAGCGACCCGGCCAGCAACCAGATGTGGTTCCAGTCGCTCAACCAGGCCGCGTCGCGCTTGCCGGCAACGCTGTGGAGCGTGATGACGGTGCTGGGCGATACGCTGGTGGCCTTCGTCCTGCTGCTGGCGTTGTTGCGCCGCTACCCGCAACTGGTGCTCGCCGCGCTGCTCGCCAGTCTGCCCGCCACGTTGATTTCGCACGGATTGAAAGAAGCGCTGGAGATGGCGCGCCCGTTCGCCGTGCTGGGTGAACAAATCAATGTCATCGGCCCGTACCTGAAAAGCAATTCCTTTCCCTCCGGCCACACCACAACCGTGTTCGTGCTGGCCGCCGTGTTGAGCCTTGGCATGCGTTCGCCGGTCACCCGCGTCTGGCTGTTGCTGGCGGCCGTGTTGGTGGGCTTCTCGCGCGTCGCGGTCGGCGCGCACTGGCCGCTCGACATATTCGGCGGGATGCTGTGCGGCTGGATTTCCGGCCTGCTTGGCTGGCATTGGGCGGAACGCACCGGCTGGTGGCGCAACCCCGGCGTCGTGCTGTTCATGCGCGTGTTGTTGATCGGTTGCGCGCTGAGCCTGTTGTTCAATAGCGATCGCTACTATCCGCTGGCGCGGCCATTCGAACAGGCCATCGCCTTGCTGGTGCTGGTCATGCATGTATTGCCGGACTGGCGCAAAGAACACCTTCAAACCGCCTGACGGCATGAGCGTCACCTCCCGCGCCCCCTTGCTGCTTGCCTGTCTGGCCGCGCTCGTTGTCTGGCGGCTGCTGGCGGCCTGGCACGGCAACGTCGAACTGTATGCCGACGAAGCGCAATACTGGACTTGGTCGCTGGCGCCGGATTGGGGTTATTTCTCCAAGCCGCCCATGGTGGCCTGGGCGATCTGGCTCAGCCGCGCGCTGTTCGGCGACTCGGAAATGGGCGTTCGCGCCATTTCCGCCCTGCTCTACCCGCTGACCGCCTGGGTGCTGTTCGCGCTGGTGCGCCGGCTGTTCAAGAGCCATCCGCAACGTGAGGACATGGCGTTCTGGAGCGCCTTGACCTTCGCCACCCTGCCCATGGTTGCGCTCGGTTCCTGGTTGATCACCACCGACGCGGTATTGCTGCTGTTCTGGTGTCTGGCGCTGTACTTCACCGTCGTGGCGCTGGAGACCGGACGCTGGCGCGACTGGTTGCTGCTGGGCGGCGCGCTGGGGCTAGGCTTGTTGTCGAAGTACAGCATGGCGTTCTACGGCCTGGGATTTCTCGCCTATCTGTTGATGACGCCGGATCATCGCGCGTTGTTGCGCAGTCCGAAACCCTGGGCGGCGGCGGCGCTGGCGCTGCTGCTGCTGACGCCCAATCTGCTCTGGAATGCGCGCAACCAGTTTGTCAGCGTGCGGCACACCGCCGAAATATCGCAACTCGATCGCGCGCTGTTGCACCCCGACGCGATGCTCGAATTCGTGCTGGGCCAGTTTCTGGTGTTCGGACCGCTCCTGTTCGCCGGCATGCTGTGGTTGATCGCGCGGCACCGCGACTGGCTGGCCGATCCCCGCTTGCGCCTGCTGGCCGCATTCACGTTGGCGCCGCTGGCGGCGTTCATCGCTTTGAGTCTGCTGTCACGGGCATTCGCCAACTGGGCGGCATTTTCTTATATAGGCGGTGCTGCTCTGGTGGTGGCCGTATGGATCGGTTATGCGAACCACCGGCGCTGGCTGATTGCCGCCTTGCTGGTCAATCTCGCCATCGGCGCCGTCATGTACCACCTGCATGACATTACCCACGCGCTGGACATCCAGTTGACCCGCAAGACCGACCCCTATGGCCGGGTCACCGGTTATCGCGCGTTGGGGCATGAAGTCGCCCAACGTCTGCAAGCGCATCCCGAAGCGCGCCTGCTCGGCAACGATCGCAAGCTGTACGCCTTGCTGCGCTATTACGCGCGCCCCTGGAGCGATAGCGCGCGATACCTGAACCCGCGGCAGTCGCTCGACAACCACTTTGCGCTGACCGCCGATCTGCGCGACAGCCCGAATGGAGTGTTTCTGCTGGTCAGCAAAGGCCTGGAAGCGAAGCAACTCGCCGCCTGGTTTCGCCAAGTCACGCCGCAAGCGCCGATCCGTCTGGCGCTTTATCCCGATTACGCGCCGGAATACCAGGTCTGGCTGTTGCGCGACTACCGCTCGCCATGATCGTCAACCCGACCTTCCCCCGCCGGCTGCTGGCTTCGGCGCTGGTGTTCACGCTGCTGTTCCTGGCCTGGCCGCAAGTCGACCTGAATGCGATCAGAATTTTTTATGACTTCACGACCGGTTTTCTGTTGAGCGACCATGCCTTCTACAGATCACTGCACAAGAACATTGGTCTTCTGCCTCTGGCGCTGCTGGCCTGGTCGGCGATGGTCTGGTTGTTGTCGTTGCGCGGCAAGCATGCCGATCGCTGGCGCGCTCGCCGCCCCGCCGCGCTGTTTCTGACCTTGTCGATGCTGTTCGGACCGGGGCTGATGGTCAATGTCGTGTTCAAGGACCAATGGGGCCGCGCGCGTCCCGCGCAAGTCGAGGAATTCGGCGGCAACGCCCAGTTCACGCCAGCCTGGGTGATCAGCGACCAATGCGACAAAAACTGTTCTTTCGTCTGCGGCGACGCCTCGGTCGGTTTTGCGCTGCTCGCCATCGCGTTTGTCAGCCGCCGCCCGCGCGTCTGGTTGTTTGGCGCCATCGCCGCCGGAACGGCGCTCGGCCTGATGCGGATGGCTCAGGGAGGGCATTTTCTCAGTGACGTCATTTTCTCTTTCTTCGTGGTCTTTTTCACGATCTGGGGCTTGCATCATTACCTGACGCGCCGCGCTGGAGCGATGCGGGCTATCGATTGAACTTGGCTCCTGCCCTGTAGCGTCGGACCCGGATTGAGCAAGCATCGCGCAAGCGCAAGGAATCAACCCAGATTTCCATAAATTTAGCAAATACTTATGCACATCATCGCGCTTGACAGCCCGACTCCCCGGGGGTAATCCATAGCGCATTGATGTCAACTCGTAAGCAATTGATAAATAAGGAATATTTATCTGCCCATTTTTTGAGCCCGGCGCATAAACCGGCGTCCCGTAAGGCTTTTTTGCAGTTTGACGACAGGTTTTCCACACAGTTATCCACAGGTTTCGTGGACAACTGGAAAACCTCCTTACCCGACACCTAGTTCGTTGCTACTGTGAGGAAACTACATTAACTTCGGGGCTTAATTGACCCAGCACCAAGAGCGCTTGCAGGCGCATGGCTTACCCCTACTGGAAACATGCCGGCTTGCGCCGGGTTAAAATTCGCGCTCGATCTATCGCTGGCTGGCCTTATGGATTATTCCGTTCTTCGCACGCTGCACATCGCCACCGTCCACCTGACGTTGATTCTGTTTCTGCTGCGCGGATTCTGGATGTTGCGCGATTCAGCGCTGCTCAACATGCGCTGGGCGCGCATCGTGCCGCACATCAACGACACACTGCTGCTGCTGGCGGCGATCGCCATGCTGTTCGTCGCCGGGATGAATCCGCTGGACCAACCCTGGCTGCTGGCCAAGATCGTCGGCTTGCTGGCCTACATCGGTCTCGGCACGGTGGCGCTGAAACGCGGCAGAACCAAAGCCACGCGGATCAAGGCGCTGATCGCCGCGCTCGGCATGTTCGGCTACATCATGGCGGTGGCCATCACCAAACAAGTCATTCCCGGCATAAGCTGAGGCGATCCATGAATATCTTGTCGACATTGCCCGCGCTGCCCGAGATCGCGGCCAGACGCGATGAACTGGTGGCCTTGCGCCATGACCTGCACGCGCATCCGGAGCTGGCGTTCCAGGAACAGCGCACCAGCGACCGGGTCGCGGCTTTCCTCGAATCACTAGGCATCAGCGTGCATCGCGGCCTGGCCGGCACCGGCGTGGTAGGGCTGCTGAAACGCGGCGACAGCCCGCGCGTCATCGGCCTGCGCGCGGATATGGACGCCTTGCCGGTGCGCGAGCAGAACCTGTTTCCGCACCGCTCGAAGCACGAGGGTCGCATGCATGCCTGCGGCCATGACGGCCATACCGCGATGCTGCTCGGCGCGGCGCAATATCTGGCGGCGCATGCGACGTTCGACGGCAGCGTAGTGTTCATCTTCCAGCCGGCGGAGGAAACCGACGGCGGCGCGCGGGTGATGATCGAACAGGGGCTGTTTCAGCAGTTTCCGGTCGATGCGGTGTTCGGCATGCACAACTGGCCCGGCCTGCCGGCCGGGCAGTTCGCGGTGCATAACGGTCCGGTGATGGCCTGCGCCGATCAGTTCGACGTGCTGCTGCGCGGCCACGGCGCGCACGCCGCGATGCCGCAGCAGGGCCGCGACCCGTTGCTGGCGGCGGCGGCGCTGGTGCAGGCGCTGCAAAGCGTGGTCAGCCGCCGATTGGATCCGCTGGAGTCGGCGGTGCTGTCGATCACCCAGTTCTTCGCCGGCGGCGAGGCGTACAACATCATCCCGGCGGAAGCCCGTATCGGCGGCACGGTGCGCGCCTTCAAACCGGAAGTGGAAGACACCATCGAAGCGGCGATGGAAAGCCTGTGCGCCGGCATCGCCAGCGCGCATGGCGTACAGGCGACCCTGGATTACCGGCGCGGCTACCCGCCCACCGTCAACAGTGCCGCCGAAGCCGAGCTATGCCGCGACGTTCTGACCGATCTGGTCGGCGCCGCCAACCTGCTGACCGATGCCGCGCCGTCGATGGGCGCGGAAGATTTTTCCTATATGCTGCAAGAAAAACCCGGCTGCTACGTCTGGATCGGCAACGGTCTGGCGGAAGGCGGCTGCATGTTGCACAACCCGCATTACGATTTCAACGACGCCATCCTGCCGCTGGGTTCCAGCTACTGGGTGCGTCTGGTACAAACGTTGCTGAGCAAAGGGTGATGCGGCTTGCGCCGCTTGTGAAACGTGAAACGTGAAACGTGAAACGTGAAAGGTGAAACGTGAAAGGTGAAACGTGAAAGGTGAAACGTGAAAGGTGAAAGGTGAAAGGTGAAACGTGAAATGTGTACATTTCACCTTTCACCAAAGCTGCGCAGCAGCGAGTCACCTTTCACCTGAGCCGCGCAGCGGCGAGTCACTTTTCACCCTTGAGCGCGCAGCGCGGTCCCTTTACCCTTCACCCTTTACCAACCACCATCCACAGGGAACATCCATGTACGCACACACCATTGAACTCGCCATGCCCATCGATCAAGCCATCGAAAAACTCAAGGCCGCGCTGGCCGAAGCGAAAATGGGCGTGGTTTCCGAAGTCGATGTCCAGGCCATCATGAAGACCAAGATCGACCATGACATTCCGCCCTATCGCCTGCTGGGCGTTTGCGCGCCGGGAATCGCCAAGGCGGTGATCGAGGCCGATCGCGATGCCGGCGCGTTGCTGCCCTGCGGTTGCTGCGTGTATGAAACCTCGCCGGGCAACACCCGGATCGCGCTGCAAGACCCGGGCAGCATCGCCAAATTGGCCGACAATGCCGCGATCGGCGCCGCGATGCAGACCACCCAAGGCCATCTGGCCGGGGTCATCGCCAAGCTGAAAGCCTGATACACCCGTTTAAACTTCAAGGAGCCTGATATGCGCCGAGTTCTGCTCAGTCTGTTGTTCGCCGTGCTGTCATTCAACGCCCACGCGGTCGACCCCGCGCAGTTGTCCAAGGAGAAAGTCACCAAACTGGGCTTGTATATCGAAGCCAAGGAGGTGCCCGCCTTCCTGGAGAAACACGGCAAAGACAAGGTCTTGTTCCTGGATCTGCGCACCCCGGAAGAAATGCTGTTCGTCGGCGCGCCCGAGGGCATCGACGGTCTGGTGCCGTTCGGCATCATGTACTACGACAAGTGGGACGAGAAGAAGAGCACCTATGTGCGCAATCCGAATCCGGATTTCCTGTCGCAATTCGAGTTGCGCGCGATGGACAAGGGCACGGACAAGACCGACCCGATCCTGCTGATCTGCCGTTCCGGCGACCGCAGCGCGCTGGGCGCCGATTTTCTGGCTCGCCACGGTTACACCAACGTCTGGTCGGTGGTCGACGGCTTCGAAGGCGATATGGGCAAGGAAGGCTCGAACAAGGGCCGACGCGCGGTGAACGGCTGGAAAAACAGCGGTCTGCCGTGGAGCTATCGACTGGACAAGGAAAAAGTCCATTTCACCAAGTAAACCACTCGTCAAGGAAATGATCATGAAATTAACCGTTCTACCCCTCGCCAGCCTGCCCTTGCTGCTGCTCGTCGGTTGCGCCAGCACGCCGGATACCACGCAACTGGTCGCAGAAT
Source organism: Betaproteobacteria bacterium (assembly GCA_020061585.1). Classification (GTDB taxonomy): domain Bacteria; phylum Pseudomonadota; class Gammaproteobacteria; order Burkholderiales; family Thiobacillaceae; genus PFJX01. Next base: position 15,554 of record JAGUXX010000303.1, on the reverse strand, counting down.
CGCGGCAGACCGCCGGCGGCCTGATCCAGACCCTGGGCGGCGAATTGAAGGCGGCGATGACCGCCGGCGGCCCACCCCAGGCAATCAGCGTGTGCAAGGATCGCGCGCCGAAGATCGCCGCCGAAGCCGCCGCCCGCACCGGCATGCGGATCAAGCGCGTCAGTCCGAACAACCGCAATCCCAAGGGTGTGCCGGATGCCTGGGAAAGCGCGGCCCTGGCCGGCCTGGAACAACGTCTGGCGGCGGGTGAAAAACCGGAGACGCTGGACACCCACGCCGTGGTCGATACGCCGCAAGGCAAGATCTACCGATATGCCAAGGCGCTGGTCACCCAGCCAGCCTGCCTGGGTTGTCACGGCCCGGCGGAGAACCTGTCGCCCGAGGTGAAAGCCAAGCTCGCCGCCGAGTATCCCGCCGACAAGGCCATCGGCTATTCCGCCGGCATGATACGTGGCGTGTTGTCGATCCAGAAAGCGCTGTAAACCCGCCTCCGCCGGAGCGACTTGACGCTCCGGCGTCACTCCGCCGACCTGAAGAACCCAAATGACCGAAGCCGCACCCGCTCAAGCTGAACATTCCCGCCTGCAACATTTTCCGGTTGCCTGGTTCGCCATGGTCATGGGGCTGACCGGTTTGTCCCTGGCCTGGCACAAGGCCGAGGCGGTGCTGAACCTGGGTATCGCGCCGAGTTCGTGGATCTTGCTGCTCGCCACGACCCTGTTTGTCGTGCTGGCGGCGCTGTACACCGTCAAGATCATCCGCTTCAAAGCGGCGGCGAGCAAAGAGTGGGCGCACCCGATCAAGATGCATTTCGTGCCGGCGGTGAGCATTTCCCTGATCCTGCTGTCGATCGCCTGGCTGCCGATCAGCGCCCCCTATTCCAAGCTGCTGTGGCTGGCCGGCGTGATACTGCACCTGATACTGACGCTGTACACCATCAGCCAATGGATGCATCACAGCAAGTTCGAGATCATCCATCTCAACCCGGCCTGGTTCATTCCGGTGGTGGGCAACATTTTGGCGCCGATTGCCGGCGTGCATCACGCGCCGCTGGAAGTATCGTGGTTCTACTTCAGCGTCGGATTGGTGTTCTGGCCGGTATTGCTGACCATCATCATGTATCGCGTGGTGTTCCACGCCAGCATAGCGGAACGCTTGATGCCGACCTTGTTCATCCTGATCGCGCCGCCGGCGGTCGGCTTCATCGCCTACCTCAAACTGACCGGCGAAGTGGATGCCTTCGCGCATATCCTGTACCACTCGGGGCTGTTCTTCACGCTGTTGCTGTTCACCCAGGCGCGCCGCTTCGCCAACCTGAAGTTCTTCCTGTCCTGGTGGGCCTATTCCTTCCCGCTGGCGGCGATCACCATCGCCACGCTGGTCATGTTCGAGCACACCGGCGGCGCGCTGTTCCTGCGGCTGTCCGGCATATTGCTGGGCATTGCCAGCGTGGTCATCGGCGGCTTGCTGGTGCGCACCGCGCTGGCGGTCAAACGCCGCGAGATCTGCGTCGAGGATTAGTTGCGTAATTGCTCAGCTTGGCGCCGCGCGGCAGATCACCGCATCGCCCAAGCGAATCGGCCCGCCGCTCAGGATCCGCGCGTTGACCCCGCCATGGCCGCGCATGGCGTTGTAGCCGCCCGGGCCGAGCAGTTGTTCCATGCGTGAACACGGCGCACAGGCGCCGGTCAGCTCCAGCACGACCTGATCGCCGATGTACAGCCTCAACGGCGCATCCCTGAACAAGGGCCGCGCGGCCAGCAGGTTGAGCCCGGACACCAGCAGATTGCGCCGCAACAGCGCGGCATCGAGTTGCGGCATCGCGGCCAGCGCGGCGATCACCGGCAGATGTTCGGCCTGGATCAGCGTGATCTGGCGTTTGCCGCCCGCCCCCCGGGCGGCGGCATGATCCCCATCCAGCCCGCGCCCGTCGAGCGCCAGCGCGGTGTCGACGGTAACCACCGGCGCGCGGCGTTGCGACCGCAGGTAAATCGCCTCGATTCGACCGGCGCGCGGGAAATGACCGGCAAGATCGCGCAGACTGGTCTCGGCCGCGGCGGACATCGAACTCAACCGAACAGCACCAGACCCCACACCACCAGCACATTGATCAGCGCGATCAACACCGCGCCGCTGCCGATATCCTTGGCGCGTTTGGCGAGCTGATGGTTTTCCAGCGAAATACGATCCACCGTCGCCTCGATCGCCGAGTTGACCAGCTCGACGATCAGCACCAGCAGGATACTGGCGATCATCAAGGCGCGCTCCAGCGGCGCATCGGCGAGGAAGAACGCCAGCGGAATCAGCACCAGCGCCAGCAGGCTCTCTTGACGGAACGCATCTTCATGCTTCCAGGCCGCGCCGAAGCCAGCCATCGAGTAAAGCAGCGCATTCCAGACCCGCTTGAGACCGGTCTTGCCCTTGTGCGGGCTTTCCGTCAGCGGCGCTTCCGGCGGCGCGTTCACGCGGCTTTCCAGACCAGATCCAGCTCGCGCGCCGCCTTGACGTCATCCAGCCGACGCGACGGCAGTTTGTGCGGCGCCGACTTGACCAGATCAGGCTGACTTTCGGCTTCGCGCTTCACGGCGACCATCGCCTGCACGAAGGCGTCCAGAGTCTCCTTGCTTTCGGTCTCGGTCGGCTCGATCAGCAGACATTCGGGCACCAGCATCGGGAAATAGGTGGTTGGCGCATGGAAGCCGTAATCGAGCAGACGCTTGGCGAAATCCATCGCCGAAATGCCGGTCTCCTCCTTGAGCTTCTTCAGCGTGACGATGAATTCATGACTGGCGCGACGTTGCGGGAAGGCCAGTTCGAAACCGGCGCGTTGCAGTTCCGCGGCCAGATAGTTGGCGTTCAACGCGGCGAATTCCGCGACCCGCTGCATGCCGCGACCGCCGAGCATGCGGGCGTAGACCCAGGCGCGCAGCAGCACACCCATGTTGCCGCCGAAGGCGCTCATGCGGCCGATGCTGTGCGGCACGTCGGCCTCTTCCGCCCAGCGGTAGTAATCGCGCTCCATCACCACATAGGGAATCGGCAGATACGCTTGCAGCCGCTGCGACACGCCGACCGGACCGGCGCCCGGACCGCCGCCGCCGTGCGGGGTGGAAAAGGTCTTGTGCAGATTCATGTGGATCACGTCGAAGCCCATGTCACCAGGCCGCACGCGGCCGAGTATGGCGTTCAGGTTGGCGCCGTCGTAATAGGACAGGCCACCGGCGGCATGCACGATCTGCTGGATTTCGACGATGGTTTTCTCGAACACCCCCAGCGTCGATGGATTGGTCAGCATCAAACCGGCGGTCTGTGGACCGACGGCGGCTTTCAGCGCCTCCAGATCGACATTGCCCTGGCGGTCGGTGGGGATTTCCCTGACCACATAACCGCACATCGTGGCGGTGGCCGGATTGGTGCCGTGCGCGGCATCCGGCACGATGATCTCGCGCCGTGCCGTGTCGCCGCGCGCATCGTGATAGGCGCGGATCATCGCCACGCCGGCGAACTCGCCATGCGCGCCGGCCATCGGCGCCATGCTCACCGCCGCCATACCGGTGACTTCCTTGAGCATTTCCTGCAACTCGTACAGGCTGAGCAGGAAGCCCTGCCCGGTCTCGGCGTCGGCCAGCGGATGCCGGTCGAGGAACTGCGGCAGCATGGCCAGGGCATTGCAGGCGCGCGGGTTGTATTTCATGGTGCACGAGCCGAGCGGATAAAACTGGGTGTCGATGCTGAAATTCTTCTGCGACAGCCGGGTGTAATGACGCACCACATCCAGTTCGGAGGTTTCCGGCAACAACGGCGGCGACTGACGCAACAGGTCGGCCGGCAGATCGTCGGCGGCCGGCGCGTGGTAGGGCGCCTGGGCATGAGCGCGGCGACCGGGGTGAGCGTGTTCGAAGATGAGCATAGGGGCGGGGGCAAGGGACATGGGGAATGGAACATGGGGCATGGGGCAAGTTGCAAGGGGTAGGTGCAGAGCGATGAAGCATGCCCCTTGAACCTTGCAACTTGCCCCTTGAACCTTGCCCCTTGTACCTGATTAAAGCGGTTCCCCCTTGGCGGCCGCCAGGGCGGCATCGTAGTTGGGTTCCTGCTTGATCTCCGGCACCAGTTCCGACCACACGACCTTGTCGTTTTCATCGAGCACCACGACGGCGCGGGCGGTCAGGCCGGACAGCGGCGGGTCCATGATCATCACGCCGTAATCCTTGTTGAAATCGCGGCCGCGCATGGTCGACAGGGTGACCACGTTGTTCAGGCCTTCGGCGCCGCAGAAGCGGTTCTGCGCGAACGGCAGGTCGGCGGAAATCACCAGCACCACGGTATTGGGAATGCCGCTGGCGAGTTCGTTGAATTTGCGCGCCGACGCCTGGCAGGTCGGGGTGTCCAGACTGGGCACGATATTCAGGATCTTGCGTTTGCCCCAGAACGAGGACAGCGAAACGTCTTTCAAATCCTTGTCGACCAGCATGAAGGAGTGCGCGGAATCGCCGACACGCGGGAAATTGCCGCCGACCGAGATGGGCTCTCCGCCCAGGGTGACTGTTGCCATGTGATGTCTCCTGTTGGTTGTCGCCGTACCGTATCAATCGGCAAGGCGCGGGGTTGAACTACTTGTAGGCACAAGGCGGCACGCCGGGCTCCCGCCCGCCGCGCCGACTCAGGATACGCTGCAATTGTTGCCGATAATGTTCCAGGTCTTCTTCGGTTTTGGTTTCGGTCGCACAGACCAGTATGCAATCGGCCAGTTCCGGATAATCGCCGCCCAGCGCGTAGCCGCCGAGAATGCTCTGAGCGCGCAGCGCGCGCAGCACATCGTCGACCGGGCTGCTGACACGGATCACCGCTTCATGGAAGAACGGGCCATTGAACACCCGCTCGACGCCCGCCACGGCAAGCAGTTTTTCGAGCAGCGCGCGGGTAGTCGCATGCGATTCCAGCGCCACGCTTTTCAGGCCTTGCGGTCCCAGCAAGGCCATGTGGATGGTCGCGGCGGTGACCAGCAATCCTTGGTTGGTGCAGATGTTGGAGGTCGCCTTGGAGCGGCGGATATGCTGCTCGCGCGCTTGCAGGGTCAGGGCGAAGCCGGCCTGGCCGTCGAGATCGACGGTGCGGCCGACGATGCGCCCGGGCATCTGTCGCACCAGCGACTGGCGGGCGGTCATGAAGCCGAAATACGGGCCGCCGGAGGACATCGGCACGCCCAGCGGCTGGCCGTCGCCGACGGCGATGTCGGCGCCCTGGTTCTTGCCGACCTCGCCCCAGCTTCCCGGCGGCTTGAGCAGGGCCAGGGCCAGCGGATTCACCACCGCGATGACCAGCATGCCGCGCGCATGCGCCCAATCGGTCAGTGCATCGACCGGTTCCAGCGCGCCGAAGAAATTCGGCTGCGGGATGATCAGCGCGGCATAGGCTTGGCCGTCGGCGTCGGCGATCGCATCCAACGCCGCCAGATCGGTGACACCGGTTGCCGCGTCGTACGGCGCGTCGACCAGTTCGATAGCCTGGTTCCTCACGGTGGTGCGGGTCACCGCCAGATAGCGCGGATGCACCGTCGCCGGCGCCAGCACCCGCCGCGCGCCGGTCTTGTTGGCGCGCACCGCCATCAACACCGCCTCGGCCAGCGCCGTCGCGCCGTCATACAGCGAGGCGTTGGAGACATCCAGGCCGGTCAGGCTGGCCATCATGGTCTGGTATTCGTACAGCAGTTGCAGCGTGCCCTGGCTGGCTTCGGCCTGATACGGCGTGTAGGCGGAATAGAACTCGCCACGGGTGACGATCGGCCACACCGCCGCCGGAATGTGATGCTCGTAGGCGCCGGCGCCGATGAAATTGCTGTAGAAGCCGTCCCGCGCGGCGCGGCCCTGCATCAGGCGGGTCACGCGCATTTCCGAAAGTCCTTCGGGAATGCCGGGCAACCCGCCGCAATTCAGCTCGGCGGGAATCTCGTCGAACAGCGCGTCGGTGGAAGGCGCGCCGATGCTCGCCAACATGGCGGCGACATCGGCTTCAGTATGCGGAATGAAGGGCATTTTTTATCGGCACAAGGTGGCAAGGCACAAGGGGCAAGGTGAAGCCGGCGGCGGAACGGTTCCTTGCCCCTTGCAACTTGCCCCTTGCATCAGGGTTTCAGTGGGCTTCCGATTCGACGTGCGCGGCGTAGCCGGCGGCGTCCATCAAACCATCGAGATCGGCGGCATTGGCCGGCTTCAGCGTAAACATCCAGGCCGCGTAGGGATCCTGGTTGATGCTTTCCGGGCTGGCTTCGACATCGGCGTTGACCGCCAGCACCTCGCCGGCGATCGGCGCATAGACGTCGGAAGCGGCTTTCACCGATTCGACCACGGCGCATTCCTCGCCGGCGGCGAGCACCCGCCCGACCACCGGGTTTTCGACGAACACCATATCGCCCAGCAGGTCCTGGGCATGCTCGGTGATGCCGACGGTGACACTGCCATCGGCTTCCAGGCGCACCCATTCGTGCGATTTGGCGTATTTGAGGTTGGCGGGGATGTTGGACATTGCGAACTCCTGTCGGTAATCAACGAATTGTATGAGGGATCAGACCAAAGGCTTGCCGTTGCGCACGAACGGATATTTAACCACCGCCGCCTTGACACGCTTGTCGCGAATTTCCACCTCGATGGTGTCACCGATGCCGACGCCGGCCGGCACCCGCGCCAGCGCGATCGAACCGTTCAGGGTCGGCGAGAAGGAACCGCTGGTGATCTCGCCTTCGCCATGGTCGGTGAACACGGATTGGTGATTGCGCAGCACGCCGCGTTCGAGCAGCTTGAGGCCGACCAGTTGTCGGGCGCGCGGCAGACGCAGCAACGCTTCGCGGCCGATGAAGTCGCGTTCGGATTTCAGGTCGACGGTCCAGGCCAGGCCGGACTCCAGCGGCGTGGTCGCCTCGGTCATGTCCTGGCCGTAGAGATTCATGCCCGCCTCCAGGCGCAAGGTATCGCGCGCGCCCAGGCCGCAGGGTTTGACGCCGGCATCCAGCAGCGCCTGCCAGAAGAACGGCGCGGCTTTGGCCGGCAGCATGATTTCGAAACCATCCTCGCCGGTATAGCCGGTGCGGGCGACCAACATGTCGCCCACCATGACCGAATTGAACGGCTGCATCGGTTCGGCCAGATCCTGCATGCCGGGCATCGCCTGCCATAGGCTGGCGGCGGCATGCGGGCCTTGCACGGCGATCATCGCCAGGTCGCGGCGCGGCGTCAGGCTGAGTTGCGGCGCGTATTTGGCCCGTTGCACTTCCATCCAGGCGATATCCTTGTCGGCGCAACCGGCGTTGACGACGATGCGGAACCAGGATTCGTTGAGGAAATAGATGATCAGGTCATCCACCACGCCGCCGCCATCATGCAGCATGCAGGAATACAGCGCGCGGCCGGTGGTTTGCAGTTTGTCGACGTTGTTGGCGACCAGCTTTTTCAAGAAGGCCCGCGCGCCCTCGCCTTTCAGATCCACCGGCAGCATGTGCGACACGTCGAACATCCCGGCGTCGCGCCGCACCACGTGGTGTTCCTCGATTTGCGAGCCGTAGTGGATCGGCATTTCCCAGCCGGAAAAATCCACCAACTTGGCGTTGGCTTCGCGGTGTTTGTAGATCAGCGGGGTTTGTTTCAGCATGTTCGACATCCTTATTGATCGTCATGCCGGCGCAGGCCGGCATCCAGTGAATCGAAGGCATCACCTGGATTCCGGCCTTCGCCGGAATGACGGGCAAATTGAACTTCCTCGGCATAGTAAGAACTGCGCACCAGCGGACCGGCCTTGACCCAGGCAAAGCCCATCTGGCGCGCGGCGACTTCGTAATCGGCGAATTCTTCCGGCGGCAGGTAGCGCGCCACCGGCAGGTTTTCCAGCGTCGGGCGCAGATACTGCCCCAATGACAGGCGTTGCACGCCGGCCGCGCGCAGATCGCCCAGCACCTGCAGCACTTCCGCCCGCGTTTCACCCAGGCCCAGCATCAGCGAGGACTTGGCTTCAATATGGGACAAATGCGCCGCGATCTCCAGCAAACGCAGCGAGCGTTCGTACTTCGCGCCCTTGCGTGCCGTCTTGTACAAGCGCGGCACGGTTTCGACGTTGTGACCCCAGATCAGATCGCGCCGCATTTTGATCGTCTCCGCCTCAGGCAGCGCCATCAGGGTGTCGCGGAACAACGCGGCGGCGGCTTGCTGTACCTGGCGGAAATCCGGGGTCAGGAATTCGACGCCGATATCGCCGCGGCGTTGGCGCAGTTCGCGCAGCGTCTCGGCGAAACAGCCGGCGCCGCCATCCGCCAGGTCGTCACGATTGACCGAGGTCAGCACGACGAAATTCAGCTTCAGGTCGATGCAGGCTTGCGCGACGCGGCGTGGCTCGTCGGCGTCGGTCCAGGTCGGACGGCCGGTCTTCACCGAGCAGAAGGCGCAGGCGCGGGTGCAGGTATCGCCCAGCAGCATGAAGGTGGCGGTGCCGCGACTCCAGCACTCGCCGCGGTTCGGACAGCGCGCTTCCTCGCAAACCGTATGCAGATCGCGCCCATGCACGGCGCGCGCGGTGTCGGGAAATTGCGTTTCCCGCCCCAGATTCTGACGAATCCAGATCGGCATGCGCGCGGCATTGCGGGGCTTGGCGGACGGTTCAGCGTGCAATCACGGCTCCTGAAATGAAAAAGGCGAACGCGGGTTTCCCAGTCGTTCACCCCTCTGTCCGTTTACCTGAGAGATTTGCCCCATCGGTGGCCGCGATTTCAAGTACGCGGCGCTCTCCAGAGTTGCCCATCCTCGCGGTCCATGGTGCCTGAGCGGTTGCGGGTGGCGTTGCGCCTTCGGCGGCCGGTTTGGATCCGGCGCTCTCCCGCGAGAAAGATAGCGGGCGGGACTATACCGGGCAAACCCGGACCCGACAATCACCCGGTTCATGGTTCATGGGTAACTCAGTCCCAGCGCATAGCCGGAGGCGACCAGATTGCCGATGTCGAGATTCAGGCGGATCTCACGCTCGACCTGGGCGGCGATGCCGGCGGCGATGTTCGTGTCCTTCGGCAAATAGACCTGCGGTCGAAATACCTGGCGCGCCACCGGCGCTTGCCGGACATCGCTCAAGGTCAGCGAGATCGATGGCCAGGCCTGGGTCTGGGCGGTGCGATTGGCGAGCAACACGGTCAGGCTGACTCGCGACTTGTTTTCCGGATCATGTTCCAGCGCCGACGCGGCGATGGCGGATTGCTGCAACTGACGCGGCAAAGCCACCTCACAATTCAACGGTCGGCACATCGCCTCCAGCGTCGGACGGGTGAACGGCGCGGCGGCGGCCAGTTCGGCGCGCAGAAAATAAGCGAGCTGCAAGACCAGCAAAGCCGCCAGCCCAAGCGCCAACGGCAGATACAGCCAGAACTTCCAGGTACGTACCGACCTGGCGCGGGTCGGCCACATCGGCTCATACAGAATGTCCGGCGCGGGCGCCAAGCCAACCGGGTTTGCCGCGTCGGGCGGGACGACGAGTGTTTCCGCTTCAGCCGTCGAGTCCGCGGCGGCCTGGTCGACAGCTTCCTCGACTGGCGCAACCGGCGTTTCGATCGGCGTCTTCGGCACCTTCACGGGTGCTTCAGCGACCGTTTGCGCCGCATCATGCTCGATCCGGGCCGGTACGGAACGCACGACATCAATCAGATCGGCATGCGAGGATTCGGGCCGGTCCGGCGCCGGCGGGGCAGCGGCATCATCCGGCGGTGTTTCCAGTTCCGGCAGCAGCGTGTCGTAGGCGTTGAAAACCGCGTTACAGTTTCCGCAACGCACCAGTCCGCGCCGAGCGCCGAGATGATCCTGACTGACCCGGAAGGTGGTACGACATTCGGGGCAGGTGGTTTGCATGCGACGAAACTAGCGCTTGACGCCGGCCAGGCAAACCCAGCCGTCTTCCACCGCCCATGTACGCATGTCGAACCGGGCGTTGTACAGCGCCATCAGCTCGTCGGCCTGTTCGGCGAGGATGCCGGACAAGGCGATGCGGCCGCCGCTTCTTGTGCGCCCGGCCAGCAACGGCATCAGCGCCTTCAGTGGATTGGTCAGGATGTTGGCGATCAGCACGTCGAATTCGCCGTCGGGCAAGGCTTGCGGCAGACAAAAGGCCGCTTCGACCTGGTTGCGTTCGGCATTGTCGCGCGAGGCGGTGATCGCTTGCGCGTCGACATCGGTGCCGACGACGCGGCCGGCGCCGAGTTTTTTCGCGGCAATCGCCAGAATGCCGGAGCCGCAACCGTAATCGAGCACGGTCTCGCCCGGCCGCAGATTGCCTTCCAGCCATTTCAGGCACAACCGCGTGGTCGGATGGCTGCCGGTGCCGAACGCCAGACCCGGATCGAGTTCCAGCACGACGGCCTCCGGCGTCGTTACAAAATCGGCGGCGACATGCCAGGACGGCACGATCCACAGCCGCGCCGAGATCGGGATCGGTTCGAATTGCGATTGCGTCAGGCGCACCCAGTCCTGCTCGGCCACCGCTTCGACCTGGCGCTCGATATCCGCCGGCAGATCAAGGCCGGCGATCAAGGCATCGACATCGGTATCGGATTCCAGCAAGGCGACCACCCAGTTGCGTTGCCAGGCTTTCGGATCGTCCAGGCCAGGCTCGCCGAATTGGGCTTGTTCGGCAGCGGTGCCGGCATCGCGGTCCTCGATCGACACCGACAGCGCGCCGGCTTCCATCAGCGCATCGGCCAGCGTCTCGGTGGCTTCGCCGGAAGCGGCCAGTTTCAGGGAGACCCAGGACATGACCATAAACCGGGTTTGTCACACCGGCGCATGCCGGTGTCCAGCGCCATCGCCAAGCCCCCTGGATCCCGGCCTACGCCGGGATGACGATCTGAAATCGAATCGCGGACTGAATTGCGCATCAATGCTTGTTCAGGCCCAGCTTGTTTTCCAGGTAATGGATGCTGTAACCGCCATCCAGTACCGCCTGATCGACCAGCAACTCCTGGTGCAGCGGAATGTTGGTCTTGATGCCGGCGACGATCATTTCCGACAGCGCGATACGCATCCGGGCGATGGCCTGTTCACGCGTGGCTCCGTAAGTGATCAGCTTGCCGATCATCGAGTCGTAATGCGACGGCACCAGATAGTTCTGATAAACGTGCGAATCGACGCGCACCCCCGGACCGCCAGGCGCGTGATACAGCGTGATGCGGCCGGGCGAGGGCATGAAGGTATGCGGGTCTTCGGCATTGATGCGGCATTCCAGCGCGTGGCCCTTGAAGTGGATTTCCTTCTGGGTGTTGGCCAACGGCAGGCCGGCGGCGATGCGGATGCTTTCCTGAACGATGTCGACGCCGGTAATGAATTCGGTGACCGGATGTTCGACCTGCACCCGGGTGTTCATCTCGATGAAGAAGAATTCGCCGTTTTCATAGAGAAATTCGAACGTGCCGGCGCCGCGATAGCCGATCTTGCGGCACGCCTCGGCGCAGCGTTCGCCGATCTTGTTGCGCACTTTGGGGTCCAGCCCCGGCGCCGGCGCTTCTTCCAGCACCTTCTGATGGCGACGCTGCATGGAACAGTCGCGCTCGCCGAGATGGATGGCATGGCCGTGCGTGTCGGACAGCACCTGAATCTCGATATGGCGCGGGTTGCCGAGATACTTTTCCATGTACACGACCGGGTTGTTGAATGCCGCGCCAGCTTCGTTCTGGGTCATCTGCACGGCCTGGATCAGCGCCGCCTCGGTGTGCACCACGCGCATGCCGCGTCCGCCACCGCCGCCGGCCGCCTTGATGATGATCGGATAACCGATATCTTTGGCCATGCGCAGCCATTCATCCTGGTCCTCGCCCAGCGCCCCATCGGAGCCCGGCACGCAAGGCACGCCGGAAGCCTTCATGGCCTCCTTGGCGGACACCTTGTCGCCCATCAAACGGATGGTTTCCGGGCGCGGCCCGATGAACACGAAACCGGAATTTTCCACCCGCTCGGCAAAATTGGCGTTTTCCGACAGGAAGCCATATCCCGGATGAATCGCTTCCGCGTCGGTGACCTCGGCGGCGGCGATGATCGACGGCACATGCAGATAGCTCCTGGCGGAAGGCGGCGGGCCGATGCATACCGACTCATCGGCCAGACGCACATATTTGGCTTCCGCATCGGCCTCGGAATGCACCGCCACCGTCTTGATGCCCATTTCGCGACAGGCGCGCTGGATACGAAGAGCGATTTCGCCGCGATTGGCGATCAGAACTTTTTCGAACATGGATTAATCCCTGTAAAGGGTGAAAGGTGAAGCGGCTACGCCGCTGGTGAAACGTGAAGGCGGGCTCACATTTCACTGAAGCCGCGCAGCGGCGAGTCACCTTTCACTTTTCACCCGATGATGAACAGCGGCTGACCGTATTCCACAGGCTGACCGTTTTCGATCAGGATGGCTTTGACGACGCCGGCGACATCCGACTCGATTTCGTTCATCAACTTCATCGCCTCGATGATGCACAAGGTCTCGCCGGCCTTGACCGTCTGACCAATCTCGACGAACGCTTTGGCGGTGGGCGAAGGCGTGCGATAGAAGGTGCCGACCATCGGCGATTTGACGACATGGCCTTCAGGTTGCGCCGGTTCCGCATCGACCACGGCGACGGCCGAAGCGCTGGTGACAGGCGCGGGACCGGGCGCGTACATCTGTTGCGGCGCGGCATACATCGTCTGGCCGGCAAGCTTGCTGGTGATGCGCACCTTTTCTTCGCCCTCGGTGATTTCCAGTTCGGCGATGCCGGAATCCTGCACCAGGTCGATCAATTTCTTCAGCTTGCGTAAATCCATGTATCAATCCTCCAAAGCGTGAAGGGCATAGCCCAGGGCGAACAGGTAACCGCTTGCCCCGAGTCCGGAAATGACGCCGACCGCCTTGTCGGAAAAATACGAATGCCGGCGGAAGGCCTCGCGTGCATGGACGTTGGACAGATGCACTTCGATGAACGGGATGGCCACCGCCGCCAGCGCGTCGCGCAAGGCCACGCTGGTATGCGTGAAAGCGGCGGGGTTGATGATGATGAAAGCGGTATTGTCCAGACGCGCGGCGTGCACGCGCTCGATCAGCAGATGTTCGGCGTTGCTCTGAAAACAGCTCACCGCGACCCCGATCGCCGCGCCCTGTTCGATCAAGGCCGCATCGATTTCAGCCAGCGTCTGATCGCCGTAGTGATCCGGTTCGCGTACGCCAAGCAGATTCAGATTGGGGCCGTGCAATACCAGAATCGATCTGGCCGGGCTCTTGCTGGAAGAGTCGGCGTCAGCTTCGGCGGCGGTTTTTTTGGACGATCGTTTGCGATTCATCTGTATTCAACTCGACAGCGGTTCGACGAACTGTCAGTTGTGGAAACGGCGGCGATTGTGCCGGAATCCCTGCCGCAAAGTCCACTTTTGCGCGGCAAATCTGCCGCGAACGAAAAAAAACAATGATTTGGCTCACAGTCCGCGACAGCCAACCGCAAAACCCGAATTCGGGGTTCGGAACCCGGCGCGAAAGCGGCTAATATGGCGGGCCGTTGATGATCGCGCATCGCCCCGTTTGCCACCGCCAGGACCGCCATTTTTCCATCATGCCCCGCTCCGATTCCAACCCGATGACCGCCACCGAGCGTCGCGCCGCCATTTCGCTGGCCGGCATTTTCGGTCTGCGCATGCTCGGCATGTTCCTGATTCTGCCGGTGTTCGCGCTCTACGCGGCGACCCTGCCGGGCGGCGACGACCACACCATGGTCGGCCTGGCGCTGGGCATGTACGGTCTGACCCAGGCGATCCTGATGATCCCGTTCGGCATGGCTTCGGATCGCTACGGCCGCAAGCCGGTGATCATCGTCGGCTTGCTGATCTTCGTGCTCGGCAGCTTCCTCGCCGCCTCGGCCGACGATCTGTTGGGCGTGTTGCTGGGCCGCGCGCTGCAAGGCGCCGGCGCCATCTCGGCGGCGGTCACCGCTTTGCTGGCCGACCTGACGCGGGAAGAAAAACGCACCCAGGCGATGGCCATGATCGGCAGCACCATCGGCCTGGCGTTCGCCTTCTCGCTGGCCGCCAGCCCGGTGTTCTATCGCTGGATCGGCGTGCCCGGCATGTTCGCGCTGACCGGCGTGCTGGCGCTGCTGGCCATCTTCGTGGTCAAGTTCGTCACCCCGAATCCGGGCAAGACGGCATTTCACTCCGACGCGGAAACCAGCCCGGCGCGGCTCAAGGATGTGTTGCGACAACCGGAATTGCTGCGGCTGAACTGGGGCATCTTCGCGCTGCACGCGGCGCAGATGGCGATGTTCATCGTCGTGCCGTTCGCGCTGGTCGATGGCGGCCTGGAGGCCGAACAGCATTGGCGGGTGTATCTGCCGGTGTTGCTCGGCTCGCTGGTTTTGCTGGTGCCGGCGATCATCTATGGCGAGAAGCACGGCGGCCTGAAACATGTCTTCGTCGCCGCCATCGCGCTGATGCTGGCGGCGCAAATCGGCCTGGCGTTCTCGATGCATGCGTTCTGGGGCGTGGTCGCCGCGCTGTTCGCCTACTTCGTCGCCTTCAACATCCTCGAAGCCAGCCTGCCGTCGCTGGTCTCGAAAATCGCCCCGCCGGAAGCCAAGGGCACGGCGATGGGCGTCTACAACACCTCACAGGCGCTCGGCCTGTTCTTCGGCGGCGCGGCCGGCGGCTGGCTGGCGCAGCATCACGGCTTCGGCGTGGTATTTGCGTTCGGCGCCGGCCTGATGGCCATCTGGCTGGCGCTGGCGATCCGCATGACCCCGCCGCCGCGGGTCAAGACCCAGATGTTCCACATCGGCACCCTCTCCGCCGAAGACGCGCAACGGCTGGCGACCCGACTCACCGTGTTCACCGGCGTCGAGGCGGTCACCGTGCTGCCCGACGAAGGTTCGGTGCTGCTGAAAGTGGCGCAGACCGGTTGGGACGAGGAAGGCATTCGACATCTACTTCAAGGAGGCAACTAAATGGCATCGGTCAATAAAGTCATCATCATCGGCAATCTCGGACGCGATCCGGAAATGCGCTATATGCCCAGCGGCGATGCGATCGCCAATCTGCGCGTCGCCACCACCGACAAGTACAAGGACCGCAACGGCGACATGCAGGAAGCCACCGAATGGCATTCGGTGGCGTTCTTCGGCAAAGTCGCCGAAATCTGCGGCCAATACCTGAAAAAAGGCAGCCAGGTGTATGTGGAAGGCAGTCTGCGCACACGCAAATGGCAGGACAAGGACGGCAACGACCGCTACACCACCGAAATCCGCGGCGATCGCATGCAGATGCTCGGCGGGCGTAGCGGCGGCGGCGGTGGCGGCATGGCCGATTACGATGCGCCGCCAGCCGACCAGTACGGATCGAGCGGATCGAACAGTTCCAGCGCCCCCAGCGCGCCGCGCGGCGGCAAGCCGGCGGCCGGCGGCATCAACGACATGGATGACGACATCCCGTTCTAGTGTGGTGTTGCACGCTATCCAGCCCATAAAACGGCGGCTTTTTCCGCCATGCGTCGTTGCGGTCCCTTGCCGTATACCCCATACGGCAGCGGGT
>JAGUXX010000018.1 GCA_020061585.1 Betaproteobacteria bacterium | reverse complement strand
CTGGGGCACAGACCGGCGGTGCCGAGCCGGTGGCCGAGGCGGCACGGCCAGTCGGCCTGGTGCACGCCGGCCCGATCCAGTCGCGCGAACAGGCGTTGCGGCAGTTGAACGAGATCGCGGCTTTTTTCAAGCGGACCGAGCCCCATAGCCCGGTGGCCTATCTCGCGGAAAAGGCGGCCAAGTGGTGTGACATGCCGTTGCACGTTTGGCTGCGGACAGTGGTCAAGGACGATACCACCCTGTCGCGGGTGGAGGAATTGCTCGGCGTCGAGCCGGGCGGCAATGTATAGGAGCCTGTCGGACTTTGGAATCGTCGGCTGCAAAGTCCCGGGGGGTATAAGCGGGAAATCGACCGCGCCGGCCCCTTTTTTACCGGTTTCTTGCCCCATGGAATAACCATGCGGCGGCGAATCCGGCAAAAAACGGCCTCGGCGGGGTCGATTTTCGCTATCGACGACCAAAGTCCGACAGGCCTCCTAGGCGGCTCAGTCGATCAGTCTGAATTCGATGCGCCGGTTCTTGGCGCGACCCTCGGGGGTGTCGTTGGCGACTACCGGCTGGTCGGGGCCGGCACCGAGGGCGGTAATCGATGACGCGGGTATGTTCTTGCCGATCAGGTAGTGGCGAACCGCGTTCGCGCGGGCCAGGCTGAGGGCGATGTTGGACAGGCGGTTACCGTTGCCGTCGGTATGGCCGACAACCTGGAGCCGCGGGTTGTCGAGCTTGACGATGGCGGTCGCCATCTCGTTGAGTATGGCGATGCCCGTCGGTGTGAGTTGCGCCGAGTTGCTTTCGAATTCGATGACCCGGTTGGACAGGGTGTTGTCGAGCAGGGACTGGCCGCTGTCCACGGCCAGGCGGTTGTCGACCGTATAGGTCGGGTTCAGCACGGTCGCCATGTCGCTGACGATCTGTTGGCGCTGCGCTTCGTTGGCTACGTTGCCCTGGACGGATATCTGGGTGCCGTTGACCGTCAATTGGCCGTGCCGGACCTGCTTCAGGTTGGGGCCGAGCAGCTTGCGCATGTATTCGGTCCAGTTCGGCGGCGGGATGACCCCGCCAACTTCGAGGCGATCGACGACCGCGTCCGCGCCGTAAAGGTCGCGCATGCGGCCCAGGATGGCGTTGCGCGAGGCTTGGTCCGGGACCGTGCCGGAGACGATGGCCTTGCCGGCGGTCATCGGCGGAGCCGGCGGTTGCGTGTTGCTATGCGTGTCAGCATGCGCGCAGGTTTGCACGGCCAGCAGGATAAACGACATGGACGACATGGCGACGCTGGATCGGAGTGTCATGCTCATTCCCCCAGGAATACTTCTCTGAATGTTTTGATGGCGGCTTCCAGCGTCATGGCCGGTTGGCCGAGGTAGCTGGATAACTTGGCGACGCCGTAGTCGTGGGCAAGGTCGTGATGCTCGTCGATCCATTCCGGGTCGAACAGGTCGATGGCGCTCTCGGGCGACGATTCCGGCGACAGCATGTTCAGGAGGGTCCGGGACGAGGCGCCGTTGAAGCCGATGACCATCCGCGCCGACTGGCGAGCAGAGGCCATGAGCACCTGCAACTCCAAGGCGGTGTTGCGCAGGAAGGCGGATACGAGATACAGCCACAGGCCGGCGACCAGGTCGCGATAGCGGTCGTCTCCGGGCAGCGGCAAGCTGATCGCCTTGTCAATCGCCGCGTTGGCATTGCCGAGCACCGGTCGCAGCAGCAGGCCGATCGCCAGAATGATGCGGCGCACCTGTTCCGTGGCCGCCTCGAACGCCAGCATCTCGGCGAAGCTGGCGAGGCTGGTGCGACGCACGAAATGGCCGAGGGGATCGGATTGCAGCGCCAGATCGAAATCCGCGCCGCTGTTCAATTCCTCGAGCCTGGCCAGTATCTCGGCGATGTCGGCGCCGTCGGTGCCGGCCTGGGCCGCCTCGCGCAGGACGTTGAAGGGGTGGGTCAGTCCGGCGGGAGCGCAACGCAGCATCAGCAGATCGTCGCGTTCGATGGTGGCGGCGGTGAGGAACGGGAAGCGCCGTCCGGAGGCGTCCCGGCTGGGCCGCAGGTGGCCGATCACGGAGGTGCGGTTGCGCGCCCCGACAAACACGAAGTCGACGCTGGGGGCCTGGTCGTAGGCAAGCTTCCAGCGTGGGTCCTCGGACAGCGACTCCATGCAGGCCGACATCCAGCGATCCAGGATGCCGATCAACTGGTGCTGGCTGGGGCCTTTGACGAAATCGCCCCGGGTGGGCAGCTTGCCGAAGCAGGTGGCGCCGCTCATTGCCCGTCTCCGATCTCGGAGGCGGACTGGGCGCCAGGTTCGGCCGGCACCGGATCAGCGGCGCCGGCGATGGTCGGTGGCGGGATGGTGCCGCCCAGCCCCCGCCTGGCTTCGGCGTCGCCTTGGGGGGCAGCCTTGGCCTGGGGACTGCTGATGATGCGCAGATCCACCGTCACGACGGCATCCTGGTTGCCCCAACTGAGCCGGAAGGTGCCATCGGGCTGGCGCATGCGCTGCGCCGAGTTGATCATCTTTTCCAGTCCGTATCGGCCCGGGAAGTTGAGGATGTCGAGGCTGCGACCGTCAAAGGTGGTGGCGACAATGCGGGCGCCCGGGACGCCACCGCCGCTCGGCCAGACGAAGTTCGCCCATTGCGGCGCACCGTTGCGGTAATCGAGGTTCTGACCATCGATCTCGATGCTGTAGCCGGTGGTCTTGGGGGCGGGCCTGGGCCGCAGCATGAACACTGTTTGCGCCTGGGCGGCGCCGCCGCTGGCCGCCCCC
>JAGUXX010000250.1 GCA_020061585.1 Betaproteobacteria bacterium | reverse complement strand
GCGGCGCGTGCATCGTCCCGAGGTGCGGGCGCGCATCGCGGCGATCCGCCCGGAACACGGCCAGCGCGCGGCAGCCTATGCTCAACGCGCCGAAACCCAAGCCGCGCGCTTGCAACTGCCAGCCTATCCCACCACCAGCATCGGCTCCTTCCCGCAGACCGCCGAGATACGCGCGGCGCGGCGCGCTTACAAGGCCGGCTCGCTCAGCCAGGCCGACTATGAAACCCGGATGCGCTCCGAGATCGCCGAGGTCGTCGCGGTGCAGGAGCGTCTGGGGCTGGATGTGCTGGTCCATGGCGAGGCCGAGCGCAACGACATGGTGGAATATTTCGGCGAGCAACTCGACGGTTACGCCTTTAGCGCCAACGGTTGGGTGCAGTCGTACGGCTCTCGCTGCGTCAAACCGCCGATCATTTATGGCGATGTGGCGCGTCCGGCGGCGATGACCGTGTCCTGGAGCGCCTACGCCCAATCGCTGACCCGCAAGCCGATGAAGGGCATGCTCACCGGTCCGATCACCCTGCTGAAATGGGCCTTCGTGCGCGACGATCAACCGGCCCGCGACACCGCGCTGCAGATCGCCCTGGCCCTGCGCGACGAAATCCATGATCTGGAAAGCGCCGGCATCGGCGTCATCCAGGTTGATGAACCGGCCTTCCGCGAAGCCTTGCCCTTGCGTCTGGCGCGACGCCCGGCCTATCTCGACTGGGCGGTGCGGGCATTCAGGCTGGCCACCTCCGGCGTGGCCGATGCCACGCAGATTCACACCCACATGTGCTACGCCGAATTCAACGACATCATCGCCGCCATCGCCGCGCTGGACGCCGACGTGATCACCATCGAAACGGCGCGCTCCAACATGGCCTTGCTGGATGCCTTCGCCAGCTTTGATTATCCGAATGAAATCGGCCCCGGGGTGTACGACATCCACTCGCCGAATGTGCCGGAAACCGGCGCGATGGTCAGCCTGATGCGCAAGGCCGCCGCGCGCATCCCGCCCGAGCGGCTGTGGGTGAACCCGGATTGCGGCCTGAAAACCCGTGCCTGGCCGGAGACTGAGGCCGCGCTGGCGAATATGGTGGCGGCGGCAAGGCGGCTGCGCGGCGAGGCGGCTTGACAGTCGCGATCAGCCCACGCCCTCACCCACACCCTGCGACATTCCGCCGCGCGACAATTTGCCTAATTCCGGACACCTTGATCCATAGATAGAGTGTCACTCGCTTCCATACGGTTTTCCGTATGTTTTCCGCCTCCCGAACGCAAGTCCGGGAGGCGTTTTTTCGATCCGTCGAAAACCATCTCGCGGGAGAGACGCGGCATGCCCAGAACTGCGATTCAAAGCCGATTTGCGCGCACTTCCCTGACTCGGGAAATCACCTTTGCCCTGATCCTCAAATGCGTGTTGCTGTACGCGCTGTGGTGGGCCTTTTTCTCGCATGCGCCGGACAAGCGTGTGATCGCCGATACGGTGGCGGAACACTTGACCGGCACGCCTTACGATTCACCCACCCCTCCCAGGAGTTCCAGCCATGATTGATCCAGGCACCGTAGACCTGGCGCGTTTGCAGTTCGCCATCACCGCGCTGTATCACTTTCTGTTCGTCCCTTTGACGCTGGGGTTGACCTTCATCCTGGCGATCATGGAAACGGTGTATGTGATGACCGGCAAGACCATCTACCGGGACATGACCAAGTTCTGGGGCAAGCTGTTCGGCATCAATTTCGCGCTTGGGGTCACCACTGGCCTGACGCTGGAGTTTCAGTTCGGCACCAACTGGTCGTACTACTCGCATTACGTCGGCGATATCTTCGGCGCGCCGTTGGCCATCGAAGGGTTGCTGGCGTTCTTTCTGGAATCGACCATGGTTGGCCTGTTCTTTTTCGGTTGGGACCGGTTGAGCAAAGTCGGCCATCTGACCGTCACTTATCTGGTCGCCATCGGCTCCAACCTGTCGGCGGTGCTGATTCTGATCGCCAACGGCTGGATGCAGAACCCGGTCGGCTCGGAGTTCAACCCGATCACCATGCGCATGGAAATGTCCAGCTTCTGGGATCTGGTGTTCAACCCGGCGGCGCAGGCCAAGTTCGTGCATACCGTGTCGTCCGGCTACGTCACCGCGTCGGTGTTCGTGCTGGGGATTTCCTCGTGGTATCTGCTCAAGGGCCGCGATCTGGAGTTCGCGCGGCGTTCGTTCCGCATCGCCGCCGCCTTCGGTCTGGCTTCCGCCTTGTCCGTGGTGGTGCTGGGCGATGAATCCGGTTACGCGGTGACCGAACATCAGCAAACCAAGCTGGCGGCGATGGAAGGCATGTGGACCACCGAAGCGGCGCCGGCCGGACTGGTGCTGTTCGGCATCCCCGACGAGGAAGCCCGCGCCAACCACGCCGAGATCAAGATTCCCTACGCGCTGGGGTTGATCGCCACCCGTTCGGCGGACAATGTGTTGCCCGGCATCGACCGGCTGGAAGTCACGCTCAAGCAGCGCATCGAAAGCGGTGTACTGGCTGTTGGCGCGCTCGATCGGCTGCGCAAGAACCGGGAAGACGCGGAAGCGCTGGCAATCTTCAATGCGCACAAATTGGATATGGGCTATGGCCTGCTGCTGGAAAAATACACGGCGAATGTCGCGCTGGCGACGCCGGAAATGCTGGCAAAGGCCGTGGATGACGCCATCCCGCCGGTCGCGCCGTTGTTCTGGAGCTTCCGCATCATGGTGTTCCTCGGCTTCGCCTTCATCGCGTTGTTCGCCATCGCCTTCTGGGCTTCGGCGAAGAACAGTTTCGAGCACAAACGTTGGTTGTTGCGCTGGGCATTGTGGTTTATCCCGATGCCTTGGATCGCCACCCAGGTCGGCTGGATCGTCGCCGAAATGGGGCGGCAGCCCTGGACGGTGTATGGCGTGTTGCCGACGCATCTGTCCGCTTCCACGCTGACTTCGAACGAGATACTGCTGTCGCTCGGCGGCTTCATCACCTTCTACACCCTGCTGTTGATCGCCGAGCTGTTCCTGATGTTCAAGTACGCCCGCCTGGGGCCATCCAGCCTGGGAACCGGCGGTTATCACCATGAGTCGGGTGGCGCATTGCCGCATGGCGCTGTCGCCGCGGCCCGTTCCGGCAAGGAGGTCTGACATGTTCGATTACGAAACCCTCAAATTGATCTGGTGGCTGCTGGTTGGCGTGCTGCTGGTCGGCTTCGCCGTGATGGACGGACATGACATGGGCATGGGCGCACTGCTGCCCTTTGTCGGCCGGAACGACGACGAGCGGCGCGTGCTGATCAACAGCGTGGCGCCGCACTGGGATGGCAATCAGGTCTGGTTCATCACCGCCGGCGGGGCGATCTTCGCCGCCTGGCCGCTGGTCTACGCCACCGCCTTTTCCGGCATGTACTTCGCGCTGATGGCGGTACTGTGGGCGATGTTCTTCCGACCGGTCGGCTTCGATTACCGCAGCAAGGTCGCCAATCCAATCTGGCGCGGCGCCTGGGACTGGGGCATCTTCGTCGGCTCCGCCGTGCCGGCGCTGTTGTTCGGCGTCGCCTTCGGCAACGTGCTGCAAGGCGTGCCGTTCCACTACGACGACGATATGCGTTCGATCTACACCGGCACCTTCTGGGCGCTGCTCAACCCGTTTGCGCTGCTGTCCGGCGTGGTCAGCCTGGCGATGATCGCTTTCCACGGCGCCAACTACCTGATCGTGCGCACCGAAGGGGTGTTGCGCAGCCGTGCCCGCATCGCCGCGCAATTGTTCGGCATGCTGACCCTGCTGAGCTTCGCGGTGGGCGGCCTGATGCTCCCGGACCTGCCCGGCTATATCCTGATCTCCGGCCCGGAGGCCGGCGCGGTGCAAAGCCCGGTGGACAAGGTGGTGGAGTTGCAAGACGGTGCTTGGCTCGCCAATTTCTCCAGATTCCCCGTGTTGTGGACCTTCCCGCTGCTGGGCTTCATCGGCGTGCTGGCCGGCATGGCTTTCGCCGCGAAGCTGAAGGGTGTTGCCGCCTTTGTCGCCAGCTCGATGGCCATGCTCGGCATCATCTTCTCCGCCGGCGTCGCCATGTTCCCCTTCGTCCTGCCGTCCAGCTCCACACCCAGCCATAGCCTCACCGCCTGGGATTGCGTCTCCGGCAAGTTCACCCTGGATGTCATGTTCTGGGTGGCGCTGATCATGACACCCATCGTCATCAGCTACACCGGCTGGGCCTACCGGGTGATGCGCGGCAAGGTCACCTTGGCGCACATCCAGGCCAACGATCATTCCGTTTACTGAGAAAGGAATCTCACATGTGGTACTTCGCTTGGGTTCTCGGCATCTCCGCCGCCGTCATGCTGTCCGTGCTCAACGCCATGTGGTACGAAGCGCAGGCGTGCGCCGCGCAAGAATAGCGTGGTGTTGGCGCCCGCCGACAACCAGGGTCGAATCAATCAAATATATGTAAAAGAATGCGATCCTGGCTTGAAAGCCTGTTCAGCGGGCCGCTGTTCTGCTGCCCAGGCTGGCGTAGTAATGCGCCAACACGGTGATGTCCCGGTCGCTCAGATTCTTCGCGAACATCCGCATGACGCCGCCGATGTCGGAAGTGCGCATGCCAGCCTTGTACATCTGCATGGCCTGGATGAAGTACTCCGGGGTTTGGCCGGCCAACGCCGGGGTATCCGGCGTGATGCCGGATTCTCCGTGCTCGCCGTGGCAGGCGGCGCAGGCGGTGATGCCACGCTTGTCATCACCCTGCAACGCCAGTCTGGCGCCGAGTTTGGCCAGTTTCAGGTCGGTCTGCGGCGGTACGACCGGCGCCGGCTGCTGGGCGTAGTAGGCGGCCAGATCGGCCATCTGCGGCGGACTCAGCAACTGGCTCATGCGATTCATGACATAGGCTTTGCGGTAATGGTCGCGGCGCATGTCACGCTGATAGTCGAGCAGGGTTTTCATGATGTAGTCGGGCTTCTGGCCGGTCAGGCTGGGCCAATTTCGCGACTGCGAGTTGCCGTTGTCGCCATGGCAGGCCGAGCAATACAGGAAATGGTTGAGACGCTCGCCTTCCTTGGCATTGCCGTTGGAGACGTTGGCCAGGGCTTCTTCCAGTTGTGCCGCTTCCCATTCGGGCATCGGCGCTACAGGGGTGTGGGCTGCCGCCTGGGCGAAGCCGCAGACGCCGGCGAACAACACAAGCGCCACGGTTTTCAAGGCGGTCAGGGGGGAATGTAGAGTTGAACGGGTCATTGGTGGTCAGGCAAAGCAGTCGTTGGCGAAGGTGCGGTGCCAGTTGCGCTGGTACACCGCTTCGAGCAGGGGTTGGGCGGGCGAGTCGGTGATCGGCGAAACCCCGGACGCGGGCAGCTTGACGATACGGTTATCGACGACCTTGAAAATGTCGGCGATGGAAACGCCGTAGTTCTGTCCGGCCAGGCTGTAGCAAACGTTGATCATTGAAGGTTCGCCCGGCTCGCGCCCGGCCAGCAGGTCGGCAATGGCCTGCACCGCCACCTTGGCCTGCGAGTTGGCGGAGTAACCGGATTTCGGCATGGTGTCGCCGACAACGGCGTCGCCGATGACATGCACGTCCTTGACGATTTCCGACTCGAAGGTGCGCCGGTTCACCGGGCACCAGCCGTCCTTGTTGGTCAAGCCCATGCGGAACGCCAGGGTGCCGGCGCGCTGCGGCGGGATATAGTTGATCACGTCGGCCTTGAACTCGCCGGCTTCGGCGTGGATCGTCTTGCTGGCGGCATCGACCCGTTTCACCTTGCCGCCCTTGCTGGCGGACACCCATTCGATCATCGAATTCGGTGTGTTGTAGCCATACAGGCGCTCCCAGGCTTTCTTGAACGGTACGTCCTTGGTGAAGGCGTCTTTCGGGTCAAGGATGATCACCTTGGCCGCGGGGTTGTGCTGCTGGCACCACTCGGCCACCAGCGAGGCGCGTTCGTAGGGGCCGGGCGGGCAGCGGAACGGATTCGGCGGCGCCACCAGCACAAACGTGCCGCCTTGCGGCATGGCTTGCAATTGTTTTTGCAGACGCAAGGTCTGGGCGCCGGCCTTCCAGGCGTGCGGCATCGTGGTTTCGGCGGCTTCGCGATGGTAGCCCTCGACATCGCCGTAGATGAAGTCGATGCCGGGCGACACGATCAGTCGGTCATAAGACATCTTGCCGGCCTTATCCAGTTGCACGGTCTTGGCATTCGGATCAAAACCGATGGCGCGGTCATGCACGACATTGATCTTGTACTTGGCGCGCAGCGCATCGTAGGTAAAAGTGATGTCGTCCAGCGTCATATGGCCGACCACCACATCGGTGCTGCGCAGGCAGGTCATGAAGCGTTTTTCCGGCTCGACCAGCGTGATGCGCAGCTGGGGCGCGGCAAGACGCAAATATTTGGCGGCGGTTGCGCCACCGATGCCGCCACCGACGATGACCACGTGGGCCGTGCGGTCGCGGGTCTTGGCGAGGGCGGACAAGGGAAGTGCGGATAACGGCAGCGTCAGCGCGCCAGCGCCGATCGCCCGGATGAGTTCGCGTCGGGTCAGGGGCATGGCGGTTCCTATTTGATGCGTGAGAAGTAATCGGCGATGGCTTCGATCTCGGGGTCGGTATAGCCCTTGGCGATGCGGTTCATCACGACGCTGGCGCGGCGGTCGCCACGGTAATCCTGCATCGCCTTGATCAACTGCTTGCGCTCGATGCCGGCCAGCGAGGGCATGTATTCATCGAAACTCTTGCCACGCGTGCCGTGGCAGGAAGCGCAGGTATCGCCCAGCATTTTGCCGGTGGCGATGGCGGGCGTGGTACCGGCTTGAACCGAAAGTGAAAGCACCAAGCTGCAAAGCAGCATCAGGGGCGAGATGGTTTGGCTGGGAGTAGTCATGAATTAGTAAATAATAAAATGCTAATAAAACTAGGCAAGAAAAAAGGCCGAAGCCTGGGTAGGGGCTTTAAGCAATATATATGCCCGCTATTGTTGGATGTTAACTAATTGAAATTACAGCATTTATATAAAGTCCGCGTCAGGGTTGTTTGTTGCATTTGTCAGGAGAGGCGGCATGGCGCGGCGGACCCGACAACGATGAACCAAGAAACCGGTACGGCAATCCGCCGCAGTTCACCTTGGTGTCGCGCACTTGGATGAAAGGGGTCGTCGCGACCGGTTTCCCGCTTATACCCCCCGGGACTTTGCAGCCGACGAGTCCAAGGTCCGACAGGCTCTTGGGCTGTCGTATTGCATTCACGAAGGCCAGGTGTGTCACGATCAAATCGGCGCTGAGGGCTTGAAGAAGCGCTTGAACCAGCCTGCGTTCTGCTTTTTTTCTTTTTCCGCAATGATGCCGATCATGTTGGCTTTTACCGCCGATACGTAATCCGCGTCGTCCCGTTTGATGTGGTTGATCAGCCAGTTGCTGAGCAGTTTGTGGATTTCGGCGGTAACGTCATCGCCCAATTTAAATCTTTCCACATACTCGTTTACACGTCGGACGAACAGTTCATGCACCTTCTTGTGCGGTTTGCAGAATTTGTAATCCGCTTCTTCTTGCAGGCTTTCCTCGAACGCAAAATGGGACAAGGTATAGTCCACCAGATCATCCAGAACTTGCCCAATAATCAACTTGTCTTGATTGGTGTGAGCGATCTCCAGATTGTTGATGTAGTCCACGATCCTCCGGTGTTGCTTGTCGATGACATCAATTCCCGTATTCAAGTCGTTTGTCCATGCAATGACCATGATTTTCTCCCGTTTAATGCAGTAAATGATGCGATGCGCAAGAAACACTGATGCTGTGGTTACGTTGGTGAAATCCAGTAACTGGTCGTGAAATGCGTCTGATGTCGGCGGTTCGGTTGATGTCAGTCGTTATTTGCAAGATTGAGAAAAAAATGTCCGCAATAGTGAGCAATTATTGTGCCAATCATGCGAAAACTATTGTGTTGGCTTGTGAAGCCTTGTTGGCTATAGGTTGGCAAGGAATGCCGCGTTGCTT
Organism: Betaproteobacteria bacterium; assembly: GCA_020061585.1. Lineage (GTDB taxonomy): Bacteria > Pseudomonadota > Gammaproteobacteria > Burkholderiales > Thiobacillaceae > PFJX01. The sequence continues at coordinate 5,323 of JAGUXX010000250.1, read as the reverse complement.
GCGCAGCGCGGATTGCGCGCTTGTCGAATTGATTTCTGTCAAAGTTGACAAGTCTGCTTTGCCATAATTGACGAAATTGGCCCGCGCCTTGGCAAATTTCATGCTTTCGCGGTGAGTGGGCTGGGCAATGCGGCTTGCATGACAATCGTCAATGCACGGTACACACCATGCACGGGTCGAACGAGCGGACCACATGCTGCACGGCGACCGGGGTGTCCTCGCCGTCTTCAATTTCGATGCCGACCAGCGCCTGTTCCAGCGCGCCGGGCGTTTCCCGCCGGTCGCGCGGCGAGAAGTTCCAGGTCGTCGGGGCGATGATCTGATACGACTCGATGCGGCCGTGACGCACGGTCAGCCAGTGGCCGAGCGCGCCGCGCGCGGCTTCGACCAAACCGACGCTGCTGCCGTCTTCGGGCAGGCGGTCATGCGTTTTGTCGCGGGTCTTTTCGTGCATTTTTTCGTCATGACACCAGGCTTCACCCGGCTTCAATGCGGCTGCCCAGCGTTGCATTTCCGGCAGCACGATGGCCAGTTCCAGCAGTCGCGCCAGCACGCGCGCCAGCACGCTGCCGCCGGAAGTGGCGACCAGTTCGCGGATCAGCGGATGGCCGGCCACCATTTGTCGCGCCAGCGCGCCGGTTTCCATGACCTGCCCGGCATAGCGCGGCGCTTTGCACCAGGTGTAGGCATCGGGTTTGTCGGGGCTGGGCTGGGTCAGGCCGTGGCTGGGCGGCAGCGGTTCGCCGGTGGCGCCGGTGGCCATCCAGGCATGGCTGACATCCTCGCTGATCGCCTGGCTGTCCAGCGCGTGCGGCACGCGGTCCCAGACGCCGCTGGGAAACAGCAGCCCGTCGCCGCTCTGATAAGCGCCGTAGCTGAGAAACCGGTCTTCGGCGCGTCCCAGGCTATTCAGTTTCAGGTCGTCCGCCAGATCGAGGAAAAAAGCGAGATCGCTCGCTTTGCCCGCGCGCCAGCGTTGCAGCGCCGCCAGACTGGTCAGGCCAGCGATGTTTTCCAGCGCGTCGCCGAAAGTATGGCGTTCGAGAAACCTGCGAAAGCCGCGCAGCAGCGTGATCAGGCCCAGTATTTCCGCCTGCGTCAGCGGTTTGGCGCTGCCGCCGGGTTGCAGGCTCAGCGTGTGCGGCCATTTGCCGGCCATCAGGCCCATCAGATGCATGAACTCGGCGCGCGCCGGCAGCACCTCGTTCATCGCCGCGCCGGTCTCGGCTTTGAAGCGGGCTTCGGCGCGGGCGAACCAAGGACGCTTGCGATACGCCGGACGGGCGAAGTCGGGCATGAAGAACAGATAGAAATGCGTCAGATGATCGGCCAGGTTTTCGCAGGCGGTGATCAGACAGGTGGCCAGCCGACCATTCGGCGGCATTTCGTGACCGCTCAGATGGCGCAGCGCGCTGGCCGCCGCGTGGCTTTGCGAGACGGAACAGATGCCGCAGATGCGCGGCACGATGACCAGTGCATCGGCCGGCGCCTTGCCGGCCAGAATCTGCTCGAAGCCGCGATACATCGGCGAGTTGACCTGTGCCGAGACGACACGGCCCTCGGCAATTTCCAGGCTGACTTCGAGGTCGCCTTCGACGCGGTTGAACGGGCCGACGATGAGTTGGCTCATGTTCTGTTCATCCCTTCAAGCCGGTCTTCTTCACCGCCGGGGTGATGACGGTGTGATCCGCCACGGCGTTTTCGCGCACCCGTTTCGGGGTTGCCGATTTGGACAACGCGGCAAGGGCGACGAACCAGGCCTTCGGCATGTCCGACGGCAGGCCGATGGGGATGCCGGCGATCTTCGGCGTTTCCGCGAACGGATGGCCGGGTTCCTCGAAATGCGGTTCGGTGCAACTGACGCAGGCGTAGCCGCCGCGCAGACAGGAACCGGCACCGTTCCACAGACGCGTGTTGCAGTCGGCGTGCGCCTGGGTGCCCTTGCAACCCATGTGTTCCATCATGCAGCCCTGGTCGGACGGTTTTTCGGCGCTGGCCTTGAACTCGTAGAACTCGTTGCGCGGGCAGCCGTGATGCACCAGATGGTCGGCATAGAACCGCGGCCGGTTGAGCGGGTCGAGGTCGGCCGCGTCGAAGCGTTGCAGCGCCAGCGCCAGCAACGTGTCCAGCACCCAGCCGGGATGTGTCGGACAACCGGCGATGTTTATCACCGGCAGGCCGGAAGCGGATCGAAAGCCCTGGCCGAGCAGGCCGCCGAGCTGATCGCCGTCATATTGCAGGCCGACCGCGCCGCTGGGATTGCCGCCAGCCGCCGTGATGCCGCCGAATGCCGCGCAACTGCCCACCGCCAGCACATGCCGCGCCCGCGCCGCCAGTTGCCGCACCCATTCGATCATCGGCCGACCGGTGCCGGACAACATGTGGAAGCGTCCGCTGCCGTTCGGCCCGGTCAGCAAAGAACCTTCGACGCACAGAATATCCAGTTGCTGGCGCCCCTCGACGCAGTCGGCCAGCAGTTGCCGCACCGCGCCGCCGCTGGCCGCGCTCAGACTGGGATGCCAGAGCAGGCGGATGCCGGATTGCTCCAGATGTGCGTAGAGATGCGGCTGTTCGGCGTTCAGCAGCGACAGCGTGCAGCCGCCGCAACCGCCGGATTGCAGCCAGAGCAGGTTGAGCCGGGTATCCGTCGTCACGCCGACTATTCCAGTCCCAGGCGCGTCATCTTGTTGCGCAGGCCGAGGCGCGACAGCCCGACTTCACGCGCGACGCGGCTGATGTTGCCGTGATGGCGTGCTAGGGCTTCGCGCAGGATGCGGCTTTCCAGATCATCGACGCGGGCTTTCAAGTCGCCGCCGGTTTGTTCCGCTTCGGTGAGCCGCGTGTCGGCCAGGCCAGACAGGCGGATGTGCGGCGCCAGCAGTTCGGCGCCCAGGCGCGGGCCGTCGGACAGCACCAGCATGCGCTGGATTTCGTTCATCAGTTCGCGCACGTTGCCGGGCCAGGCGTGGGCTTGCAGGCAGGGCGCGACTTCCGGCGCGAAACCTTCCACCGGCCGCGCCAACTGGTCGGCGGCGCGGCGCAGGATGCTTTCGGCCAGCAGCGGAATGTCCATCCGCCGTTCGCGCAGCGGCGGCACGCGCATCGGCACGGTGGCCAGGCGGTAGTACAGGTCTTCGCGGAAGCGGCCGGCTTTGACTTCGGCCTCCAGATCGCGGTTGGTGGCGGCGATCACCCGCACATCGACGCTTTGCGTGCGGTTGCCGCCGAGCGGGCGGAACTCGCCTTCCTGCAGCACGCGCAGCAATTTAACCTGGAACGCCGGCGAGGTCTCGCCGATCTCGTCGAGGAACAGCGTGCCGCCATGTGCCTGCTGGAACAGGCCGATGCGGTCCTCGAATGCGCCGGTGTACGCGCCTTTCTTGTGGCCGAACAATTCCGATTCGAGCAGCGTATCGGGCAATGCGCCGCAATTTTCGACGATGAACGCCTGCTCGGCGCGGTGGCTGGCGTAGTGGATGGCGCGCGCCAGCAACTCCTTGCCGGTGCCGGATTCGCCGGACAGCAGGATCGACACGTCGTAACGGGCGGCGCGTTCGACCATGTCGCACAGCGCGCTCATCGGGCTGTCCGGCGCGCGCACGATGTTGTCCAGCGCGAACGCCTGTTTCACCCGCGCCCGTGCCGCGCCCACCTGATGCCGCAGCACCGGCTCGGCGGTACGCAATTCCAGCGTGAGCTGACGGTTCTCCCGTTGCAGCCGGTACAGTTCCGCCGCGCTTTTCAGGGTCAGCAGCAGTTGTTCCGGATGCCAGGGCTTCAGCAGGTATTGGTAGATGCCGGCCTGGTTGATGCCGGCGATGATGTCTTCGCTGTCGGTGTAGCCGGAAATGATGATGCGCACCGCGTCCGGCCATTCGCTGCGCACTTCCCGCAGCAGTTCGACGCCGCTGACTTCCGGCATGCGCTGGTCGGTGAGCACCACCTGGATGGTTTCCCGCGCCAGGATCGCCCGCGCTTCGACGGCGCTGGAAGCGGTGTAGACCTCGAAATCCTCTTCCAGCGTGCGGCGCAGGGCTTCCTGCGAGCGGATTTCGTCATCGACGACCAGAACGCTGGGCAGGGTGGGCATAGGTTTGTTGGCAGATCAGCAGATGCGCGGCAGTTGTTCGCCGCTCAGCCAATCCACCATGCGCCGACCGCCAAAGCGGGTTTGCATCTGCACGAAGGCGTTGGCGTCTTCCACGACCTTGCCGATGATCGCCGCGTTTTGGCCCTGCGGATGCGCGCGCATCGCGGCCAGGAGGGTGTCGGCGTCCTCGGCGGCGCAGATGGCGATCAGCTTGCCTTCGTTGGCGATGTTGAGCGGATCGAGGCCGAGCAGTTCGCAGGCGGCTTCCACCACCGGCTGCACCGGAATCGCCGCTTCATCCAGATGAATGCCGACGCCCGATTGGTGGGCGATTTCATTGATGGTGGCCGCCAGACCGCCGCGCGTCGGGTCGCGCATCACGCGGATCGCAGCACCTGAAGCCAGCATCGCGGCGGTGAGGCCGTTGAGCGAGGCGCTATCCGACAGAATCGGCGCGTCGAACGACAGGTTTTCGCGTTTGGACATGATCGCCATGCCGTGATCGCCGACAGTGCCGGACACCAGCAACACATCGCCCGGTTGCGCCAAATCGCCGGACAGATGAATGCCATCGGCCAGGAAGCCGATGCCGGTGGTGGTGATGAACACGCCATCGCCCTTGCCCTGTTCGACCACTTTGGTATCGCCGGCCACCAGCTTGACGCCGGCTTCCGCCACCGCCTGCGCCATCGACTCGACGATGCGCGCCAGATCGGCCAGCGGAAAGCCTTCTTCCAGAATGAAGCCGGCGGTGAGATACAGCGGCGTGGCGCCCATCACCGCGACATCGTTGACCGTGCCGTGCACCGACAAGCCGCCGATGTCGCCGCCGGGAAAGAACAGCGGCGACACCACATGACTGTCGGTCGATACCACCAGCCGGCCATTGCCCGCCGGCAGCCAGGTGCCGTCGTTGCCCTGAGCGAGAAATTCGTTGCCCAGGTGTTTGGCGAACAGGTCGGTAATCAACTGCACCATCGCCCGGCCACCGCCACCGTGGCTCATGTCGACGCGGCCGTGATTCAGGTCGAGGGGGCGGGTGTAGCCTTTTTTGACGCTACTCATTGTCAGTTCCTTGGGCCAAGCTATTCCGCAGGCGGATGAGTCCATCCAGGGTCAATGGCAAATCGTCCTTCAGCAGATTCCACAGCACATCCTTGTCTATGGAGAAGTAACCATGTGCAAGTCGATTCCGCAGAGCAATCATTTCTCGCCATGGAATTTCCGAAGCCG
>JAGUXX010000284.1 GCA_020061585.1 Betaproteobacteria bacterium | reverse complement strand
TGGCGTCGGCGGCATCGATGATTTCCGGCGGTCGGTGCAGCAGGCCGAAGAGTTTTTCCATGTCGGTCAGGGCGTTGCGAATCTCGCGGTAGACGGTGCTGAGGAAGTTGAGCGGGATGAACAACTGGATCAGGTAGGCGTTGACCAGCACCAGATCGCCCAGCGTCATGGTCTGCTTCGCGACGCCTTGCGCGGCAAGCGCCATCATCGCGGTGACGCCGATGGCGATGATGAAAGCCTGTCCGGCGTTGAGCCAGGCCAGCGAGATTTCGCTCTGCACCGAGGCGTCTTCGGCGCGACGCAGATCGTCCTTCAGGCGGTCGGCTTCGTATTGCTCGTTGTTGAAATATTTCACCGTCTCGTAGTTCAACAGGCTGTCCACGGCGCGCGAGTTGGCGGCGGCGTCGGCCTCGTTCATTGCCCGCCGGTGCTGCAAACGCCAGTTGGTGATCAGCACCGTGTAGGCGATATACACCACCAGCGTCATCAAGGTGATGGCGCCGAACCAGGGGTCGTATTTGACGAACAACACGCCGGCCACCATCAGGATCTCCAGCAGCGTCGGGCCGATGTTGAACAGCGTGAAGTTGATCAGAAAACGGATCGAGCGCGCGCCGCGTTCGATATCGACCGCCAGCCCGCCGGTGCGGCGTTCCAGATGAAAGCGCAGCGATTGGGCATGCAGGTGCTGGAACACATCGTGGATCACGCCGCGCATGGCGCGTTGCAGCACGCGGGCGAACAGCGCATCGCGCAGTTCAGTGAAGGCGGTGTTGCCGAAGCGCAGCAGGCCGTACAGACCGACGAAGATCAGCGGCAACAGCAGGGCTTCGGGGGAGGGATGTTGCAGACGATCGACGATTTCCTTGAGTACCAGCGGCACCGAGACATTGGCCACCTTGGCGCACATCAGCAAGCCGAATGCGGCGATGACCCGGCCTTTGTACTGCCAGACGTATGGGAACAACGACCAGGCGGCGCGCCATTGGCTGAGGCTGGTGCGCGGCGTCATGGTGTCGGCGCTGAGGCGGTGGTGGGACATGAACCTTGATTCTGATCGCGGCTACGAAAGCCGCCATTGTCCCGGAAAGCCGGGGCGTCAGTTACACCTTGGGGTTTACCAGAAACTCGGTAGCCGCTTCGGCGTTCACCGGCCGGCTGTAGTAGAAACCCTGATAGGTGTCGCAACCCAGCGTTTGCAGGTAATCGAGCTGTTCCCGGGTTTCCACGCCTTCCGCGACCACTTTCAGCTTCAGCCCCTTGGCCATGGCGGCGATGCCGGCAACGATGGTGCTGCCGTTGTTCATGTGACCGGTCAGATCGTGGATGAAACTGCGGTCGATCTTGATCGTGTTGATCGGCAGTTTCTTCAGGTAGGATAGCGAGGAATAGCCGGTGCCGAAATCGTCGATGGAGATTTCCACCCCCATGTCCGCCAGTTTGCGCAGTTTGCCGACCGCGCCGTCCATGTCGCGCATCAGCGTGCTTTCGGTAATTTCGATTTCGATGCCATGTCCGTCCGGCATGAACTTGTGCAGCGCGTGGACGAACTTGTCGACGAACTGCGGATGCTCGATCTGGCGCGGCGACAGGTTGATCGCCATGCTGATCGGCGGCAGGTCCGAATCGCGCCAGAGCATGGCCTGGTGACAGGCGGCGTTCAACACCCATTCGCTGATCGGCGTGATCAGGCCGGATTCCTCGGCGATCGGGATGAAGTCGTTCGGCGTAACCATGCCGCGGGTCGGGTGGTTCCAGCGGATCAGCGCTTCCATGCCGCGAATGCGCTGGCTTTCGACCGCGACCTGCGGTTGATAGAACACCTCGAACTCGGTCTTGTCCAGCGCATGGCGCATCTCGTTTTCGATCGCCAGGCGGCCGGTAAACGATTTGTGCAGATCCTGGGTGAAGAACTTGTAGTCGTTGCGGCCATGATCCTTGGCGTGATACATGGCGATATCGGCATGCTTGATCAGCGTTTCGATGTTGTCGCCATCATCGGGATAGATGGCGATGCCGATGCTCATGCCGGCGAACAGCTCATGGCCCTCGATATTGAACGGCCGCTTCAGCGAGGCGATGATCTTCTGCGCGATATAGGCGGCGTTGTCGCGCGAGCGGATGTGCGGCAGCAGCAGCATGAATTCGTCGCCGCCGATGCGCGACAGGGTATCGCCCTCACGCAGGCAACCACGCAGCCGTTGCGCCAGCGCTTGCAGCAGACCGTCACCGACCAGATGGCCAAGGGTGTCGTTGACCACCTTGAAGTGATCCATGTCGAGGAACAGCGTCGCCATCGTCTGACCATGGCGTTTGGCATGCACCATCGCCTGTCCCAGGCGGTCCTTGAACAGTGAACGGTTGGGCAAACCGGTCAGCAGATCGTGGTAGGCCTGGAAGGTGATGGTCGCCTCGGCCTGCTTGCGCGCGCTGATGTCGCGCGCGACGCCATAGGTGCCGAGGAATTCGCCCATGCCCAGGCTGCTCGGCCGGTACATGCCCATGGCCGACAGTTCCACCACCACCCGATGTTCGGAAGTGCGCTCGGTCAGACTGCTGAGCAGATCATCCTTGCGCCGCAGCATGACTTCGAAATTGCGGGTGGCGCGATCGCCGGTGCGCCGCTCGTTGAAGTGATACAACGCGACATCCAGTTGTTCCTCGGCGATCAGCGTTGTGTAGTCGCGGCCGATCAGCTCGCCCGGCATGTAGCCCAGGGTGCGTTCGACGCTGTCGTTGAGGTAGGTGAAGCGGCCTTTGGCGTCGAGCGTGTAGATGATGTCCGGCGAGGTGTTCACCAGCAAGCGATGCCACTGTTCCGACTGTTCGATTTGTTGCGCCATGCGCTGGTTGTCGCGCTCCAGCTCAAGCTTGCGCATGACATGCCGCACGGTATTGATCAGTTCTTCCGGCTCGTAGGGCTTGCGCAGGTAGTCGTAGGCGCCGAGACGCAGGGATTGGATGGCCGAATCGATTTCGCTGTCGCCACTGGCGATGATCACCCGGCAGTCGGGGGCATGCTCACGAATGTGAGTCATGATTTCATGGCCGTTGCCGTCCGGCAGGCGCAGATCGAGCAACACCAGATCGTAGTGGTTCGCCGCCAGCAGGGCATAGGCTTGGCGCGCGGTCAGTGCGGTGTCGATGTGCTGCACATGCTGCGTCAGCAGCAGACGCGTGCTTTCCAGATAGCGCGGCTCGTCCTCGACGATCAGCAGGCTGATCAAGGTCTGGCTGGACTTGGGCGCCGCGTTACCGAACATCAGTTAACCCTTCGAGTTGTCTGAGGACTGGTCGGCCGGGATATGTCGAAAGCAATAACCCGATCAATTAGTCGGCAATAATATCTGGAATGTCGTCCCGGAGGCACTGGTCTTGAAAATGATGCTGCCCTGCATCGCTTCGGTCAGCGATTTCACGATCGAAAGCCCGAGCCCGGCATGGCCGTCGCCTTTGGCGGTATCGAGCGGGTCGAAAATCTTCGCGGCGATTTCAGCGGGCATGCCGGCGCCGGAATCGGCGACGACGATTTCGATGAAATTTTCATGACGGTGGTTCGACAGCGCCGCGGTTTCGATGCGCACCGCGCCATCCGGCGGGGTCGCCTCGATGGCGTTGAGCAGCAGGTTGAGCACGATCTGCTTCAGCTTGTCGCGGTCTTCGGACAATCCGGCCAGCCCCGAGGTGAGCCGGGTCGTCACCTGTACCCCCTTGCTCTGCCAGGTCGGCTGGGTGACTTTGACCAGATCCTGGATCAACGCGTTGAGATCGGCCGCTTCCGGCAGCGCGGCGGCGGCGTCCGGGTCGCGCGCCAGATCGCGGACGATGCGCACGATGCGATCAAGCTCCTCGTAGATGATCCGCAGTTCGTCGGCAATCGGCGCGTCATCGCCCAGCTTGACTTTGAGTATCGCCAGATAATTCTTGATGATGCCCAGCGGATTGTTGATCTCATGCGCGGCGCGGCGGACCCGCGTCGGCAATGCGTCGGCTTGCTGATCGGCATCCGGCTCGGATTCGATGACGATGCCGGTCAGTGGCGCCTGCCCGACCACTTCACCCATCCTGGCGTAATGTTTCGGCATTTCGGCGACCGCCGACAACGCCGAGGCGCTGCCGCACACCAGCAAGACTCCCTGGCTGTCCGATTCACCGACCGGAATCGCGACCAGTCCATCGGCGTCCGCCTGGCGGATCAATTGCAGATCGAGGACGGCTGCGGCCTTGCCGGCGCTTTCCAGCACGATCACCGGGGTCCGCGTGAAGAAGGCGCGAACGGCGGCGGTCTTGCTGCCTTCGACGCGGATCGACAACGGTGCGTAGGGATGCTCGCCGAGCGGCCGGGCTTCGAGAAAACTGGTGCGCCGATTCAGCTTGAGATAGATCGGGTCGGCCAAACCTTCATGGCTGGCAAGCAGATTGGCCAGCGTGAGTATGGCGGTTTCGTGGTTTTCCTGCATGGCGCTGGCGGCAAGTTCAAGCTGGTTGTAGCGAATCAGTTCAAGGGCAAGATCGCCAACCGGATTGATGTTGGCTTGTTCAAGTCGAAATCGCTCGGTAACGGCATTTACCGCCCGATCCGCCTGCATCAGCATGTCTTGAACCGCTTCATGGTCGTCTTTTGTCGCCAAGAATAACGTATTCAATAGCGAGTTTTCCGATTTACGGCTGAATTCGGATGGACTTAGTCTAACCAAGTGATGCGCGGCCACCACCATTTGCACCAGCGGCGCCGCATCGACCAAGCGCGCCGGCGACGTATCCAGATAGCGCAGCGCATCGGCCAGGAAGCTGCGTAGCGGCAGGCGATCGAGCGCCGCCTGGGCGGCTACCCGAGCCGCTTGCGGCGCGGCATCGAAGACGTCGGAAAACGCCGGCAGCCAGACCAGCATACCGGCCAACCAGGCTTCGTCGGGACTCGAATAATGCAGTTTCTCGGCCAACACGCGACTCAATGCCGCGCAACGCAACCCCAGCCGCCAGCTTGCCTGACGGCCGGGGCTAACGCCGCGGGTGCAGCGCTCGGTGGCGGCGGTGGTGGCGATACTCTTCAGCGAGCGGACATCCAGTCCGGGCAGCAGATCCTTGTAACTGAAGCCGCGCAGCGAGTCGCCGGCATGCTGCTGGGCGTAGACCTCGAGCGCGCGCAAGGCCAACACCGGGTCCAGCGACAGAAGCTCGGCGATGCTTTCATCCAGGCTTTGGCGCCCCCCCAGTTCCGCGAGCAGTCGGTTCAGCACGCCCGAGTAGCTCAGGAATGTCCGAGCCCCTGGTTCGCCTGCTTGCGGATCGAGGTTGTCTGGTTTGTGCGGCACGTAGTTGTTTGAATGGGAGCGTAGCTGACATCAGCAAGCCGCGTGCCACCCGGCCGGCCAGTCTAGAACAACGCCTCCGCATCGAAGCTGGCGGAAGGCTGTGAGGCTTTAAGGCATTCAATTGGGTTTTTTTCACCCACTCTGTAAAAAATACCGACACCACTTCTCAAGCGCACTGTCGGCATCTCGACCGGCGTGACGAGAATCACGCTTTCACGCTTTGCCTTCGCCGAGTTCGCGCAACAGCTTGAACAGTGCCCGACTGGATTTGGGCGGCTTCGCCTCCGCCGCTTCCTTGCGCGCATTGCGGATCAACTGGCGGAATTGCTGGACATCGGTTTGCGGATGCGCCGCCAGCCACTCGGTTAACGCGGCGTCGTCCTGGATAAGCCGGGTGCGCCAGTTTTCCAGCGCATGGAACGCCGCCTTGGCGAGGTTGGATTCACCGCGTATCACCGCCAGATGTTGCAGGATCGGTTCGGTTTCGATATCGCGCATCACCTTGCCGATGAACTGCATCTGCCGCCGCATGGCGCCATGACTGGTCAGGCGCTTGGCCTCCAGCAGCGCGTCGAGCAGCGATTCGGGCAAATCCATTTTCTTCAACTGGTCGCGCGACAGCTCGAACAACTCCTTGCCCAGATCCTGCAAGGCGGTGCTGTCCCGCTTGCGCTGGCTCTTGCTGACGAAGTCCTGCTCGTCGTCGGTATCGTTCGCATCGTCTGGATCGGGATAGTGCATGGCTGTAAGGTCATCGAGTGAGTTGGCGCTCCACCGCTTATGCTGGCCGAACGCGTTGGCGAACGAGTTGGCAAATACGTGGGCGTATGGGTTGGTATCATAACGGCTTTGTCGATTTTCCCAGGTTCAGCCGTGTCCAATCCCCAAAACGCCAACTACCCGTTCAGTTATTCGCGCTCGACCCTGCAAGGTCTCGCCGCCCAGGTGCTCGATCTGGCCAAGGCCGGCGGCGCCACCGCCGCCGAGGCGGAAGTCTCCGAGGGCAGCGGCCTGTCGCTGTCGGTCCGGCATGGCGAGATCGAAACCATCGAGCACAACCGTGACAAGGGCATCGGCATCAGCGTCTATCTCGGCCAGCGGCGCGGTCACGCCTCCACCTCCGACTTTTCCGCCGACGCGCTGGCGCGCACCGTGGAAAAGGCGCTGAGCATCGCCCGCTTTACCGCCGAGGACACCTGCGCCGGCCTGGCCGAACCCGATCTGCTGGCGCGCGTTGATGCGCTGGAAGCGCTGATCCCGCAACTCGATCTCTATCACCCGTGGAACATCGATGTCGAACAGGCCGCCGAACTGGCGCGTGTATGCGAAGCTGCGGCGCTGAACGTCGACCCGCGCATCAGCAATTCCGAGGGCGGCTCGCTGTCCAGCCAGGTGTCGCAATTCATTTACGCCAATTCGCTGGGCTTCTCCGGCGGCTATCCGACCTCCCGCCAGAGTCTGTCCTGCGCGGTGATCGCCGAGGAAAACGAGGCGATGCAGCGCGACTACTGGTACACCACGGCGCGCGCGGCGGCCGATCTGGATAGCGCCGCCGGCGTCGGCGCGCGCGCCGGCGCG
>JAGUXX010000313.1 GCA_020061585.1 Betaproteobacteria bacterium | reverse complement strand
ATGGCGGTGCGGCCGGTGCTGAGCAGCGCCTCGCCGAACTCGATCTCGTCCCGTTTCATACCCAAGGCGTTCTGCGCGGCGGCGGCCGATCCGCCCACCACGGCGCCGACCAGGGCCATATTGATCAGGGTTTCACAGGCATGGGATTCGCCCATGGCGGCAGCCGGCAGATAAGTCCCGCTGTAGCTGACCGGAACCAGATAGTGATCACTCATCACGCTTCTCCTTCGCCGAATGCACTTTCTCCTTCACTTTTTCGACGCCGTCCTTGACCTTCTCGACCCCCTCCTCGACCGCGTCGCGGCCCTTCACCGCGCCACGAAACAGGGCACGTTGAACGTTCTCGTTGGTCAGCAACAGCACCGCCGCCGCGCCGACCAGCGCGCCTTTCCAGAAATCCGTGTCGTCGAAATCGAGCATTTTGGTCAGGCTGGACAAACCGCTGCCGCCGTTGGCGATTTCCTGCATGGCCTGCGCCATGCCGTTCGCCGCGCGCTGCCCGGAGCCCTGCCCGGCCATTTGCGGCCCGGACATCTGGCCATGCACCTGACCATTCGCCTGCCCCATGCCGGGTGGATAACCAGGCATCGGCGGCGCGGCATAAGCCGACCAATAGGGCATGCCCTGCTGCGCGGAGAAATAAGGTGGATATTGCGGCGGAAATTGCGGCGGATATGGCGGCGCAAACGCCTGCCCCTGATGCATGCTCGGCGCGGCGTCCCGCGCGGCCTGGCCGCCCCGGCCTTGGCCCATGCCGGCCATTTCAGCCATGCCGTCCTGACCGGGCGCTTGTCCAGCCATGCCGCCACGGCCTTGGGCCTGGCCTTGCTCGCCCATGCCCTGGCCGCCCATGGTTTGACCACCCTCTCCACCTTGACCGGGCGCTTGCCCGGACCTGCCGTGTTCGCTCATCACTTACTCCTTGTCGTTGAGTGTGTCGTGCAACAACTGACCATGGCGCGTCAGCCACTGCCGCAGAATCGCCGCCGCCATCTCCGCGTCGCCGCCGATCAGGGTTTCCCAACTGGCGGGCGGAACTTGGCGCGGGTCGTACTCGATCACCACCGACGCCACCGCCGGATTGACACGCACCTGGCGTATGCCCTCCAGGCCATTCAGCAACCCCTGGAAGCGCTCTCGTTCGAACCGCGCGGCGGCGCCCCAAAGCGCCGCGCCCAGCCGCAGACGTATCCGCCCGGGCAGGTGATGGACGATGAAAAGATGTTCGCGCAGCCCGAGCAGGGCCGGCATATCGAATTCGCGAGCAGCGTTCATGCGCCGCTCCGCTCGGAGCAACTCACGGCGCGGGTGCGGGAGAAAACCGGGAAATGGCCAGCCACGAGAGACATCAAAACATCCAGCGGTAAATGGTTCATCCGACTGGCTGGCTGGCCCGAATGGGCTTGGCTGGCTGGCTGAGCTACCCGATGACCGGAACAAACCCTATGTTCGGCATGGGTACCTTCCGAAGCATAGTCACGAGTTTGCGTTAGCGCAATGCTCCATGATTTTACGTCGGGGTATTCATGTACAACGCAAGTTGAGCGGCAGCCGGCAACCACGCCGAAGACCGCGCCTATTCACACTTGTTGGGAATCATTATCAATATAAACACAGCGCGTTGTCAATCGCAATTCCCGGCAGGCAGCTTGCAACACCCGCCTCACACCATGTCGCAACCCCACCCAAGCCGATTTTTCAGGGTGCGCCACGCGCACCGCCACCGACAGACGGTGCGCACGGCGCACCCTACCGGTCAACGCGATTACTTCGCTCACACCGCGTCGCAAAGCTCACACACCCATACCCGTTTATTAAGCGGTCCGCCACGCGCGCGTGCCGCGCCGGCGGTACAAGTTCACCGATTTCGCCCGCTTGGAACGGATATTGCTGCGGGTATTGCATCGTCATCTATCCCGGGGGAAATACCATGCTGGAAATTGCCATCATCGGCGGCGGCCTGTGCGGCCTGGCGCTGGCCAACAGCCTGCGCGCCGAAAAATTGGCCTGTGCCGTGTTCGAGGCGCGGGATCGGCTCGGCGGTCGCATGCACACTAAAGTCGCGCGCAACAACGGCCTGGCACTGGATATGGGCGCCACCTGGTACTGGCCGGCAAGCCAGCCGCGCATGACGCGTCTGATCGAAGCGCTGGGTCTGGTCAGCTTTGCGCAACACGAAACCGGCACGCTGCTCAGTCTCAAGGATGCGGACAGCCCGCCGCAACAGATTGCGTTCGAAGACCTGCACGGCGGCGCCCGCCGCATCGAAGGCGGCGCGGCCAGTCTGATCCACGCCCTGGCCGCGCGCTTGCCGGAAGCCAGCCTGCATCTGGATCATGCGCTCACGCGACTGATCGACCACGGCAGCCATATCGAACTGCACTTCCAGCACGGCCAGGACACGGCCATCGTCGCCGCCCGCCAGGTGGTGCTGGCGCTGCCGCCCCGGCTGGTCGAGGAAGCGCTGGCCTTCGACCCGCCGCTGAACGGCCAACTGCGCGAGACCCTGCGCGAAACGCCGACCTGGATGGCCGGCAACGCCAAGCTGCTGGCCAGCTATGGGCGCCCGGACGGCAAGGCCGCC
>JAGUXX010000327.1 GCA_020061585.1 Betaproteobacteria bacterium | reverse complement strand
CGCTGGCTGGCCGCCACCGCCGAGCGGGACATGCTGGAAGCCTCCGGCCGAACCGGCGATCACGCGCATCTGGTGCTGATCTCCGAGCGGCCGTTCCACGCGGCGCTGAGCCGGCCAGGGGCGCGCCCATGAGTGTTCGCTATCTCCCGCTTCTGCTTGCACCCTTGCTGATCTCCGGCGCCGCCGAGGCGCGGATGCTGATGCGGGTATTCGATCAAGCCGGCAACCCGACGGAGACGATTGACCTGCAAGCGATTCGGCGGTCGACGCCGGCGACGCACGGCATCGGGCTGGAAATGTCGGTGTTTCCCAGTACCCCCGGCGGCGATGCCCAACGCGTGCCGCTGACGCCGCTACCGCTTGCCCGCGCGCCTGTATCGTCGCCGGCGCGGGCGCTGGACGTCGACCACGGCCGACCGAAATTGCGCCTGACCGCCGCCTTGGCCGCCCGCCGCGACGATCTGCGCTGGAGCATCGCCGACATCGACAACCAGCCGGATGTGTTGTCCGAATTGATCTGGCGCAAGCAGAAAAGCCTGATGTTCAGCGTGCTGGGCGAGGCGGAAACGGCGCAAGGCTGGTTGTTGAGCGCTGAAGTCGGCGCCGCAACGCTGTTGAACGGCGAGATTCAGGATTCGGACTATGACGGCGATGGCCGCACCCAGGAGTGGTCGCGCACGCTGGGCGAATCGGACGATGCCGGGTTGATGGATCTGCGCATCGCGGCGGGACGGCGTTTCAACATCGGCGCGCATGCCTTGAGCGCCAGTCTGGGCTATGCCTGGCATGAGCAGAATCTGCGCGTTGGCACGGTCACCCAAGTGGTTTCCGAGCCCAATTCCCATGGCTTCAGCCTGCCGCCGACCGGCAGCCGGTTCGATGCGCAAAGCAGCTATACGGCGCGTTGGTACGGGCCGCGTCTGGACCTGAATCTGGCGCTGTCCTGGCCGGCGGGTTGGGGGCTGACCCTGGGGGCGTGGCGGGAATGGGTCGATTACAAGGGCAGCGGCAACTGGGCGTTGCGCGCTGAATTCAAACATCCGGAGAGCTTTACGCATCGCTCCGATGGCCGCGTCAGCGGCATCAAGGCGGAATGGTCGCGGCCCTGGCGCAAGCAGGGCAGGTTGAGTCTGAGCTGGGAAAAAGTGCGCGGCAGAGCCGGCGCGGGGCGGGACATCGTCCATTTCGTCGACGCCGGTGATGCAAGCACCCGTCTCAACGCGGTGGTCTGGGACAACGAATCGCTGAAGCTGGGGGCGCGCTGGGCGTTCTGAAAACTCACCAATCCGGCCGCGCGAGGCGGCGGAATCACACATTTCGAATTGGATTGCGCGGGCTTCCGGGACGGCGGCCGAACAATCGACAAGGGCTGAAAATCATGAACATCGCAAAATCTGAGCGGTTGTTTTCCGACGCGAGCGGGAAGTCGCCGCTACTACGCATCGGTCTGCTGGTCCTCGCGCTATCGCTCGGCGCGGCCGGTTTTGCCTGGTGGAAAACCGAATATGCCTGGCGCGCCGGCTATGGCGACGGCGATCTGTCGGTGATCAACAACGCCGACCCGCGGGCACTGTCCGGCGGCGACATGACGACCTTTCACAGCGGCTATGCGCCGTTCGAGCAGCCCCCGGAGAATCTGCCGTGGCAGTATCAGGCGATGTTCGAGGAAGGCGACGGCCTGTTCGAGATGCCGTTCCTGCCCGGCGACGGAAACAAGGCCTCCGACCTGAAGATCGTGCCGGGCGAGGGCATGCGCCGGGTCGGCGTCGGGCCGCTGTTCAACGCGGAATCCTGCGAGGGCTGTCACTTCCGCGACGGTCGGGTGGAGACGCCCTACGTCACCGGCCAGCCCATGATCGGCATGTTCCTGCGCCTGTCGGTGCCGGACGGCAACGGCGGCTGGAAGGACCCGGACGGCTACCACGGTCAACTGCACGACAAGGCCGTCGGCGGCGCGAAACCCGAGGGCATCGGTCTCATTTTCTGGGAGGAAGTGCCGGGCGCCTTCCCCGACGGCGAAGCCTACAGTCTGCGCAAGCCGCGCTTCGTGATCGATCAGTTGGCGCACGGTCCGTTGCCCGCCGACGTGGTGATCGAGGCGCGCAGCGCGCCGCCGGTGCACGGCGGCGGTCTGCTGGAAGCCATCGCCGAGCGGGATATCCTGGCCTTGGCGGAAAAGCAGAAAAACGACGCGGACGGGGTTTCCGGCAAGCCCAACTGGGTGACCGATCCGGAAACCGGCAAGCGGGTGCTGGGCCGCTTTTCCCTGAAGGCCAACGAACCCAGTCTGCGCGCCCAGGCGGCCGGCGCGGCGTTCAACGACATGGGCGTCACCAGCCCGTTGCACCGCGTCGAGAATTGTCTGCCGCACCAGACCGATTGCAGCAAGGCGCCGCACGGCGGCACGCCGCAAGAGCCGGAGATGTCGGAGCAGTTCCTGCGGTCGTTGACGGTCTATCTGCAACTGCTGGCGGTGCCGGCGCGGCGTGATCTGGACGATCCCGCGGTCCAGCGCGGCGAGTTGATGTTCCAGAAGGCGCGCTGCAACGCCTGCCATGTGGAGACCCTCAAGACCGGCGACAGCCACCCCATCCCGCGCCTGCGCAACCAGGCGATCCGCCCTTACAGCGATCTGCTGCTGCACGACATGGGCCCCGGTTTGAGCGGCCGGCCGGACGGCGAAGCCACGCATCAGGAATGGCGCACGCCGCCGTTATGGGGCATCGGCCTGACCGAACGCAGCAACCGCCACACGATGTTCCTGCACGACCAGCGCGCGCGCGGTTTCCAGGAAGCCATCCTGTGGCACGGCGGCGAGGCGGAGCCGGCGAAACAACGGTTCATGGCGATGCGCCAGGTCGAGCGGCAGGCGTTGATCCGCTTCCTGGAATCCCTCTGACCGACCCCCACCGGTAACCGCAACCCAAGGAGAGCCAGATGATTTTCACCTTCAGCCGAGACCAGGAAGGCCAGCCGTTAACCAATGTCGTTCCCCTGCTGGCGCCGCCATCCGGGGCCTCCGGCCACCACGCCCGGTTCGACTGGGGCGGGGAAGGCGTCGGCGCCGATCGCCTGGCGGCCAACATCCTGGCCGCCTGCGGACTGCCCGCCGACTCCGCCTGG
>JAGUXX010000302.1 GCA_020061585.1 Betaproteobacteria bacterium | reverse complement strand
TGATCCCGGCCTTGCCGGTCAGTCTGGCCTGGGATTATGTGCTCGCCGCCGAAGCGGTGGCGGTGCTGATCGGCATCGCCGCCGGGGTCGATCCGGCGCGCCGCGCCGCCGGCATGGATCCGGTGCGGGCACTACGCGCCGAGTAGAGCCGGCAGCGGTTACACTCGCCGCCCATGGCCATCTTGTCGCATTCCAATCCCTTGACCGCCAAGCGGCTCTATCTAGCCTCGCAAAGTCCGCGACGCCTGGAGTTGCTGCGCCAGATCGGTCTGGAACCGACGGTGCTGCCATTGCGCTCGTCTCCCGGGCGGGTCGATGTCGATGAATCGCCGTTGCCGGGCGAGCCGGTCCCCGACTATGTGCTGCGCCTGGCGCGCGTCAAGGCGCAGGCCGGGGTGGAGGCGCAGAGCGTGCGCAACCTGCCGCATTGGCCGATCCTGGCCGCCGACACCACGGTGACCCTGGACGGGCAGATACTCGGCAAGCCAGAAAACCGCGCGGCGGCGGCGGCCATGCTGCGCCGCTATTCCGGCCGCGCGCATAGCGTCCTGACCGCCGTCGCGGCGGCGCATCTGGGGCGTCTGGAAGTGGTTCTGAGCGAGAGCGTGGTGACGTTCAAATCGCTTTCCGAAGCCGAAATCGCCGCCTACCTGGACAGCCGGGAAGGCTACGACAAAGCCGGCGGTTACGGCATCCAGGGGCGCGCGGCGTTGTTCGTTCAACACTTGTCCGGCAGCTATTCAGGCGTCATGGGGCTGCCTTTGTACGAGACCGCCGAATTATTGAAAACCGTGGGATTCGAATTCTTATGACCGAAGAAATCCTGATCAACATCACCCCGCAGGAGACCCGGGTCGCCGTGGTCTATCTCGGCGAGGTGCAGGAGCTGCATATCGAGCGCGACAGCCAGCGCGGCCTGGTCGGCAACGTCTATCTCGGCCGCGTCAGCCGGGTGTTGCCGGGCATGCAGTCGGCGTTCGTCGACATCGGCCTGGATCGCGCCGCGTTCCTGCATGTCGGCGATATCGTCGAGGCGCGTTGCGAGAACTGTCCGCGGCCGATCGAGAAGGTCCTGCATGAAGGCCAGAGCATCCTGGTGCAGGTGATCAAGGACCCGATCAGCGCCAAGGGCGCGCGGCTGTCGACCCAGATCAGCATGGCCGGGCGGTTTCTGGTTTACCTGCCGCAGGAAACCCGCATCGGCATTTCGCAGAAGATCGAGGACGAAAGCGAGCGTGAATTGTTGCGCCAACGTCTGACACGCGTTCTGCCGGTGGATGAACATGGCGGTTTCATCATCCGCACCATGGCCAACATCGCCGAGGACGACGAACTGGCCGCCGACGTCGAATACCTGCACACCTTGTGGGATGCCATCCAGGCGCGCTCGGAAAACACCTCCGGTCCGAAACTGATCTACCAGGAACTGGATCTGGCGCACCGTGTGCTGCGCGATTTCTCAAATCAGGAGACCAGCCGCATCCTGGTCGACTCGCGCGAGACCTTCCTGCGCATGCAGTCCTTCGCCGAGGAATTCACCCGCAACGGCGCCGGCAAGATCAGCCATTACACGGCGGATCGGCCGCTGTTCGATCTGTATGGCGTCGAGGACGAGATCGAAAAGGCGCTCGGCCGGCGCGTCGATCTGAAATCCGGCGGTTATCTGGTGGTCGATCAGACCGAGGCGTTGACCACCATCGACGTCAATACCGGCAGCTACACCAGCGGCCGCACCTTCGACGAAACCATATTCAAGACCAATCTGGAGGCGGCGCAGAGCATCGCCCGGCAACTGCGTCTGCGCAATCTGGGCGGCATCATCATTCTGGATTTCATCGACATGGACAATCCGGAGCACAAGAACGCCGTGCTGGCCGAGTTCACCAAGTCGCTGGCGCGCGACCGCACGCGCATGACCATCAACGGTTTCACGTCATTGGGACTGGTCGAAATGACCCGCAAGCGCACCCGCGAAAGTCTGACCCGGGTGTTGTGCGAACCCTGTCCGACCTGCCAGGGGCGCGGCCAGATCAAGACCGCGCAGACCACCTGTTACGAGATACTCCGCGCCATCATGCGCGAGGCGCGCCAGTTCAGCGCGCGCGAGTACCGCATCATGGCCTCGCAGACGGTGATCGACCAGTTTCTCGACGAGGAATCGCAGAGTCTGGCGCAGTTGTCGGATTTCATCGCCAAGCCGATTTCGCTACAGGTGGAAAGTCTGTTCACCCAGGAGCAGTACGACATCATTCTGCTGTAGAGCGGGATGACGGAAGGCGCCGGCTTTTCCGACCCACGCGGCTTACTTGTTCTGCGCGAGTTGACCGGGGGCCAACTCCAGCGCCCGAAAAGCGACGCCGGTGAGCAGCGAAAACTCCTTGGCGATGGTTTCGATCTGTTCGACTTGAGCACGTATTTCGACGATTTCGCGACTTACCACAGCGGTGCGCTCCTGTATCGATCCGAGATTGGCGTGCACCTTGTTGAGGTTTTCCAGACGGTGTTCCAGTTGCGACTTGTGTTCGGTAATTCGCTCGACGATCGGATCCAGGGTCAGGCGCAGCCAGGTTTCCGATTCGATGCGCACCTGCTGAAACAGGATGCGCGCCTGGGTGACCAGCGCGATGTAGAACTTCTTCACCATGAAGCGCTTTTCCAGCATGATGTTCAGCGGGTCGGCGCAGAATTCCTGGGTGCTGATCATCAACTCGTCGAGCCGCGCGCGATAGCGCGACAGATCCAGCATCGGCGGGTCGCACAGTTCCAGGCCATGCACTTCATGGAAGCGCTGATAGGCGGAGTTGAGCAGTTGTTTGATGCCGCCGGCCTGTTGGTGGGCGAAATCGAATTCGGCGCCCATCCGGCGGATCAGCAGATGCATGCCCTTGATCAGGCCGGCGGTGGTCCAACTGTCGTTGATC
Source organism: Betaproteobacteria bacterium (assembly GCA_020061585.1). GTDB lineage: Bacteria > Pseudomonadota > Gammaproteobacteria > Burkholderiales > Thiobacillaceae > PFJX01. Next base: position 30,223 of record JAGUXX010000302.1, on the reverse strand, counting down.
GCCATCATCGATTCCTCGATGATCTTGTCCATCCGGTCGTCGTCGAGGCGGGCCAGCAATTCCCAACCTTGCTGCGCGACGACTTTGCGGGTGACCGTGAAGTTGCGCGTTGTCTCGTCGTATAGCTGTTTGTCATACAGCATTTTTTCCCGCATCTGGCCGACGATCTGCTGGTTCTTGCCCGACAGGGCTTGCAGATCAAGCAGATTCTGGCGCGATGCCTGGATGCGGTTGTGCGCGGTTTCGCGGGTTTCGGACAACAGCGGGCCGATTTCGCGGGCCATCGATTCGCGCATGATTTTTTCGCGCGAGGGGATGATTTCCCGCGCCAGCATCACTTCCAGACCCTGGATGCCGGAGCGCTTGAGCAGCTCGGCATCGTTGCGGATCTTGCCGACCAGCGCCTTTTGCGCCGAAATCGCCATGACACTGGACGCCGCGATATTCAGTTGCGCGGCGGTGGATTCGATCTGGCGCTGGATGGTGCGGCCGATCTCCTCCGGCGTCTTCAAGTCGTCCCACAGCATGTCGATCTTGTTCAACACGGCATAATGCTGGCCGGAATGGCGCGACACCCACTTGTTCCAGATTTCGAAATCGGACTGCGTCACCCCGGTATCGGTGGCCAGCAGAAACAGCAGCGCATGCGCGTTGGGAATCGAGGAAATGGTCAACTCCGGCTCGACGCCCATCGCGTTGAGGCCCGGCGTGTCGAGAATCGCCAGGCCGGATTCGAGCAGCGGATGCGGATAGTTGATCATCGCGTAGCGCCAGGCCGGAATCTCCACGCGTTCCGGGTCCTTCACCATGTAACCGAGATTGGGGTCGTTCTCGTCCCATAACCCGAGGGCGCGCGCCTCGACCTTGAACACCACCTTGGTTTCCGCCAGCTTGCGCATCGCGGTGACCATCGCGTTGGGGTCCTTGACCTCCAGCTTGATCGTGCTCCATTCGACCGGATGGCGCTTCAGCGCGGTGATGCTGTCGTCGCGGAAGCGGGTTTCGATCGGCAGCAGCCGGATATAGGGTTCGGTATCGACATCGTAGTAGATCTCGGTCGGACACATCGTGGTGCGACCGGCATCCGACGGCAGCAGGCGCTGTTTGAAGTCGGAGAAAAACAGGGCGTTGATCAGTTCGGTCTTGCCGCGGCTGAATTCGGCGACGAACGCCACCATCAGACGATCATGCTTCAAGGTCTCGGTCAGGTCGAACAGACGCAGCAATTGCTCCGGCTCGGGCACGGCGTAGTGCTCCAGCCACTCCTTGTAGGCAGTGACCACCTTCACCAGCCTGTCACGCCGGTTCTTGAACCGGGTGATGCCGCTTTCCAAACCATAATTCATCCGATGTTCCCCATTAGCCGCCGCTCGATTGCATCAACCTGAACCGCTACCGATACTGATTTTTGCCGTGACTTCTCACCGCGCAGGATTCTAACCGCCTTGCGCGGAACGCCAAGCCATGTCGCGATGAAATCGATCAATGCCGCGTTCGCCGCGCCATCGATCGGTCTGGCCCGAATCCGGATCTTCAAGGCGTCGCCATGCAGGCCGGCGATCTCGCTTCTGGTCGCGCCGGGCTGAATGTGAATGTTCATTTCCGCGCCGCCAGGCACCGGTTTGATCCATGCGCTCACCAGACCAGTCCGCGAGCATAGCGCTCCAGCCCCGCCAAAGGCGCGATCAGCAGCAATTGAAAGACGATCAGCACCACCAACGGCGACAAGTCGATGCCGCCCAACGGCGGCACGATCTTCTGGAACGGCGCCAGCACCGGCCTGGCCAGGGCATAGAACACCGGCGCCAGCGGCGAGAAGGGATTGATCCAGCTCAGGATGGCTTGCAGCACGACAAACCCGATTAGCAAATACAGCACCAGCCGCAGCGCCGACGCCAGGGCAAGCAGCAGAAAACCGGGAATCACCGCGCTGCCGGCGATGGCGAACGGATAGCCCATGACCCAGTGCACGCTCAACACCATCAACAATTCGGCGACAAAAAACGGCAGCAGGCTGGCCCAGTCGAGTCCGAACAGGCCGGGCAACACGCGGCGCAAGGGTTTGACCGCGAAGTCGGTGACGCGCACCACAAACTGGGCGAACGGGTTGTGAAACGGCACGCGCGCCCATTGCATCCAGAAACGCAGGAAAAACGCGCAGGCCGCCAGGTCGAACAGCGTGCGCAGCAGGAACTGGGCGGCGTCGCCAAACATCAAAGCGTACCGCCGTCGCCGTTTTTGCCCAGCAACTCACCCATTTCCGCCGCCCGCTCGGCGGCGGCTCTGGCGGCCAGGGCAATCGCGTAGGCGACGCCACCTTCTTCCAGCGCCAGGATGCCGCGCTCGGTGGTGCCGCCTTTGGAGGTGACGCGGGCGCGCAACTCGGCCGGCGAGGATGAATCCTTGATCGCCAACGCGGCGGCGCCGAAAAAGGTTTGCAGGGTCAACAGACGCGCGGTATCGGCGGGCAAACCCAAGTCGATGCCGGCCTGTTCCAGGGCCTCGATGAAAAAGAACACATAGGCGGGGCCACTGCCGGAAATCGCCGTCACCGCGTCGATTTGCGCTTCCTGATCGACCCAGACCGCGCGACCCACCGCTTCCAGCACCCGGCTGGCTTGCGCCTTTTGCGTATCGCTGACGCCGGGCAAGGCGTACAGACCAGCGATGCCGGCGCCGACCAGAGCCGGCGTATTGGGCATCGCCCGCACCACGGCGGCATGTCCGCCCAGCCAGCGCGAAATGTCCTCGGCGCGCACCCCGGCGGCGATGGAGATCACCAGTTGTTCGGGGGCGAGCGGCGGCCAGCCACGCAGGATCTCCGCCAACTGCTGCGGCTTGACCGCCAGGATCACCACCTCCGCCGCCAATGTCGCCGCCGTGTCCGCCCGCGCCGGGATGCCCAACTCGCGTTCCAGCCAGGCGCGTCGATCGGCGCTGGTTTCGCTGACCTGGATGTCCGATAGCGGGAAACCCTTTTGCAACAGACCACCGATCATCGCCGCCGCCATGTTGCCGCCGCCCACAAAACCCAATTTCATAGTCCCTGCTCCAGTTGGTTGTTATCAATGCGCCGCCGGTTGCCGAAAATGGCGCTGCCGACGCGGACCAGTGTCGCGCCTTCGTGTATCGCCGCTTCCAGATCGGCGGACATGCCCATCGACAAGGTGTCGAGATCCAGGCCGCGTTGACGCCCGGCCGGCGGCAGTCCGGCCACCTGGCGAAAGCGAAGGCGTTGCGCGGTCGGATCAAGATCGGCTTCGGGAATCGCCATGAAACCGCGCAAGCGCAGATTCGGCAAGGTCGCGATCGCCTCGGCCAGCGCCAGCGCGGCATCCGCCGCGACGCCATGCTTGCTGGCCTCGCCGCTGACATTGACCTGAATGCAGACCTGCAACGGCGGCAGCGCCGCGGGGCGCTGCTCGGACAGGCGTTGCGCGATGTGCAGGCGATCCAGACCATGCACCCAGTCGAAATGCGCGGCGATCTGGCGCGTCTTGTTGCTTTGCAGCGGGCCGATGAAATGCCATTCGAGCGCCAAGTCGGCTAGCTGCCGCAATTTGGGCAGCGCTTCCTGGACATAGCTTTCGCCAAAAGCCGTTTGGCCGGCGGCATGCGCCGCGCGGATCGCGTCGGCCGGAAAGGTCTTGCTGACCGCGATCAGACGCGCGCAGTCCGGCGCCCTGCCGGCCGCCACGCAGGCATCGGCGATGCGCTTTCGACAGGCTTGTAAGGCGGCGGCGATTGCGCCCATAATGCCTCGCGCTCTCTTGAATAATCACTTAACTCGGGGAATTGTAATGGAAATTTCCGAGCTTCTTGCCTTCTCGGTCAAGAACAAAGCTTCCGATCTCCACCTGTCCGCCGGACTGCCGCCGATGATCCGGGTGCATGGCGATATCCGGCGTATCAACGTGCCCGCCCTGAATAATCAGGAAGTGCGCGCCATGGTCTACGACATCATGAGCGACTCGCAGCGTAAAGCTTACGAGGCGCAACTGGAGGTCGATTTCTCCTTCGAACTGCGCGACGTGGCGCGCTTCCGGGTCAACGCCTTCAATCAGGAACGTGGCGCCGGCGCGGTGTTCCGGACCATTCCCAGCGTGGTGCTGACCCTGGAACAGCTCGAAGCGCCAAAGATCTTCAAAGACATCGCCGATACCCCGCGCGGCATCGTGGTGGTCACCGGGCCGACCGGTTCCGGCAAATCGACGACGCTGGCGGCGATGGTCGATTACGTCAACGAGAAGGAGTTCGGTCATATTCTGACCATCGAGGACCCGATCGAATTCGTCCACAAGAGCAAGAAATGTCTGGTCAACCAACGCGAGGTGGGACCGCACACCCACGGCTTCGCGGAAGCGCTGCGTTCGGCGCTGCGCGAAGACCCGGACGTGATCCTGGTCGGCGAAATGCGCGACCTGGAAACCATTCGGCTGGCGTTGACCGCCGCCGAAACCGGCCATCTGGTGTTCGGCACCCTGCATACCTCGTCGGCGGCCAAGACCGTCGACCGGATCGTCGACGTGTTCCCGGCGGCGGAAAAGGAAATGGTGCGCTCGATGTTGTCCGAATCCTTGCGCTCGGTGATTTCCCAGACCCTGCTCAAGCGCAAGGACGGCAATGGCCGGGTGGCGGTGCACGAAATCATGCTCGGCACCCCGGCGATCCGCAATCTGATCCGCGAAAACAAGGTCGCGCAGATGTATTCCTCGATCCAGACCGGCCAATCGCTGGGTATGCAGACGCTGGATCAGGCACTGGTCGAACTGGTACGGCGCAATGTCATCCACTCCGCCGACGCGCGCGCGATCGCCGTCAACAAAGACATGTTCGCGGTCTGAACGGAGGCCAGCCATGGATCATCTGACTCGAGTTCACGAATGGTTGCGCTTCATGGTCGCGCGCAAAGCGTCCGATCTGTTCCTGACCGCCGGTTTTCCGCCCGCCATCAAACTCAACGGCAAGGTCAGTCCGATCACCAAACAGTCGCTGACGCCGAGCGACAGCGCGATGTTCGCCAAAGTGCTGATGACGGAACGGCAACAGACCGAGTTCGCCGCCACCCACGAGGCCAACTTCGCCATCTATCAACCGGAGGTCGGGCGCTTTCGGGTCAACGTATTCCTGCAACAGGGGCGCACCGGCGTGGTGTTGCGGCACATCAACACCACCATCCCGAAGCTGGAAGACCTGCATCTGCCGCCGAGTCTGAAAGACATCACCATGATGCCGCGCGGCCTGGTGATCATCGTCGGCTCCACCGGTTCGGGCAAGTCCACGACGTTGGCGGCGATGATCGGGCATCGCAACCAGAACGCGCAGGACCATATCATTACCGTGGAAGACCCGATCGAGTTCGTCCACGATCATGGCCAATGCATCGTCACCCAGCGTGAAATCGGCATGGACACGCTGGATTGGAACGCGGCGCTGAAGAACACCTTGCGGCAAGCGCCGGACGTGATACTGATCGGTGAAATTCGCGACCAGGAAACCATGCACTATGCGATGGCCTACGCCGAAACCGGCCACCTGTGTCTGTCGACCATCCACGCCAACAATGCCAACCAGGCGCTGGATCGCATCCTCACCTTCTTCCCCGGCGAGCGGCGCGAGCAACTGCTGCTGGACCTGTCGTTGAATCTGCGGGCCATCATCTCGCAGCGGCTGATTCCGCGCACCGACAACAAGGGCCGCATACCGGCGGTGGAAATCATGCTCAACTCGCCATTGATCAGCGACTTGATCATGAAAGGCAGTCTGGATGAATTGAAGGACATCATGGCGCGTTCACGCGACATGGGCATGCAGACCTTCGATCAATCGCTGTTCGATCTGCACGCGGTCGGCATCGTCAGCGCCGAAGACGCCCTGCGCAACGCCGATTCCTTCAATGACCTGCGGCTGAAGATCAAGTTGCACGCCAAGGAAGCCAGCAAGGAAGGCATGCTGGGTGGTCTGGATCACCTCAACATCGTTTGAGCCTTGCCCGCCCCGCCCCGCTCGGGGCGGGGCGGGGCAACCCGATTACAGCGTCTTGTCCAGATATTCCCGCACCATGTCCAGCAACAGAGCGTCCTTGCCATTGAAGAAGTGATCCGCTTTCGGAGCCACTTTCTGCGCTGATTTAGGCTTGCCACTCAGCCCCTTGGCGCGAGCCTTGGCCGAACTGAGTACCTGCGGCAGGTCGTTTTCACCATACAGGTCGAGTACAGGAAACTTCAGCTTGGCGTAATCCAGCGCCGCCGGCGCGCCGATCGCCACCCAGGCCGCCACCCCGGCTTTGGGGTTGCGTTGCAGGTAATGCGCGGTCATCCGGCAGCCCAGGCTGTGCGTCGCCAGCACAATTTTGCTGTAGCCCTTGGCGGCCATGAAATCGATCGCGGTCTGGATGCGCGCCGCCGCCTCGTCGAAGGTCGGCGGATACTCGTCGCCCTTGGCGTCGGCTTTCAGCACCGGCATCTGTACCGACAGCGTCGCGTAACCGTGTTCCGGCAGGTTTTGCCGCAACGGGCCGATCAATCCCCAATCCGGGTGCACGCCCATGCCGTGAATCACGATCACGCCGACGCCGTCTCTGGCCTTGGCGGATTCGGCTTCGGTGTACAAGGTCAGGAATTTATGGCCGCTGGCCAACTCCAGCCAGACCGCATCGCCGATCATCACCGAAGGCTCTACTTCCCCGGCCCAGTTTTTCTCGCGCGCATAATCCGGCGCGGCGACGGCGGGCAGCACCAACCCGAGGGTCAATCCAAACGTCAGCAATAGCGAGAGAGCACGCATGGCAACTCCTTTGAGCAAATTGAACAAATCCGGATTCTCCGGTCATCCGGCCCATAAGCCATAGGCCATTCGTACAGCCAGCAGATACAGCAAGCCGGCAAAAATGCGCTTGACCCGTTGCACCGGCAGGCGGTGCGTGGCGCGCGCGCCGAACGGCGCGGTCAGCCAACTGCCCAGCGCAATCGTCAACAGCGCCGGCAAGTAGACGAAACCGATGCTGGCCGGCGGCAAGCCCTCGATCGCCAGCCCGGAGACCATGTAGCCGATGCTGCCGCCCAGGGCGATCGGCAGGCCGATCGCCGAGGACGTGCCGATCGCCCGGCGCAGGCCGGCATTGCACCAGGTCAGAAACGGCACCGACAGGGTGCCGCCGCCGATGCCGACCCAGCTCGACACCACGCCGATCAAGCCGCCCGCCAGCGTCATCCCGACCATGCCCGGCATCTGGCGCGAGGCGGGCGGCTTGAAGCCGAGCAGCATTTGCGTCGCGGCGTAGAACAGGAAAACGGTAAAGAAGATTTTCAGACCGGCATCGGGCAACTTGGCCGCCGCCAGACCGCCGGCCAGCGTGCCGATCAGTATCCCGGGCAACATGCGGCGCACCGTCAGCCAGTCGACCGCGCCATGCGCGTGGTGCGTGCGCAGGCTGGACAGCGAGGTTGGAATGATCACCGCCAGCGATGTGGCCAGCGCCAGATGGATGTTGTAGTCCGGCGAAAAGCCTTGCCGCATGAACGCCCAACTCAGCGCCGGCACCATCAGCAGACCGCCGCCGACGCCGAGCAGACCGGCCATGAAGCCGGCCGCCAGGCCGAGACCGAAATACAGCGCGAGATAGATTTCCACTAAAACAGGCGCTGGATGAAATTCCACTCATCCGGATCGACCGGCGTGATCGACAGCCGGTTGCCCTTGGCCAGGATGCGCATCGTCGCCAATTCGGGCGCCTCGCGCAGTTCGGACAGCGGGATCAAGCGCGTCTTCCGGACGAACTTCACTTCCACGTTGAACCAGCGCGGATTCTCCGGCGTCGCCTTGGGATCGAAGTATTTGCCTTCGGCATCGAATTGCGTGGCATCCGGATAAGCCGGCGTCGCCACTTCCGCCAGGCCGGCGATGCCCGGTTCGGCGCAGGTCGAGTGATAGAACAGTACGCCGTCGCCGACTTGCATCTGGTCGCGCATGAAATTGCGCGCCTGGTAGTTGCGCACGCCGAACCACGCCACGCCGCCATCGCGGGCCAGATCGTCGATGCTGTATTCGGAGGGTTCGGACTTCATTAACCAATAACGCATATGGATTCCTAATTGAATTGAGTCGCGCCATAATCCGACTAAATTACTCGGATATGGAAAGGACGCTCGCCATGAACGAACTCAGACTGGGCGCAATTGTCAGCGCCGTACAGAAAAACTGCCACATTTCCGATGCCCAGTTCGCGGCGGATCTGACGCTGTGCAGCTTCTTGCTGAAGATGCGCGAACTGTACCGTTGGGAAAACGAGATTCCGCTGTCACAGGACATGCCGAAGCGCGAGGTCGGCGACTGGATGAACGAACGCGAGCGCTACTGGGAGGCGGTGGAGGCCGCGCCCTACGAGCCCTTGCCCTTGGTCAGCGGCGGCGTCGACCCGTTCGAGGTGGCGTTGGCGAACCGCCAACTGGCGCCGCATGGCCTGGTTTATTCCGGCGGTTTCGGGCGCGCCTGCAAGCCGCATTTCTTCCTTGGCAACCTGTTGCGCGAAGAGATCCGCGATGGTTTCAAAGTCTACGTTTCCGGCTGCGAATTCGCCCGTGATCTGGATGCGCCACCGGGCATGATGCTGGATGACACGATCTTCGTGCGCACCGAATCGTTGCAGCGCTGGCTGTGGGAAAAATATGAGGAGTGGAACTGGAACCATCGCAATCAGGCGATGACCCGCGCGATCGGCTGTTATGACTTCCAAGGCGCGCCGGAAACCGCGCTGCGGGAAATGACCGAGACCGAGACCGAATCGGTGATCCTGCATGAACTCGGCGAAGCGCGGGTCGGCGCCGAACTGGGAGAGGACTGGTCGCGACTGCTGGCCGCCGTGATGCGCACCCGGGCGGAAATAATCGCCCGCGCGGTGCGCGATCTGTATGCCGATTGCCTGTCGACCTTGCCGGGCCTGCTGACACGCGAAAACCCCGCCGCGATCCACTTCTACTTCGCCAATTTCACCGGCATGCGGCGCCTGCTGTTTCCGCAACTGGCGGCGGCCTATCAGGTCTGGCTGGACAGCGGCGAACTCGCCGAACTGCAACGCGTCAGCGCCGCCGGTCTGACGCAATGGCGGGCCACCGCGTGGCGCATGATCGAATCATTTCATCAGCATGGCGACCGGGTCGGTCCGTTGCTCGAACGGATGCTGGAACACCCGGCGGCGTGATGCACGCAACGGCAGGCGCCTTGCGCCCGCCGCCCCGCCATTGTTCATTCCGCTGGCTGAGGAATGCGGCTTGATCGTGCCGATCGGCAACTGGGTGCTGTCCACCGCCTGCGCCCAGATCAAGGACTGGTCTGCGCACGCCGCGACGCGCGACCTGCGCCTGGCGGTGAATGTCAGCGCGCGCCAGTTCCGTCAGCCCGGCTTTGTCGCCGAGGTTGAGCAGATACTGGTCGAGACCGGCGCCGATCCGAGCCGGTTGAAGATCGAGCTGACCGAGAGTCTGGTGATCGACAACGTCGCCGACAGCATCGCCCGCATGCAGGCGCTGAAGGCGCTGGGCATCGGCTTTTCGATGGACGATTTCGGCACCGGGTTTTCCTCGCTGTCCTACCTCAAGCGCCTGCCGCTGGATCAACTCAAGATCGACCGTTCCTTCGTCGACGATCTGGCCACTGACCCGCATGACGCGGCGATCGTGCAGACCATCATCACGATGGGCCACACGATGGGCCTGCATGTGATCGCCGAAGGCGTGGAAACCGAGGCGCAACTGGAACGGCTTGATCAGTACGGCTGCGCGGCCTACCAGGGCTTCCTGTTCGGCAAGGCGGTGCCATTGGCTGAGTTCGAGTTGTTGCTTGCGGAGTTTTGGGCGCGGTTTATCCAGGCGGATTGCAGCACATAATACCTGTTCAAGTTTGTCGCGCCGACGTCCGATATAACCGCGACCTCCAGATTATCGAAGTAATCGGCCCGCAGTCACAAATCGCGCCGAAGAAACATCACTTCACTATGCCTTGGAGAATTGACCAATATAACTACCAATTACTTAGGAGGTATTTCTTGAGAGAGGCATCTGCGCGGTGATCGCAATTTCTTTCACAGACAAATCGTTGCGTGACGAGGCAAGCGCTTGAAAGTTCTCTACGTTGAAGACAACCCGATCGACGCCAAACTGGTCTGTCATGTCCTTGCGCGGGCGGCGTCCGAGTATGTCGTCGAAGTCGTGGACAGCCGGGCGAAAGCGATGGCGCGTCTGGTCGATACGAGCGATCTCGACGCGGTGATCTGCGATTTGTCCCTGCCGGATGGTTCCGGATTGGAATTGCTCGGCCACATACGCGCGCGGGGCTTGCCGCTGGCAGTGGTGATACTCACCGGCACAGGCGATCAGGATACGGTGGCGGCGGCGCTCAAGGCCGGCGCCGATGCCTATCTGATCAAGCACAAACAGCCGCTCGACCTGCTGCCACGCATCCTCGCCCATGCCCTGACCAACGTGCGCACCGGCGGGGCGTACCGGATCCGCCCATTGAAGGTGTTGTACGGCGAAGACACCAGTGCCGATATCGAGCTGACTCGGCGCCACCTGGCGCTGCACGCGCCGCATATCCAGATCGATGTCGCGCATGACGTCGCCGGCGTGCTGGCGCGATTGCCGCAAAGCCGTGTCGAGCGCTGCGACTTCGACGCGGTGCTGCTGGACTATCGCTTGCCGGATGGCAACGCGCTGCACATCGTCGAGATATTGCGCCGCCAACGCGGCCTCGACCTGCCGCTGATCCTGGTCACCGGCCAGGGTAGCGAGGAAATCGCCGCGCAAGCCATGTCGCTCGGCGTTGACGATTACCTGATCAAACAACCCGGCTATCTGTACAAGTTACCGGCTGCCATCGAAAGCATCTGCCACCGCTATGAATTGCTGCACGAACGGGCCGCGCTGCAAGACAGTGAACAGCGCGTCCGCTTGCTGCTCGATTCCGCCGCCGAGGCGATCTACGGCGTCGATCTGGATGGTCGTTGCACCTTCGTCAACGCGTCTTGCCTGAAACTGCTGGGTTACCAGCACGCGGATGAGCTGATCGGCCAGCCTATCCACGAACTGATCCATCACTCGCATGCGGACGGTTTGCCTTATCCGAGCACGGATTGCCGGATTTACAAAGCGTATATACGCGACGAGGAAATCCATCTCGACGATGAAGTGTTCTGGCACAAGGACGGCCATCCGGTACCGGTGGAATGCTGGTCCTACCCGATGCACCGTGACGGCAAGGTAGTCGGCGCGGTGGCGACGTTCTTCGACATCAGTGCGCGCAAACGCGCCGAGGAGCGGCAGCGCCTGGCCGCGCTGGTGTTCGAGAACACACGCGACAGTCTGATGATCACCGACCCGGAGGGGTATATCCTCAGCGTCAATCGGGCGTTTACCGAAATCACCGGCTACAGTGAAGCGGAAGCGCGCGGGCAACGCCCGAATTTCCTGCGTTCCGGCCGGCACGAATCCGGGTTCTACCAGCGCATGTGGGCGGATATTCGCGCCACCGATTGCTGGCAAGGCGAAATCTGGAACCGGCGCAAGAATGGCGAAGTCTATCCGGTATGGGTGAGCATCAACTGCGTGCGCGACAGTTGGGGCGTCGTCAGCCATTACGTCGGGGTGTCCACCGATCTCAGCCTGATCAAGCGCAGCCAGGCGCAGCTTGACCACCTGGCGCACCACGATCCGCTCACCGATCTGCCCAACCGGGCGATGTTGCAAATGCGCTTGGGGAACGCGCTGGAGCGGGCCAAACGGCATGTTCATCGGATCGGCGTGCTGCATATCGACCTGGATCGTTTCAAGCAAGTCAACGACAGTCTTGGTCCGACCATCGGCGACACGCTGTTGCTGGAGGTGGTGCGACGATTGGGCGGCCGGGTGCGCAAGGAAGATGTACTGGGCCGGCTTGGCGGCGACGATTTCCTGCTGGTGCTGGAGAGCATCGACGAAACCGGAGAAGTGGCTGAAATCGCGCGCGATCTGCTTGATCTGCTGGCGCCGCCGTTTGCCTGCCGGGATGCGCGAGACTTGGCGCACGAAGTGTTCCTCGGCGCCTCCATCGGCATCAGTGTTTATCCGGACGACGGCGGCAGCGTCGCCGAGCTGCTGCGCGATGCCGAGGCGGCCATGTATCGCGCCAAGGAGCGCGGCCGCAACCGCTTCTGCTTCTACACCGCCGACATGAATGCCGACGCGCTGGTCCTGTTGGAACTGGACGCGGATCTGCGGCGCGCGCTGGAACGCGACGAGCTGGAACTGCATTACCAGCCCAAAGTAGACTTGCGCGGCGGTCAGATTGTCGGCGCGGAAGCCTTGCTGCGCTGGCGCCGCAAGGCTCGCGACAACGCGCCCGGCGGGTTGACCGCGCCGGGGCAGTTCATTCCGCTGGCCGAAAAAACCGGCCTCATCGTGCCGATCGGGGCCTGGGTCATCGACACCGCCTGTCGCCAACTGCGCGCCTGGCTGGATCAAGGTCTGAGCGACGTGCGCCTGGCGGTCAACGTCTCCGCCAGCCAGTTGCACGTCGTCGATTTCGATCGCGATCTGGCCGAAACGTTGCGACGGCATGGCGTGCCGGCCCAGCACCTGGAACTGGAGCTGACCGAGAGCATCCTGATGCAGGATCCGGACGCGGTAGCCGCCTTGTTGAAGCGGCTCAAGCTGCTCGGCGTGAAGCTGTCGCTAGACGATTTCGGCACCGGCTATTCCAGCCTCGCCTACCTCAGCCGTTTTCCGATCGACGTGGTGAAGATCGATCAATCCTTCGTGCGCGACATCATCACCGACCCGGATGCCGCCGGCATTGTTTCCACCATCATCGGCCTGGCCCAGCGCATGAAGTTGAGAACGATCGCGGAAGGCGTCGAGACCGAGGCGCAACTGGGGTTCCTGAGGAAACTCGGCTGCGAGGTGATGCAGGGCTATTACTTCAGCCGGCCAGTGCCGGAGGGCGAATTTACGGAGATGTTGCGCGCCGGCAAATGCTTGCCCGCGTTCACGACCGAGGCGCGGCGTGAGCGCACCCTGTTGCTGGTGGACGACGAGGTCAGCATCCTGAAAGCCTTGCGGCGCATGTTGCGCAATGAAGGCTATCGCGTGTTGATCGCCGGCAGCGCCCGCGAAGGCCTGGAAATCCTGGCGCTCAACGATGTCCAGGTGATTCTGTCCGACCAGCGTATGCCCGAGATGACCGGTACCGAATTCCTCAGCCGGGTCAAGGACCTGCATCCCGATACCGTGCGTATCGTGCTGTCCGGTTACACCGAGTTGTCCAGCATCATTGAAGCGGTGAATCAGGGCGCGATCTATAAATTCCTGATCAAACCTTGGGACGATGATCTGTTGCGCGGCCATATCCGCGATGCCTTTCATTTTCACGACGCGGTGCTCGGACCGCGTAGCGGCGCTTACGAATGAGACCGTCCATGTCGGCAATCCACCCGCAAACCCTGCTTCTGGTCGATGACGAACCTAACATCCTGTCGGCGTTGAAACGCCTGTTCCGGCGTGATGGCTACACCATCCTGGCGACGGACAATGCCGATGAAGCGATGCGCATGCTGGCCGTCCAGCCGGTCGACGTGATCTTGTCCGATCAGCGCATGCCGGGCATCAGCGGCGTCGAGTTTCTGCGCCGGGTCAAGGCGTCCTATCCGGAAACGGTGCGCATCGTGCTGTCCGGCTATACCGACCTGCAGTTCATCACCGATGCGATCAACGAAGGCGCGATCTACAAGTTTCTGACCAAGCCGTGGGATGACGGGCAATTGCGCGAACAGGTGCGCGAGGCGTTTCGCGGCAAGGAAATCGCCGACGAGAATCTGCGCCTGAGCGATGCGCTGCGCCAGGCCAATGTCGGATTGCAGGCGCTTATTGAAGACAAAGAGCGACAGGCGAAACGGCTCGAAACGGTGCTGGACACCTTGCAGGAAGTGCTGCAACTGATCCCCTGGCCCATTGTCGGCATCGATGAAGACGGCATGGTCGCCTTGTCGAACCCGGCGGCGGACGCGCAACTCGGTCAATCCGGCGCACCTTTACTGGGCAAGGAGGTACGAACCGGGCTGCCGGAACAGATGCGCGACTGGTTGCTCGATACCAGCCTGATTCCGCAGCGGGTCCAACTCGCGGGCATGACCTACCGCGTCATCTTCAGACACATGGGCCAGCATTCCAGATCACGTGGCGCGCTGCTGGCGTTTTTGCCGTGCGAGGTATCGAATTGACTCGCGCGCCGGGGAGCGGGGTGAACAATAAAGGAATATGCCATGCCCGAACTGGTAGCTCTGACCCTCGATGCCGTATTGGCGGATATCGAACGATTACCCTCGCTGCCAGCGGCTGTCGATGCGCTGGTCGCCGCTCTCGGCGATGAGAACATCAGCATCGACGAACTGGCGCGCGGCATCGCCAAGGATCAGGTGCTGGCGGCACGCGCGTTGCGGGTCGCCAATTCCGCGTTCTATGGCCTGCGGCACAAGGTTTCCAGCATACACGAAGCCATCGTCGTGCTGGGTTTCAGCGCCGTCGGCAGTCTGGTGACCGCCGCTTCCGTCACCGGTTATTTCAAGCCGAGCGCCGACAGCGGTTTCGATCTCAAACCTTTCTGGCGGCATTGTTTCGGCGCCGCGCTGTGCGCGCGCGCGCTGGCGCGCAATCTACGCCAGAATGCATCGAAGCTGAATCCGGAAAGCGCCTTTACCGCTGGTTTGCTGCATGACATCGGCGCCTTGCTGTTGGCCACGACGCGCCCGGCGCATTACGCCGAGGTACTCGCCGCGTGCAACCAACAGGATCGCAAGCTGCATCAGGTCGAACGGCGGATCTTAGGCTTCGATCACGCCGCTGTCGGCGCAGCGTTGGCCGTGCGCTGGCGTTTTCCACCCGAAATCGTGCTGGCGGTGGCGCGGCATCATGAACCGGAGAGCGCCGCCGGCGAAATCATGGTCGATGTGGTGCATGCCGCCAACATGCTGGCCTATGAGCTTGCCGGCTGCGCGCTGGCCGATGCGGATGAGCGTGAGCTGCTGAGCTGCTTCCATCCGGCGGTTGGACGACGTCTCGGCTTGGACGAGAAATCCTTGCATGGCCTGCTGGAAGGTATCCTGCCGGAACATGAAGCGTTTTCCGCCATGCTGGAGGCGGACGGATGACCTCGATGCCGACACGTGTGGCGCATTCGAGCGGAACCGGCGGCCTGCTGACCGGCTTCGCGCTGATCATCGGCTTATTGTTGGCGCTGGCCGGCATCGGCACTTTCTATCTGGACAGTTTGAATCGAACCATCACCCATCTGGTTGAAGTCAACAACGAGCGCACGCGTCTGGCGTTTGAAATGTATATCGCCTCACGCGAGCGATCGCTGCGTCTGCACGCCATCTTGCAAGAGCGGGACCCGTTCGCGCGCGACGAGCTGGTGCCGGCGTTTTACGAATTCGCCGGCACCTTTCGACGTGCGCGGGAAAAGTTGTTGACGCTGGGCTTGTCGGTCGACGAGCAACGGATACTCGAAGAACAGGCGAAAAGTACCGTCAAGGGCGCCGCGTTGCAGGAAGAAGTGCTGGATCTGGCGCTGGCCGACCGGCAGGAAGAGGCTGAACGACTGTTGATCACCCGCGCCTTGCCCGAGCAAAGCCAGGGCACGGCGCAGTTGCGCCGGTTTCTCGATGGTCAGGTCGAGGAAGGCCATGCCGCCGCCGCAGCCGCGCAAAGCCGGTATCGGTTGGCGCGTTCCTTGATGTTGACCAGCGCCATGGCGGCGGCGCTGTTGGCGTTGGTCATCGCGGTGTTGACGATTCGGCGCCAGGCGCGCCTGTTGTCGAGCTTGCGGACACGTGAGCGCGAGACCGCGCTGTTGCTGGACAACATCCCGGTGCCAGTCTGGTTCAAGGATATGAAGGGCCGCATCGCCCGCTGCAATGACGCCTTTGCGCGTGTCACCGGTGTCGAACAGGTCGAGCTGGGCGGCAAACGGGAAAGCGATCTATGGGGCGAGGCCGAGGGCGAGACCAGCGAGCACAGCGACCGCAAGGCGCTGGAAAGCGGCCAGGTGCAGCGTCAGGATCGACGTCTGAAATCGTCAGGCGGGCCCGAAAGTCATTTCATCATCGCCCGCACCCCCATCGCCGACGACGCCGGCGACTGGCGCGGGGTGTTATGCGTCGCCAACGACCTGACCGCGCTGGAACGGATGAACGATCTGCTTGAAGCATCGAATATGGAGTTGCAAGCGCAAAAGACCGCGCTGGACGAACACGCCATCGTCAGTATCGCCGACACCGCGGGACGCATTACTTACGTCAACGACAAGTTCTGCGCCATATCCGGCTACAGCCGCGAGGCGTTGTTGGGACAGAATCATCGCATCGTCAATTCCGGCCTGCACCCGCCGGCTTTTTTCGAGGAACTCTGGCGGACCATCCAAAGCGGAAACGTCTGGCACGGCGAAATCTGCAACCGTCGCAGCGACGGCAGTTTCTATTGGGTTGATTCGACCATCGTGCCGTTTCTCGACACACAAGGGAAACCCAGCCAGTACATCGGCATCCGCACCGACATCAGCGCGCGCAAGGGCATGGAAGCGTCGTTGCAGAACATCAACGCTGAACTGCAAAGACGTGTCGACGAACGCACGCTGGCGCTGTCTCAGGCCAAGCAGCAACTGGAAGCGGATATCGATGAACGCAATCAGGCGCAAGTCCTGCTACAGCGGCAGTACGTCCAACTCGAAGGACTGCACCGCGAGTTGCAGGACGCGCAGGGTCAATTGCTGCAATCCGAAAAACTCGCCTCCATCGGCCAGCTCGCGGCCGGCGTCGCGCATGAAATCAACAACCCCATCGGCTTCGTGCAATCGAATCTGGGAACACTGGAAAACTACATCCGCGATCTGTTCCGCATCATCGAGGCCTATGAGCTGTACGAGGCAAAACTGTCGCCGAATGTGTTGCCGCTTGGCGATCTCGCCGAACTGAAACAGCGGCTCGACCTGCCCTATCTGAAGGAAGATATCCCGGCGTTGATGAGCGAGTCCCGCGACGGCATCACCCGGGTGCGCAAGATCGTCCAGGACCTGAAGGATTTCTCGCGTCTGGACAGCACGCCGGATTGGCAATACGCCAATCTGCACCAAGGCCTGGACAGCACGCTGAACATCGCCCAGAACGAGATCAAGTACCGTGCCGACGTGGTCAAGGATTATGGCGAAATCCCGGAAATCGAATGTCTGCCGTCACAGTTGAATCAGGTTTTCATGAACCTGTTGGTCAACGCCGCGCATGCCATCGAGGGCGCGCGCGGCACCATCTCCTTGCGTACCGGCGTCGATGGCGAAGCGGTCTGGGTGGAAGTGGCGGATACCGGCAAGGGCATTGCGGAAGAATTGCGCGGCCGCATTTTCGACCCCTTCTTCACCACCAAGGCGGTGGGCAAGGGCACCGGCTTGGGCTTGTCGCTGGCCTACGGCATCGTGCAAAAACACTACGGCCGCATCGAGGTCGAAAGCCAAATCGGCCAAGGCAGCGTGTTCCGCGTCACCTTGCCGATCAAGCATCGGGAGGGCGCCGATGTCGCGTGAATCAGACGTTGCGCGGCACCCCATGCTGGACCGTCAATTGCGGCGGCATCTGGAGGCGGAAATGCGCGACGCGCCGGCCCTGCGTGGCTTTCTGGCCGCCGTCGACAAAGCGTATCGACATGCCGACCTGCAACACGATCTGGTCGCGCGTTCACTCGATCTGATGTCGGAGGAGTTGAATCAACGCAATCAGGAATTGAGCGAACGGGTGCGGCTGATGCAGGAAGCCGAAGCCGCGTTGATGCGTGAAAAGGCCGAACAGGCGCAACTGATCCACCATCTTGAGGCGGCGCATCACCAGTTGCTGCAATCCGAGAAAATGGCCTCGATCGGCCAACTCGCCGCCGGCGTGGCGCACGAGATCAACAATCCGATCGGCTTCGTCAACTCCAACATGGGCACCTTGCGCGGCTATGTCGAACAGTTGCTGGTGGTGTTGGACGCGCATGAAGCAGCGTTTGAATATGTGCCCGACGGGCCGGCGCGTGCACGCATCGAAACCGTCCGAGCTACGGCGGAGCTGGAGTATCTGAAATCCGACATCACCGATCTGCTCGACGAATCCAGCGACGGACTCGCGCGGGTACGCCGCATCGTCCAGGACCTGAAAGATTTTTCGCATAACGACCAGGGCGAATGGGGCTACGCCGATCTGCACAAGGGGCTTGACTCCACCCTCAACGTGGTCAACAACGAGATCAAATACAAGGCGCGGGTGATCAAGGAATATGGCGTCTTGCCGATGATTCGCTGCCTGCCCTCGCAACTCAATCAGGTATTCCTGAATCTGCTGGTCAACGCCGCGCATGCCATTGACGAACAGGGCGAAATCGTCGTGCGCACCGGCGTCGAAGGGGACCCGGAAAAGGCTGGCGAGGTCTGGGTGGAAATTCGCGACAGCGGGCGCGGCATTCCGCGGCATCTGCTGACCCGGATATTCGACCCGTTCTTCACCACTAAACAGGTGGGCAAGGGAACCGGACTCGGGCTTTATATTTCCTACGGCATCGTGCACAAACATGGCGGCCGGATCGAGGTCGACAGTGAGGCGGGGCGCGGATCGGTATTCCGCGTCACGCTGCCCATCCATCCCAACGAAAGCCAGGAGAACGCCCATGACTGAACCACCGGCCGTCGAGGCCCCGGCTTTCTCCCTGCTGCTGGTGGATGACGAGCCGTCCATCCTGGCCTCGCTCAAACGTCTGTTTCGGCCGCACGGCTACCGCATATTCACCGCCGAGGGCGGCGCGCCGGGGCTGGAAGTCCTGGAGCGGGAGCGGATCGACCTGGTGATTTCGGACATGCGCATGCCGGTGATGGATGGCGCCCGCTTTCTTGAGCAGGTGCGTGTGCGCTGGCCGGAAACCACCCGCATCCTGCTCACCGGCTATGCCGACATCGAATCCACCATCGCCGCCATCAACCAAGGCCAGATCTACCGCTACATCAACAAACCCTGGGACGATAACGAGATCGTGCTGATCGTGCGCGAAGCCCTGGAACGGCGGCGCCTGGAACAGGAAAACGGCCGACTGAACTCGGTGGTGGAAGCCCAGATGGCCGAACTGCGCGAACTCAACAGCGGCCTGGAACAGAAGGTCGAGGAGCGCACCGCCGAGTTGAACAAGGCGATCAAGTACGTAAAATCGGCGCATGCCCGGCTGAAAACCGGATTCCTGGCCACCGTACAGGCGTTCGCCGGACTGACCGAAATGCGCGGCAAGAATCTCTCGGGTCATGCTCGCCGGGTCGCCGACCATACCCGAATACTGGCGCGCATGCTGGACTTGAGCGAGGCCGAGCAACAAACCGTGTTGTTCGCCGCGTTGCTGCACGATATCGGCAAAATCGGCCTGCCCGACGACATCCTGGATAAGTCGTTCGGCGCCTTGACCCAGGAGCAGCGCGCCGAAATGATGCGCCACCCAGAGCGCGGTCAACAGGCGTTGATGCAGATCGAACAACTCCAGGATGCGGCATTGCTGATCCGCCACCATCACGAGCATTACGATGGCAGCGGTTACCCGGACCACCTCGTCGGCCTCGCCATACCGATGGGCGCACGCATCATCTCCGCCGCCAACGAATACGATGGCCTGATCAGCGGCACCCTGGTTCAACAGCCGATGAAACCCAAGGACGCGCTGGCCTACCTGATCGAAAATCGCGGCAAACGCTACGACCCGGCGGTCATCGATTGCTACCTGGAGGTACTCGGCGAACAGTTGAAGCACATCATCGACGAACTGCCGATCCGCGTCGGCAGCTTGCGGCCCGGCATGGTCTTGTCACGCGACCTGATGCATCGCGACGGCTACATGCTGTTGGCGAAAGGCTATGTCATCGACCTTCCGGTCGTCGCTCAATTGGTCAAGCTGGAAGCCGCGGAGCATCAGCCTATGCTGGCCTATGTATTGAAGCCGGCATGACCCACCCTCGTTCAGACCCGCAGCAACACCATCTTCAGCGGCGGATTGCCGTCCGGGCTGGGGAAATCGGCTTCCGGCGCGATCCATTCGAATTCGCGCACCGCGCGGCCGGCCTTCTCCGCGCTGCGCCGCAGTTGCGCCAGCCAGGTCGCGCGGTCGACTTCGGCGACGTTGTTGCAGCAGATCAGCGTGCCGCCCTCCGCCGTGCTGAGCAACGCCGGCTTGAACAGCGCCGGATAGTCGTTGACCACATCGACGACGCCGAAGATGCTCTTGGCGTATCGCGGCGGGTCGAGAAACACCAGATCGAAAGCGTGTTTCTCCAACTTCGGGAACGGCGGCAGGCTGCGGCCGCGCACGAACTTGGGCTGGCCGATGCCGGAATACTGGCGGGCGGCGGGAAAGAAGTCGCTCTTGACGAAGCGCGGGCGGGTCGCCAGTTCGTTGAGACGGGCGTTTTCACGGCCGATGGCCAGGCTGGATTCGGCGAAATCGACGTTGACCACCAGCTTCGCGCCAGCCTTGGCGGCGGCGATGCCGACGCCGCAGGTATAGGCGAACAGGTTGAGCACCGATTTGCCGGCCGCCTCGCGCAGCACCCGCCGACGGCCGGCGCGCATGTCCAGGAACAGCCACGGGTCCTGCCCGGCATGGCGCGCCTGGATGCGGTAATTGACGCCCAGTTCCTGGAACTGACGTGGTTGCGTGGCGATCGTCATCGCCTCGGCTGAAAGTGCATTGGCGATGCGCGAGTTGGACTGGCTGCGATCGTTGTAAACCAGGATCAGACCGGGCAGCACCTCGCCGTAGAAGGTCTCCAGCGCGGCGAGTTGCGCCGGCTCCAGCGGTCGATGAAAGCTCTGCGCGAGCAGCAGTTCGCCATAGCGGTCGACAGTCAGGCCCGGCTCACCTTCGACGCTGCCGTGCAACAGTCGATAAGCGTCGGTGTGCTCGGCGTGACATTGATTGAGCAAGGCTTCGCGCGCGACAAAGGCGGCGGCGAGATGTTCGACGAGGGGGGCGACGGCGGGGTCGATCAAGGCGGGGGCGGAGGGGGTATCGGACACGCGAACTCCGTGGAAAATGACAATCGGACGGCGAGGGTACACTAACTGGAGAATCGCTGATTATTCGTATATCCCCGAAAACCGCTATCCAGTGCCTTGATTTAACTGGGTTCCCGCCTTCGCGGTGACGCGGCTGGACGCTCCGCTTGCGGCTTAAGCGGTATTCGCCACAACTCGGTTTCTGCCGTCGGTCTTGGCCTGATACAGCGCGTGGTCGGCTTGCGCCAGGATAGCGTCCGCGTCGCGCTGGCCATCGCCGCAACTGGCGACGCCGATGCTGACCGTGTAATGGATCGCCGGGCTCGCCGCCCGCGCAGCGTCGCAGGCGCTTACAGCCACTTGCCGGCACAGCATTTCGGCGAAATCCCGCGCGCCATCGATATCCGTACCCGGCAACAAGATGCAGAATTCCTCGCCGCCGATGCGGCCGAAGATGTCGACGCGGCGCAGTCGCCGTTGCGTCAGGTCGACGAAGTGGCGCAGCACGGCATCGCCGGCGGCATGGCCATATTGGTCGTTGACCTGTTTGAAGTGATCCAGGTCCAGCATCAGCAGCGCGGCGGGTTTGCCGTAGCGCCGCACGCGCTCCAGTTCCAGATCGAGCTGCCGCATGAACTGGCGGCGATTGGCGATGCCGGTCAAGGTGTCGGTGGTGGCCAGACGCTGCAATTCGGCTTGCATGCGTTTGCGGCTGGTGATGTCCTGGAACACCACCACGACGCCGGCGTTCCGCTCCGCCTCGATGATCGGAGTAACCGACAGATTGACATCGAAAGGCTCGCCATTCTTGCGGATGAACGCATCCTCGACATTACGATATTGCCCGTCCGACTGGGTCAGATGGATCGGGCATTCCGCGTGCGGGTACAGCCTGCCGTCGGCGTGATGGTGATGAAACAGCGCGTGCGAGTCGCCGCCGATGACTTCTTCTCGGGCGTAACCCAGCAGGCTCAGGGCGGCTGGGTTGATGAAGGTGCACAGGCCGTTTGCGTCAGTGCCGTAGATGCCGTCGCCCGCCGAATTCAGCAGTAGTTGATTGCGCGCGGCGAGCCGTTCGATCTCGGCCTGGGCGCGCGCCGCCGCCGCTTCTTCCCGCTTGCGTTGGGTGATGTCCTGCTTGATGGCGATGAAATGGCGAATCTGGCCTTGTATGTCGCGGACCGGCGTGATGGTCATGGCCTCGTCATATAGTTCGCCGTTTTTCTTGCGGTTGATCAGTTCGCCTTGCCAGGATTTGCCGGACAGGATGGTTTGCCACATATTCTGATACAGCTCGATGGGTTGCAGGCCGGAGCGCACCAGTTCCTTGGGCTTGCTGCCGAGCGCTTCGTGCGCCGGGTAACCGCTCAATTCGCTGAACGCCGGGTTGGTCCATTCGATGTTCGCTTCCACATCGGTGATGACGATGGCGTTGGCGGCGGCGTCCAGCGCGGCGCCTTGCAGGCGCAGGCGCTCCAGCGTTGCGCGCGCGGCGGAGATGTCGCGGAACAGAATGACGGTGCCGACGATGCTGCCATGCTCAACCAGCGCCCGGCAACTGACCTCGACCGGGAACGAGCGGCCGGATTGGCTGATGAACCATTCCTCGCCGTGAAAATCGTCGCCGGTTTGCGCGGCGCGGATGATCGGACATTGCGTCGCCGGCTGGTCTTCATTGTGGGCATGGTTATGGAACAGGTCGTGCGCGATGCGGCCCAGCAGGTCTTCCTTGGCGTAGCCGGTCAACTCGCAAGCGGCATGATTCAC
This sequence comes from Betaproteobacteria bacterium, assembly GCA_020061585.1. Classification (GTDB taxonomy): domain Bacteria; phylum Pseudomonadota; class Gammaproteobacteria; order Burkholderiales; family Thiobacillaceae; genus PFJX01. The sequence continues at coordinate 7,383 of JAGUXX010000302.1, read as the reverse complement.
GAAAACCGTCGCGCCATGGGTGTCGATCACGTACAGGCCGTCGCTCATGGTTTCGGTAATGGTCTGCAGACGGTTCTTCTCATCCGCCAGACGCTGGCGATGCCGTATCAGCGTCCAGCCCGACAAGGCCAGCGCCCCCAGCAGTATGAAAACAATGGCGGCTTCCCGCAGCATCGTGTCGCGGATGCCGATCAACACCGGCGCTTCGTTGTAGCCGACGACATACGCGGCATGCTTGCCTTGCAGGTCCTGGATCGCGTGAAACGAGGCGATATAGCCGCGCCCGCCGCTCAGCACATGCGTGGCGAAGCTGTCGCCGGTCGCGAGGTCGCGCTGCGTGGCGGCTTGCTGGCGCAACACGGCATTCAGCAAGTGGCCGGTTTCGGACAGCGCAAAGGCGCGGTTGACATGGGAAATCTCCGGGTTTTCCTTGAAATAATCGGGATGAACCTCCGCCGGCGAGAATTTGTCGCGTTGATCCTCGAACACCAGGTCGACGGTGTCGCGATGCAGCAGCAGCGTGTAGTCGCCACGCGGCAGCAGATCGAGCAGGCTCTGATGGATGAGTTCGAAAGGCAGGGAAACCTCGACGCTGCCCAAGTGCCCGCCGGCGCGGAGTATCGGATAGACATTGCGGAAACCCGGCAGAACCCGGCCGCCTTCGAAACCGTTGGCGGGGCGTAGTTCGGTGTTGGCGATACGGATCGAGGGGCGGATATCGAACAGACTGGCATCACCCCAATGGCCGGGGCTGTGAAAACGCAGCAGCGACCGGCCATCCGGAAAATGAAAGTGCAGTTGCCACAGGCCGGCTTGCGCCATGTCCCGGTATTCGGTGCGCAAAGCGCGGTACAACAGGCCACGGATCAGCGGCAGTTGGTTGGCGTCGGCGGCATTGGCGCGCTCGAGCAGATCGAGTATCTCTTCGCGCAGGATCTGGTTCTTGAGGCGGGTTTCCACGTCGAGTCGGTACATCGAGACGCTGGCGCGGTAGGCGACATCCAGCGCGACCAGGTTTTGCCGCGCGACATGCCGTGCCTGACTCCGGAAATTGGCGTGAAAGTAATAGCCGATACCCGCCGCCGCCAGCAGCGCCACCAGGGCGAACAGCAGCGGCGCGCGGAATCTCATGGCGAGCCGGCGCCAACCGGCCGCGATTTGTCGGCGAGCGCCCGCACGCCGTCATAGTCGGCGTCGGCCGCGGATTGCATGCCATGCCGCAGCGGTGCTCCCCAGAGGCGATAGACCGACGGCGGCGCGGCGAGGAGATGCCGCCTCAGGCTGGCGACTTGCGCGTCATTCAGGGTGGCGCGATTCACGATCAGCGCGAATCCGGGTAGCGAGGCGGTGCTGGCCAGCACTTCCAACCCCAAGCCGGCGTATTTTTTGGCGATGGATTCTTTCAATCCGCCGGCGGCGACTTCGCCGCCGACGATCGCTTGAGCGACATTCTGATGATTGCCCAGCAGCCGCTGTCGGGTCTGTTCCAGCCCGAAACCGGCCTGTTTGCGCAGCAGCGCGTCAACCGACAGCGGGCCGCAGGTGGACAGCGGCTGAGTCAGGCCGATAGTCCTGTTCCTCAGTCCGGCAAGACGAATCGCGTCGCCGCGAAACGCCGCCAGCACGCAGCGATAGCCGGCGCCGCCATCCGCTTCGTTGAAGCGGATCATCGGTTCGGCGGCGGGGTAGCGATCACGCAGAAGGACGTAGGGCAGCGGACCGAGATACGCCAGATCGATCTGGCGCTTGGCGAAAGCGTCAAGGATATCGTCATAATTTTCGTGGTAAGCGATGTGTATCGGTCGACCGAGGCCTTTTTCCATCCATTTGAGCAACGGCGAAAATTCGCGGATCACGACCTCCCGACTTTCCAGCTCCATGCTGGCGAAACGCAGGGATTCTGCCGCGTGCGGCACGCCTGGCCCAATCAGGATCAGCAGAAACAACCGAAATACAGCAATCATCGTGGCTATCCGGAATGGGCTTGGCTCGGAGCGGCGCGGGATTCTTTCAATCGGCGCCGAAAAGATGCATCCACAAGATTTTCACCGCCTGGATTTCCTGGCCCAAACCGCCATGCTCGGCGCGCGCGTGTTCGCCGCCCTGCAATTTCGCCGCATGCTGGCGGCGGCGCAGTTCGCGGTAGGCATCGGCGGCGGCCAGGGCGATTTCCAGCGGCAGCAGGGCCAGCTCGCCGGCGCGTTTGAGCAGCGCGATATTGCCGATGTTGGCGGTCATTTCCGGATGCGCGCGGGCGTGCGCCAGCACCAGATATTGCACGGCGAATTCGACGTCGACCAGGCCGCCGGCATCGTGCTTGATGTCGAACAGACCGCTGGTGTTGGGATGGCCGTCGTGCATCTTGCGGCGCATTTCCCTGACTTCGGCGCACAGTTTTGGCGCGTCGCGCGGCTGTTGCAGCACGCTGTCGCGGATCGTCGCGAAGCGTTCGCCCACCGCCGCATCGCCGCAGCAGAAGCGGGCGCGGGTCAGCGCCTGGTGCTCCCAGGTCCAGGCGTGGTGCAGCTGATAATCCTCGAACGCCTCGATGTTGCTGACCAGCAGGCCCGCCGCGCCATCCGGCCGCAGGCGCATATCGGTGTCGTAGAGGATGCCGGCCGGGGTGAGCGTGCTCATCCAGGTGTTGAGGCGTTTGCCAAGCCGGGCATAGACCTCTTGCGCATCGGGGTGCGGGTCGTCGTGGAGAAACACAATGTCCAGGTCCGAGGCATAGCCGAGCTCCTTGCCGCCCAGCTTGCCGTAGGCGATGACCGCGAAGGCGGGCGTGGCGCGGTGCGGTTTCAGGCAGCCGGCCCAGATCAGGTCGAGAGTCACGCCGAGCAGCAGATCGGCGAGGGCGGAAAGCTGGTCGGAAAGCTTTTCCAGCGTCCACATGCCGCTCAGGTCCTGCGCCAGCAGACGGAAGGTTTCCGATTGCTTGAAGTGGCGCAATTCATCCATCTGGCGCTCGACATCGCCCTTGAAACCGTGCAGGCGCGGACTCAGTTCCTGGCGCGCGCGCGTCCAGTCCGGCGGCGCCATCAGTTGCCGGGTATCGAGCAGTTCGTCGAGCAGATGCGGTTGCCGGGTCAGATATTGCGCCGCCCACGGGCTGCTGCTCAGCAGCCGGGCGACCTGGCGCAAGGTTTGCGGATATTCCTTGAGCAACGCCAGATACGGGCCGCGCCGGGCGATGGCGTCGAGCAGGTCGAGTATGCGGGCCAGGGTCTCGCCGGCGTTGGGGAAGCCGGCCGCGACCTCGATCAGCGGCGTTAGCAGACTGTCCAGCTTCGCCTTGTTGGCGGCCGGCAGGCTGGCGTAACGATTGCCCGCGCGCAGCGCCCGCAACTGGCTGAGGGCGGTGGCGGGGTCGGCATAGCCGGCGCGAGTCAGACGCGCCAGCGCTTCCTCGTCGGGGGCCTCGCATAACCCGGCCAGCGGATGGCCGGACTGGTCTTCCTGCGGCGCGCCGAACACCTGCTCGAATTGCCCGGAGACCTTGCGCCGCAGCGGATCGAGTCGCGCCAGCAGCGCGTTCCAGTCGGCATAACCCATCGCCTCGGCGATCCGTCGACGATCTTCCGCGCCGCTGGGCAGAGTCTGGGTTTGCGCATCGTCGAGGTATTGCAAACGATGTTCCAGGTTGCGCAGGAAGACGTAAGCGGCTTCAAGTTCCGTGGTTTGCGCTTCCGGCATCAGGCCGTAGGCGGCGAGTTGGTGCAGCAGCGAGCGGGTCGGGCGCATTTGCAGCGAGGCATGCTGGCCGCCGCGTATCAACTGGAAGACCTGGGCGATGAATTCGATCTCGCGGATGCCGCCGGGGCCCAGTTTGATGTTGTCGGCTTTGTCGCGGCGCATCACCTCGCGGCGGATTTGCGCGTGCAGGTCGCGCATCGAACCAAACGCGCCGAAGTCGAGATATTTGCGGAACACGAACGGTTTGCGCAGTTTTTCCAGTTCTTCGATGCGTTCCGGCGCGCCGGTCAGCGCGCGGCCCTTGATCCAGGCGTAGCGCTCCCATTCGCGCGCCTGGGCGTAGAAATATTCTTCCAGCATGCCGAAGCTGGAGACCAGCGGTCCGGAATCGCCATAGGGCCGCAGCCGCATATCGACGCGAAACACATAGCCGTCGCCGGTATTGTCGTCGATGGCGTTGATCAGACGCTTGCCGAGCCGCGTAAAGAATTCGAAGTTGTTGATGACCCGCGTGTGACCAGGCCCGCCGGCGGTTTTGCCGTCCTCGGGGAAAACAAAAATCAGATCGATGTCGGATGAGGCATTGAGTTCGCCGCCGCCCAGTTTGCCCATGCCGACCACGATCAACCGTTGCGCGTTGCCGGCGCTGTCGAGTGGTTCGCCATGGGTCGCGGCGAGGTCGCGGTGGTGAAACTCCAGCGCGGCGCGCAGGCTGACTTCGGCCAGTTCAGTCAGCGTGCGGGTGACTTCGGCGAGATCCGCCAGACCGCAGAGGTCGCGCGTCATCACCCGCGCGAACACCCGTTCGCGCAAGCGACGCAGTTGCTGCTTCAGGTCGTGTTCGGTGCTGATGCCCTGCAACAAAAAATCCAGCATTTCAGTGCGGGATACCGCCTTCGCCAACGTTTCGCGCAACCATGCCGCCAACTCCGGCCGCGCATTCAGGCGGCCGTTCAACCAGCGGCTATAGGCTATGGCGCGGTTCAGCGCATCATCCGGAGGTGTTGCGGTTTGCTCTGGTGTGCTGGTCATGTTGCAGTGCAAAATGCCAAATGATTGGAAGTGGCCTAATTTTGCGCCTTCCTTGGGGGAGGAAAGCGTTCGATTTTGTCAATTTGCCGTCTGAGGAGACGCCCGTCATGAGCACTAGCATTGAATCCGTCCTGCACGAAAACCGCGTCTTCAACCCTTCCCCGGAGTTTGTCGCGCAAGCCAATGTCTCCGGCATGGAGGCCTACCAAGCACTGTGCGCCGAGGCGGAAGCCGATTACCAAGGCTATTGGGGCAAACTGGCGCGTGAGCATGTGGTCTGGCAACAGCCGTTCACCAGCGTCCTCGACGAATCCGAGGCGCCGTTCTACAAATGGTTTGCCGACGGCAAGCTGAATGTTTCGTACAACTGTCTGGACAAGAACGTCGCGGCCGGATTGGGCGACAAAACCGCGATCATCTTCGAGGCCGACAACGGTGAAGTCACCAAAGTCACCTACAGCGAACTGCTGACCAAAGTCGCCAAATTCGCCAATGCGCTGAAAGGCCTGGGCGTCAACAAGGGCGACCGGGTGGTCATCTATCTGCCGATGTCGATCGAAGGCATCGTCGCCATGCAGGCCTGCGCGCGGATCGGCGCCACCCACTCGGTGGTGTTCGGCGGCTTCTCGGCGCACGCCCTGCGCGACCGTATCGAGGATGCCGGCGCGGTGCTGGTGATCACCGCCGACGAACAATGTCGCGGCGGCAAGAACATTCCGTTGAAACCGGCGGTTGACGAGGCGCTGACCCTGGGCGGCACCGACACCATCAGGAATGTGCTGGTCTACCGCCGCACCGGCGGCGCGTCGAACATGCTGGAAGGCCGCGATCTCTGGTGGCATGACGTGGTGGCCGAGCAATCCGAGGTCTGCGAACCGGAATGGGTCGGTGCCGAGCATCCGCTGTTCCTGCTCTACACCTCCGGCTCGACCGGCAAACCCAAGGGCGTGCAGCATTCCACCGGCGGCTACCTGCTGCATTCCATCCTGACCATGAAGTGGACCTTCGACCTGAAGCCGGACGACGTGTTCTGGTGTACCGCCGACATCGGCTGGGTGACGGGGCACACCTACATCACCTACGGCCCGCTGGCCTGCGGCGGCACCGAGATCGTGTTCGAGGGCGTGCCCACCTTCCCCAATGCCGGCCGGTTCTGGAAGATGATCCAGGACCACAAGGTCAACATCTTCTACACCGCGCCGACCGCCATCCGCTCGCTGATCAAGGCCGCCGACGGCAATCCGGAGGTCGCCCATCCGAAGAACTTCGACCTGACCAGCCTGCGCGTGCTCGGCTCGGTCGGCGAGCCGATCAACCCGGAAGCCTGGATGTGGTACCACGAACAGATCGGCGGCGGCCGCTGCCCGGTGATGGACACTTTCTGGCAAACCGAAACCGGCGGCCACGTCATCACCCCGCTGCCCGGCGTCACGCCGCTGGTCCCCGGCTCCTGCACGCTGCCGTTCCCCGGCATCATGGTGTCCGTGGTCGACGAAGCCGGGCATGACGTGGAATGGGGCAAGGGCGGTTTCCTGGTGATCAAGCGTCCCTGGCCGTCGATGATCCGCACCATCTGGAACGACCCGGAACGGTTCAAGAAGAGCTATTTCCCGGAAGACCTGGGCGGCAAGCTGTACCTCGCCGGCGACGGCGCGGTGCGCGATGCGAGCACCGGCTACTTCACCATCATGGGCCGCATCGACGACGTGCTGAACGTCTCCGGCCACCGCATGGGCACCATGGAAATCAAATCGGCGCTGGTCTCGCATCCGCTGGTCGCGGAAGCCGCCGTGGTCGGCAAACCGCACGACATCAAGGGCGAAGCGATCGTCGCCTATGTCGTGCTGAAGCGCACTCGTCCGGTCGGCGACGAGGCCAAGCAGATCGTCAACGACCTGCGCAACCACGTCGGCCACGAGATCGGCCCGATCGCCAAGCCGGATGAAATCCGCTTCGGCGACAACCTGCCGAAAACCCGCTCCGGCAAGATCATGCGCCGCCTGCTGCGCACCTTGGCCAAGGGCGAGGAAATCACCTCCGACATCTCCACGCTGGAGAATCCGCACATCCTTGACCAGCTCAAAGAGGTGGTCAAGTAAGCGGCGTCAGCCGCTTCCCGGCGCAGCCGGGGGGTGGGTTTCAGCGCAGCTAAAACCCACACAAAGCGCGGCCGCGGCCGCGCTTTGTGTTTCCGCAAGGTTAATTCTTCATCGCGCCGGATCGTTCTGGTTGCGGCTGCTTGGTGACCATTTCCAGCGCGTCGCGGATGCGCTGCGGATCTTGCGCGCGCAAGCCTTCGACCAGCGCGCGCGACGCGTCGCGGCGCAGTTCCGCGTAGTCGCGCAGGCTGGACAGCGCGGCGGCGGACGGGGCCGCCGCGTCCAGATGGAGTTTGCTCAACTGCTCGAAACTGCGGGCATAGGGGCCGCTGACTTCGCTTTCGATACGACCAGCCAAGTCATCGAAGCTCAGTGACGCCTGATGGGCATGGTTGAGGATGGCGCCCCAGCGCGCGCTGAGATGCGCGTCCCGGCCGATGAACTGGTGGATTTCCTGGCGCGCCAGGGTTTCCTCGCTCCAGCGGTATTGGGGCGCCGGGATGCCGACCATCAACCCCGCCAGGCCGCCGACCAGCAGTCCGCCGGCCAGCCAGCG
>JAGUXX010000323.1 GCA_020061585.1 Betaproteobacteria bacterium | reverse complement strand
CGGAGAGGGCGGGGGAGCGCTGCGTGGCGGCGGATTGTTGCTGACTTTCGGCGGCGGTGGGCGATCGATCGGTGGTTCGGTCGGCGCTTGCATTTCCGCAACCGGGTCGGGGGCGGCCTCCAGCGGTTCGGTTTCCGGCGTTTCCGTCTCGCCGATCGGCGCTTCGATTTCCGGCGCCTCGACCACCGGCGGCTTGGCGGCGACGATGGGCGCCGGGGTGGTCGCTTGCGTGGGGGATTTCGGATCGCCGCCGGAACGATCCAGCCACCATAGTCCGGCCAATGCGGCGCTGGTCACGATGCCCGCGACGGCCAGGCGCAACAGCGCTTTTTTCCTGACATCGTCATGTTCCGGCATCCCTTTCTCGGCTGGCATTCAGGTCTCCTGATCGCGCGCCGGATCGGCGCTTCGCCTTTATTTTAGGGGCGTTTCGTGGTAACTTGCGCGCGCTTTTTTCTTCTCCATTCAATCCTTTGCCATGCCCATGCCGACCCTGCCGGCAGGCTTGGCGGTTTGGCTTTTCTTTTCGTCCCGTCCTTAGTTTTTTCTACCATTCCGGAGTAAACCTCATGGCTGTTGAACGTACCCTGTCCATCATCAAACCTGACGCTGTCGCCAAGGACGTGATCGGCAAGATCTATTCCCGTTTCGAAACCAATGGCCTGAAGATCATCGCCGCGCGCATGGCGCATCTGTCGCGCGCCGAAGCCGAGGGCTTCTATGCCGTGCACAAAGGCCGTCCGTTCTTCAATGATCTGGTCGAATTCATGACCTCCGGTCCGGTGATGATCCAGGCCCTGGAAGGCGAGGGCGCGATCGCCAAGAATCGCGAGCTGATGGGCGCCACCGATCCCAAGAAAGCCGAGCCGGGCACCATCCGCGCCGACTTCGCCGCCAGCATCGACGCCAACGCCGTGCATGGCTCCGACGCGCCGGAAACCGCCGCGGTCGAAATCGCCTATTTCTTCCCCGCCAGCCAGATCTATTCGCGCTGATCCGCCTTGAACAATCGCGTCAATCTGCTCGATTTCGATCTGCCCGGTCTCGTCGCTTTCTTCGAAAGCATCGGCGAGAAGCCGTTCCGCGCCCGTCAGGTGCTGCAATGGCTGCATCAGCGCGGCGCGGATGATTTCGAACAGATGACCGATCTGGCCAAGTCGTTGCGCGGCCGTTTGCCGGAGGTGGCCGAGATCCGGCCGCCGTTGCTCGGGCACGAACAATGTTCCAGTGACGGCACGCGCAAATGGCTGCTGGAAGTCGGGCCGAACAACCGGGTCGAAACGGTGTTCATCCCGGAAGACGATCGCGGCACCTTGTGCGTGTCGTCGCAGGTCGGTTGCGCGCTCGATTGCGCGTTCTGTTCCACCGGCAAGCAGGGTTTCAACCGCAATCTGTCGGCGGCGGAAATCATCGGCCAGTTGTGGTGGGCCAACCGGGCGCTGGCCCGACCGATGCTGGCGCATGGCTTCGACAGCAAGGCCGAGCGGGTCATTTCCAACGTCGTGCTGATGGGCATGGGTGAACCGCTGCTGAATTTCGAAAACACCGTGACCGCGGTTTCGCTGATGCTCGACGACCATGCCTACGGCCTGTCGCGGCGCCGCGTCACCATCTCCACTTCCGGTATCGTGCCGGCGATGGACCGGCTGCGCGAGCGTCTGCCGGTGGCGCTGGCGGTATCCTTGCACGCCCCCAACGATGCGCTGCGCGACCGTCTGGTGCCGGTGAATCGCAAGTATCCGCTCAAGGAACTGATGGCGGCCTGCAAACGCTACGTCGTCGATGGTCCGCGCGACTTCATCACTTTCGAATATGTCATGCTCGATGGCGTCAATGACCAAGCCGAGCATGCCGAACAATTGCTGGCGCTGACGCGTGACATTTCCTGCAAATTCAATTTGATTCCCTTCAATCCCTTCCCCGATTCCGGTTTCAAGCGTTCGCCCGCCGAGCGGGTGCGCAGATTCGCGGCGCAACTGATGGACGCCGGCAAGATCGCCACCACCCGCAAGACGCGCGGCGATGATATCGACGCCGCCTGCGGTCAGCTGGCCGGTCAGGTCGAAGATAAATCGAAGCGCGTCATCAAGCGCATGGAGTTGGCGGCATGAAACCTCTCGTATACCTGCTTGCCGTGCTGGCGCTGTCGGTGCATTTCGCCGGTTGCGCCAATACCCAGTCCGCTGGCTCGGGCACCCGCGGCGCCGACAAGGATGATCCCGGCGCGCGCATCCACACCGAACTCGCGGCCGGCTATTTTCAGCGGGCGCAATACGATGTCGCGTTGCAGGAATTGCGTATCGCCCTGGCTTCCGATAAATCCTATGCCCCGGCCTACAGCATTCTTGGGCTGGTGCACGCCGAGTTGCGCGAGGACAAGGAAGCCGAACAGCATTTCCGCCGGGCGATCGACCTGTCGCCGAATTTTTCCGATGCGCACAACAATTTTGCGTTGTTCCTGTGCCAGCGCGGGCGACACGCCGAATCGCTGAAGCATTCCGAGTTGGCGCTGGCCAATCCGCTGTACACCACGCCGGAGAAGGCGTTGGCGAATGCCGGCAACTGCGCTTTGGAAAAGGGCGACCCGGCCCAGGCCGAACTGTATTTCGTGCGCGCCCTGAAGCGCGCGCCGAATCTGGCGGCGGCGTTGCTGGGCATGGCTGAAATTCATTATCGCAATGCGCGCTGGCTGGCCGCGCGCAGCGTGTTGCGCCAGTACGGCGGGCAATTTTCCGAACAGGCCGCGATGGGGCCGCAGGCCCTGTGGTTGGGCGTGCGCGCCGAGCGCATGCTGGGCGATCGCGAGGCGGAGGCCAATTACGGCTCGATCCTGCGCCGCCACCATCCTGAATCGCCGCAGGCGCAGTGGTTGATCAGCGGTCAGTATGAGCAAGCCGGGAGCCTGCTATGAGGGACGTGTTTCAGGCCGAATTCGGCGCCCGATTGTCCGCCGCGCGCCAAGCCAGGAATCTGTCGGTGGCCGATGTCGCCGCCAAGCTCAAGCTGACCCCGCGCCAGATCGAGGCGTTGGAGCGTGAGGATCTGGAGCAACTGCCGAGCGAAGTGTTCGTACGCGGCTTCGTGCGCAATTATGGGCGTCTGGTCGGTGTCGAACCGGAGAATCTGATCGCGCCGGTCGACGCCCAAGCCGAGGTTTCGGAGACCATTACCGCGCCCAGTGCCGGGCTGAACGTCGGTTCCAACAGCTTGCGGCGCTGGCTGCTGTACCCGCTGATCGCGCTGGCGCTGTTTGTGGTTCTGGTCGCGGCTCTGTATCACTGGTTGCGGCAAGGCGAGGACAGCTTGATCGCCATGCACCCGGAAGTGGTTGGACCGGTCGAGCCAGCGTTGTCTGGCGGGGCGCCTGATGAAGTCATCAGCGCGCCGTCGGCGGAGATCGTCTTGCCGTCCGCCGCGCCGGAACCCGCACCAGTGCCCGCGGCGCCGGTATTGCCGCCAAGCGAGCCGCGCGTCGAGCCGGTCGCGCCGCAGCCAGCCGCGAATCCGCCAGCGCTCGGCGAATCCGTAAGGATGAACGCCGATGCCAATGTCAAAACCGGCTTGCGCAGTATGCGTTTCGAACCCACGCAGGATGCCTGGATACAGGTTGTCGATTCCAAGGGCAACCGTTTTTCCAAACTGGTACGCGCCGGTTCCGCCGAAACATTTTCCGGCGAACCGCCGTTCCGCCTGGTGGTTGGCGAAGCGGCGCTGGTCAAGCTGACCTACAACGGACACAGCATCGATCTGACGCCGTTCATCGGCCAGAAAGTCGCGCGTCTGACTCTGGAATGATCGGAACCCGCCCATGAGCCTGATTTCCTCCATCGTTCGTCGTCCGACGCGCCGCGTCCTGGTCGGTCATGTGCCCCTGGGCGGCGGCGCGCCGGTGGTGGTGCAGTCGATGACCAATACCGATACCGCCGACATCGCCGGTACCGTGGCCCAGGTGCATGCGCTGTGGCAAGCCGGGTCCGAACTGGTGCGGCTGACCGTCAATACCGAGGAGACCGCGCGCGCCATTCCGGTGATCCGCGAAAAGCTCGATGCGCTGGGCTGCAACGTGCCGCTGATCGGCGATTTTCACTTCAATGGCCATCGCCTGATCAAGGCGGTGCCGGAATGCGCCGAAGCGCTGGCCAAGTTGCGCATCAACCCCGGCAACGTCGGCCGCGGCGCGAAGAAGGACGAACAATTCGCGGTGCTGGTCGAAGCCGCCGCGCGCTACGGCAAGGCGGTGCGCATCGGCGTCAACTGGGGCAGTCTGGATCAGGAGTTGCTGGCGCGGATGATGGACGAGAACGCTAAACGCGCGCAGCCGCATGCCCCGGAAATGGTGATGCGCAATGCGCTGATCACCTCGGCGCTGGACTCCGCCCGCCGCGCCGAGGAACTGGGCTTGCCCGGCGACCGCATCGTGCTGTCGTGCAAATTGTCCGGCGTGCAGGATCTGGTCAAGGTGTATCGTGATCTGGCGTCGCGCAGCGATTACGCGCTGCATCTCGGTCTGACCGAGGCCGGCATGGGCAGCAAGGGTATCGTCGCCTCGTCGGCGGCCCTGGCGTTGCTGCTGCAGGAAGGCATCGGCGACACGATACGCGTGTCGCTGACGCCGCAGCCCGGCGAATCGCGCACCACCGAGGTCCAGGTCGCGCAGGAAATCCTGCAAGTCCTGGGCATCCGCTCGTTCACGCCGCTGGTCACCGCCTGTCCTGGCTGCGGTCGCACCACCAGCACGGTATTCCAGGAACTGGCGCAGAACATCCAGAACTGGCTGCGCACCCAGATGCCGATCTGGCGCAAGCAATATCCCGGCGTCGAAACCATGAACGTGGCGGTGATGGGCTGCGTGGTCAACGGCCCCGGCGAGAGCAAGCACGCCAATGTCGGCATCAGCCTGCCCGGCACCGGCGAAGTGCCGGTGGCGCCGGTCTATGTCGACGGCGCGAAGACGGTGACCCTGAAAGGCGAGCATATCGCCGAGGAATTTCAGACCATCGTCGAGGATTATGTACAACGAACCTATGGAGGAAAGGCGTGAAAAGAGAAAAGTGAACGGTGAGGGCAGCTTGTTTTCACATTTCACGTTTCACATTTCACGTTTTACCCATCAATGAGCAATCAACTGCGCGCCGTGCGCGGCATGAACGATCTGCTGCCGGCTGACGCGCCGCTGTGGAGCCATTTCGAACAGACCATCCGCGACTGGCTGAAACGCTACGGTTATCGCGAGATGCGCACGCCGATCCTGGAACACACCGGCCTGTTCAAACGCGCCATCGGCGAAGTCACCGACATTGTCGAAAAAGAGATGTACACCTTCGTCGACGCGCTCAACGGCGAGTCGATGACGCTGCGCCCGGAAGGCACGGCCAGTTGCGTGCGCGCGGCGATTGAACACAATCTGCTGTTCGATGGCGGCAAGCGGCTCTGGTATGCCGGCCCGATGTTCCGCCACGAGCGACCGCAGAAGGGCCGCTACCGGCAGTTTCATCAGGTCGGCGTCGAGGCGCTGGGCTTCGCCGGTCCGGACCTGGATATTGAACATCTGCTGATGACCGCCCGGTTGTGGAAGATGCTCGGTCTGGCCGAGTTCATCCGTCTGGAAATCAATTCGCTGGGCGATACGCAAGCGCGCGCCAGTCATCGCGGCAAACTGGTGGATTATTTTTCGCAACGCGCCGATCAGCTCGACGCCGATTCGCAGCGCCGGCTGTTGACCAATCCGCTGCGCATCCTCGATTCGAAGAACCCCGCCATGCAAGCGCTGGTCGAAGCCGCGCCGCAACTGATCGACGAACTCGACGACGCGGCGCGGGCGCATTTCGAGGCGGTCAAGCGCGGGCTGGACGCGGCCGGCATCGCCTATCGGGTCAATCCGCGGCTGGTGCGCGGGCTGGATTATTACAACTACACGGTTTTCGAATGGGTCACCGACAAACTCGGCGCCCAGGGCACGGTCTGCGCCGGCGGTCGTTACGACGGACTGGTCGCGCAACTCGGCGGCAAGCCGGCGCCGGCCTGCGGCTTCGCGATGGGCGTCGAACGGCTGCTGGTGATGTTGAGCGATGCCAAACTGCTGCCGCCACCGGATGCGCCGGACATCTATCTGGTGAATGTCGGCGAGGCCGCCGAACGTATCGCGATGCGGGCCGCCGAGACGCTGCGCGACGCCGGTCTGAATGTGGTATTGCATGGCGGCGGCGGCAGTTTCAAGTCGCAAATGAAAAAGGCCGATGCCAGTCTCGCGGAATACGCGGTGCTGATCGGCGACGACGAGGCGGCGGCGAATCAGGTTACCCTGAAGGCGCTGCGCGGCGAGTTCGGCGCGCAACCTGAACAGCGACGCATGGCGTTGCCGGAAGTCATCGAATTGTTGAAAACGGGTTTTTGAAAAGGATAGGCAATGGCGCTCGATCTCGAAGAACAGGAACAGGTTGATGAGGCGAAAGCCTGGTGGAAACAGCATGGCAACAAGGTGATCTGGGGCGTTACGGCGTTTCTTCTGGTCGCCGCCGGTTGGCGGGGTTGGCAGACCTGGACCCACACCCAGGCGGCGGAAGCCTCGATGTTGTTCGACCAGTCGGTACAGGCGGCCAGCATGAATGATCTGGCCAGCGCCAAGACCGCCGCCGCCCAGATCATGGAAAACCACGCGCGCAGCGCTTACAGCGCGCCCGCCGCCTGGCTGGCGGGACGCGTCAATTACGAAGCGGGTGACGCCAAGAGCGCTCGCGCGCAGTACCAGTTCGCGTTGGATAACGCGCGTGACGACGGCGTGCGGCAATTGGCGCGTTTGCGGCTCGCCGCGTTGCATTTTGAGGAAAATGATCTGCCTGGCGCGATGAAATTGCTGGAACCCGCGTTTGATCCGGCATTCCAGGGGCTCGCCGAGCAACTCAAGGGCGACCTGTTCAATGCCCAAGGCAAGACCGAGGAAGCGCGCGCCGCTTACAAGCTCGCCCTGGAAAAACTCGGCGACAAGAGTTCGTTGAAGCCGCTGGTGGAAATGCGCCTGGATAGTCTGGGAGGTTGATGTGTCGAAACCCGCCGTACTGCTGTTTGCGCTGTTGTTGCCGCTGTTGTCGCTGTTGGGCGGATGTTCCAGTTGGTTCAAATCCAGCACGCCGTTGATCAAACCGGCTGAACTGGTCGATTTCAAGCCCAGCGCGGTGTTGAGCAAAACCTGGGAGGCCAACGTCGGCGCCGGCTTGCCTTACGCGTTCTCGCCGGATACCGATGGCGAGGCGGTGTATGCCGCCGGACGCGAAGGCAAGCTGGTCAAGCTGGATCTCGCCAGCGGCCGCGAGTTGTGGCGCATCGATGCCGGCCAGCCGCTGTCCGCCGGGGTCGCGGTGGGCGAGGGCAAGGTGCTGGTCGGGACCGCCAAAGGCTTCCTGCTGGCGTTCAACAGCGCCGACGGAACGCCGGCCTGGAACACCCGCTTGTCGGCTGAAATTCTCACCCCGCCGGTGATCGGCAATGGCGCGGTGGTGGCGCGTACCAATGACGGCAAGGTGTTTCTGCTGGATAGCGTCAGCGGCACGCAACGCTGGAGCTACAGCCGCGTCCTGCCGGCCTTGACCTTGCGCGAGCAAGGTCACTTGCTGCTCGGCGACAACGCCGTGTTCGCCGGCCATGCCGGCGGCAAGCTGACGGCGCTGGCGTTGAACAACGGCGCGCCGTTGTGGGAGGCCAACGTGGCGTTGCCGCGCGGCGCCACCGAACTGGAACGTATCGCCGATGTCGCCGGACCGCTGGCTGACGATGATCGGCTGATCTGCGCCGCCGCGTTCCAGGGTCGTATCGGTTGTTTCGACCAGATTTCCGGCAATGCCGCCTGGGTGCGGGATTTTTCCGCGTTGCGCGGCGTCGCCATGGACGAGCGGTTCGTCTATGCCGCCGATGAAAGCGGCAGCGTGGCGGCGTTCGAAAAGAATCGCGGCATCAACCCCTGGAAGCAGGACAAATTGCGCGACCGCAAGCTCTCCAGCCCGGTCGCCGTGGCTCAGCGGTTTGTCGCGGTAGGCGATTACCAGGGCCAGATTCACCTGCTCGATAGCGAAGATGGCGCCTTCGCGGCGCGCATCGCGACGGATGGCAGCCCGATCAACAGCGTCATGATTCCGCTGCAATCCGGTCTGCTGGTGCAGACCGCGAATGGCGGAATTCATGCCTTGCGGCTGCAATAGGAACTTAACCTTGAAACAGCAGTTGACCGCTTCTTAGCCCTTGTGAGGCCACATGCAGACTGATGATAGCCGCTTCGATGACACTCACCATTTGGGTGAGCCCGCTACCCGCCCGCTGTCGGGGTGGAGAAGCCGTCTGGCGGCGTTGCTCCGCCTCGCCATGCCTCGGCATGACTCGTTGTCGCGCCTTGCCAGCCGACTTCTCCACCCCGCCCTCGGACGGGTTCAACTG
>JAGUXX010000159.1 GCA_020061585.1 Betaproteobacteria bacterium | reverse complement strand
CCGTGCCAGGCTGGATAGGGCCGATCACGCCGCCGGTAGCGCGGATGCCGCGTTCCAGCAACCAGGCCTGATAATCGAAGCCGCCTGGATTGACGCCGCCGTGCGGGCGATGCGAGCGCGCCCGCAATGCAATGCAATCGCCGCCAACCAAGCTCGGCGGCGCCTCACCGCGCCACGCATACGAACCGAGTTGCACCCGCGTCGGCAAAACCGCGCCGGGCGTGTCGACGCGGGCGATTTCCGCCACGAAGCGCAGCCCCATCGGGGTGGTTTCCGGCAAGCCCACGACGCGCGCGGTAAACGCCACATCGCGGCCTTCCCAGTGACGCGGCAGATGCTCCGCGAGGCGCAGATCGGCCCGCCAGGCCGCATAGAAAAAGCCCAGCGCGATGGCCAGCAGCAATGCCGTGAAGTTGCGCACATGCCGCTGCGGGTTAACCGACGCGCCGCGCCGCCACCCGCCAAGCAACATCAGGCCGAGCAGCGGCAACAGCGCGCTCCAGGCCAACGCCGGCAACTCAGGTCGGGTCTGCAACCAGGCCGCGCCGAGGGCGAAACAGACGATCAAGCCGCGCCAGCGAATCAACTAAACTGTCTCCCATGCCCAGAAAACACTTCAGAAGATTTCTTCCCGACCATGACGCCATACGCGGGAACAAATATCTGCGCGTCTTTCAACCGTTATTGAAACATCCCAATCTGTGGCATCTTAACCGCCACTCGGTGGCCGGCGGGGTCGCCGCCGGCCTGTTCGCCGGTCTGATTCCGGGACCGTTGCAGATGCTTACCGCCGCCATTCTGGCCATCGTGTTTCGGGTCAACCTGCCGGTTGCGGCTGTCGCCACGCTGTATACCAACCCGTTTACCTGGGGACCGCTGATTCTTGCCTCCTACGCCATCGGCAGTTGGGTGACCGGCGGCAACGGCATGCCGACGACACATCTGGAGTTCAACTGGGACAGCCAGAACTGGATCGACTTCCTCCCCGCCTTCTGGACCTGGCTGCTGAGCCTGGGCGCCACCTACCTGATCGGCAGCCTGATTCTGGCTTCAAGCCTGGCCGTGATCGGTTACTTCTCGGTGCAACTCGCCTGGCGCGCCTATATCCTGGCGTATCTGCGCCGCCGACGCGCGCGCCCGGCGCGGCCGGCCAAGACCGGCATCTGAACTAATCCCGTTCGCTCGGCACCGAAACCGGATAGCCATTGGTCAGACCGGTAAGAAACACCTCGATATCGGTATACGGACGACTGCCCGGCAACAACGGCTGGGTGCGGGTATCGAGGTTGCACTCGGCAAACCGCAGATGCAGCGACTGCAACTGATAGCGCGTGCGATAGACCGGATAATGCGCCACATCGCCATACGGCGAAGTCACCACCGTACCGCGCAGATGCAGGCCGATCTGGTAAGTGTGGCAAGACGAACAGGCCAGGTTGAAGCGGCCGGCCCGGGTATGGAACAGTTTGCGGCCACGTTCATAGGCCGCCTGCAACGGACCGGCCGAGGTGACATTGATCTTGATCGGCATGCCGACGCTCTGATTGGCGATGTACAGCGACACGGCGCTGTTGTCGTAACTGCCGTTCTGCAGCACGCGCCCCGCCTTGGCGGCGCAGCGCTCGATCATCTCTTCCAGGCCGGCGACCTGTTTGAGTTCCGGGCGATACATCGGATAGGCTGCGCGCAGGCCTTTCAGATTGCCCTTCCTGGCGCCCAGACAGGCCGCGAAACGTCCCTTGACGTTCAATTCCTTGAAAATCGTCTCGCCGCGATCCAGTGCGAAATGCCCGCCATGCACCGAGGCATTGAACGGCGGATCCATGAACTTCCAGTTCAGTTTCCAGTTCTCGTCCGGATTGCCGGCCATCCGCCAATCCAGGTTCTTCGGATCCTTCCAGTGCTTGTAAGAACCGGAAAGCCGCAGGTCGCCTTTGACATGCGGCAGATAATCCTCCATCGGATCGAACTCTCGATACGGCGCTTCGGCTTGCGCCATGACGTTCGTGATCGGCGCGATGAGCAACAGTGCAAGCAACCACCCCAGTTTTGAATTCATCGCCGTCTCCTCATTCCAGGCTTTGCAGATAGGCCACCAGATCGCGAATTTCCTGTTCATTCAGAATGCCGAAGGTGCCGTAAGGTGGCATGACACTGATCGGATTGAACGCCCGAGAATCGAAAATCTGCTGGAACACCAGCTCGTTGGGATAGTTGTGCTGCTTGAATTTCAGCAGCAGTGCGCCGACCGTGCCCGCCCAGACCTCCCCGGGCAGCTCATGGCAGACGATGCAGTAGCCCTTGTCGCGCGCCATGGCCAGTTCACGACCGCGCGCCGGATCGCCGTTCAACGGCTCTTCCAGCTTGACCAGCCGGGGTTTCGGCGTCGGCCGCTTGTCGTCATAGCTGAGACTCGGCCAGAGCGTCAGATCGCGCGAAAACGGCTGCCATTCCAGCAGCCCGCTGTTGACCACCACTTTCGGCTGCTGGGTCATGTTCACCGCCGCCGGATTGGCGGCGAAATCGGCTGGAAGATCACTACCCGATGCCGCCATCGCCAACAGCGAACCGACAATAAACGTCGTCAGACCGAAAAACTTGTTACCAGTACGCATTTTGGCCTCCTCGTCCAGATGGTCATTATTAAAACCCCGTCAGATTACTCCAACAAGCCGCGCTCCAGAGCCGGGAACACAGCTTACCCTGGCGCATCCCCGGCCAATCCGCCATCACCCAGGCGCAGCACGCGATGCATGCGCGCCGCCAGATCCGGGTCATGGGTCACGATCAGGAAAGCGGTGGCATGGCGCCGCGACAGGTCCAGCATCAGGTCCTGAACATGCGCCGCGTTGTGGCGATCCAGATTGCCGGTGGGCTCGTCCATCAGCACACAGGCCGGCCGCGTGACCAATGCCCGGGCGATGGCGACGCGTTGCCGCTCGCCGCCGGAGAGTTCGCCCGGGCGATGCCGGATACGATGCGCCATGCCGACCTCCGCCAGCCATTCCGCCGCCGCCGCCAGCGCCCGCGGCTTGTCCATACGCCGAATCAGCAACGGCATGGCGACGTTTTCCTGCGCCGTGAACTCCGGCAACAAGTGGTGAAACTGGTAAACGAAACCCAGCGTGCGATTGCGCAACTTGCCGCGCGCCAGATCCGACATCGCCCACAGCGATACACCAGCCACCCGGACTTCGCCGGCATCGGGCCGATCGAGGCCGCCCAGAACATGCAGCAAGGTACTCTTCCCGGTACCTGAAGCGCCCATCACGGCGACCTGTTCGCCCGGAAACACCGCCAGCTCGATGTCCTGTAACACGGGCACTTCCAGCCTGCCCTGCCAATAGCTCTTGCTGAGCCCGCTACAGGACAGCGCGGCCACCGCCGCCCGCGCGCCGTCATTCATAACGCAGCGCCTCCGCCGGCTCGATCCGCGCCGCGCGCCAACTCGGGTAGATGGTTGCCAGAAAGGCCAGCACCAAGGCCACCGCGCCGACGAACCAGACATCCGGCCAGTTCAACTTGGAGGGCAATTCGGAGATGTAATAAACATCCGCCGGAAACAGATCCATGCCCACCGCCTTCTCGATCATCGGCACCACGGTTTCGACGTTGATCGCCAGAATCACCCCGGACAACAATCCCAGCAACGTGCCGATCACGCCGATCAGCGAGCCTTGCACCATGAAGATCGCCATGATGCTGCCCGGACTGGCGCCCAAGGTGCGCAGAATGGCGATATCCGCCTGTTTGTCGGTGACCGCCATGACCAGCGTCGAGACGATGTTGAACGCGGCGACCGCGACGATCAGCGTCAGGATGATGAACATCATGCGTTTTTCGATCTGCACCGCCTGAAAGAAATTGCTGTGACTCATGGTCCAATCGGACAGATAGAAGTCGCCTTGCAGGGTTTTGGCCAGCTCGCGCAGCACCCAGGGCGAACGATCCATATCGGCCAGCTTGACGCGCAAACCGGAAACCGCATCGCCGAAACGATAGAGCTTCTGCGCGTCTTCCAGGTGCACCAGCGCCAGCCCCGAGTCGTACTCGAACATGCCCATCTGGAAAATCCCGACCACATTGAACTGCTTGATGCGCGGCATCATGCCGGCCGGCGTCACCACGCCCTGCGGCGCGATCACCGCCACCTTGTCACCGGGAAACACGCCCAGCGAGCGCGACAGATCACTGCCCAGAATGATGTTGAATTCACCCGATTTCAGCAGATCCAGCGAACCGCTGCGCATGTTATCGGCAAATTCGGCCACCTTGATCTCTTCCGCCGGCAACATGCCGCGCACCAGCGCCCCCTTGGTCTCGCCGTCCTGCACCAGCAACGCCTGGCCCATCACGAACGGCGCCATGCCCCGCACTTCGGGATGCGTGGCCACTTGTCGCGCCAGATCCGGCCAGTCGTGCAAACGCCCGCCGGCGCCGCTGATTTCCATATGCGAAGCGACACCGAGAATGCGGCCGCGCAGCTCTTCCTGGAAGCCGTTCATCACGGAAAGCACGACGATCAACGCCATGACGCCAAGGGCGATACCCGCCATCGAGGTCATGGAAATGAAGGAAATGAAGTGGTTACGGCGCTTGGCGCGGGTATAGCGCAGGCCGATCAGAAGTTCGTAAGGCAGCATGGGATGCGGAGTTTGCCACAGACTGAGAACCAACACCGCGCGCGACGCGGCTATCCCGGCCCACCCTCGCCGATCAGATGCGCCGCCACCTCGCGCCGATGCGCGGCGCGGCGGTGCTCGAACAGATAAATGCCCTGCCAGACGCCCAGCACCAGGCGATGGTCGCGCAGCGGAATCGACAACTGGGTCTGGGTCAGTGCCGCGCGGATGTGCGCCGGCATGTCATCCGGACCTTCCTGGGTATGGCGGTAGAGCGGATCGTTCTCCGGCACCAGGCGAGCCAGGAAGCGTTGCAGATCGCCTTGCACATCCGGGTCGGCATTCTCCTGGACGATCAGGCTGGCCGAGGTATGTCGGACAAACAGTGTCAGCAGGCCATCGCGCAAACCACTGCCGGCAACCCAGCGCGCCACGTCGGCGGTGAAATCATGCAGCCCCTGGCCGCGCGAATATATTTCGAAAGTATGATGAAGTTGTCGCATGCGCTGATTTTATCGCGGTTGATAATTGCGCCATGAACAGCCTGCAATTACTCCTCGCGCTCCCGGCCAGACCGGAACAAATCCTCGCCGCCGCCAACCAGGCGGCCCCCAGTTTGATCAAGCTGTTGCACCGCGGACAACCGGTCGCGCATCTTACCGGCCTGAACAGCGCGGTCTGCCAGGCCTGCGGCATCAAACAGCAACAGGACTGGCCGCTGGCGCCGATCTGCGCCGCCGCCGACGGCCTGCCGAATACCGCCGACGGTTACTGGCTGCGACTTGACCCGGTGCATCTGGAGGTCGTCATGGGCGGGCTGTTGCTGCGTCCGCCAATCAGTCTGCAGCTTGCCGCTGACGAAGCCAGCGGGCTGATTGCCGACATCAACCTGCACTGGCAGCGCGATGGCCTGTCGATCCAGTCGGTTGAACCAAGCCGCTGGTATCTGCGCTTGGCTGACCTGGAACAAGGGGCGCCGAATCTGCGCACCACGCCGCTGGATCAGATGTCCGGCGAATATCTGACGCCCAACCTGCCGCGTGGCGCGGATGCCCGCTTGTTCTTGCAGCGCATCAACGAAGTGCAGATGCTGCTGCACACCCACCCGGTCAACCTGGCTCGGGAAAGCGCGGCACGTCCGGTGATCAACGGCCTTTGGCTATGGGGTGGCGGGACCTTGGCCGCCGGACAGGCCAAACTCGATCTGATCGCGGCCGACACATTTGAATGCCGGGCGGTGGCGCGCCATGCCGGCATTCAATGCACGGCGCAGCCGAAAACCCTGGGCGAACTTCCGCCCAGCGAGCGTGCCCTGGTGGTGCTGACCCAACCGGATATCGCTTGGGACGGCGATCTCGCCGCACGACTGGCGCAACTCGAACAAGACTGGTTTCAGCCGTTGCTGCAACGCCTGAACCGGGGCGGTATCACCCAGCTCCGACTGGAGATGGTCGGACACCGGGCGGTGACCCTGACACCGCTGCAAAGCTGGCGGTTGTGGCGCTAGCTTTGGAATCGTCGGCGGCTCTGATTTGCCCCACCCAAATCCGTCATACCGGCATGTGGTAAGCCGGTATCCAGACATTACGCGTCGGAAAAGGCAAATTCCAAGTCAGATGTTGGACCTGGATACCGGCTAACCCCATGCCAGTATGACGGCACTATCGAATGAACGTTTTCGCCCGATCAGCTACGCTCATCCAGCCACTTGCCGATCGCCGGCGGCACGGTCTTCTGGGCTTTGCCGCTGACGTAGATGCCGATGTGACCGCCGGGGAAGGACAGCTCGGTGTAATCCTTGGTGCCCAGCTTGCCGCGCATCGCGCGCGAGGCATCCGGTGGTACCAGATGGTCCTGTTCGGCAAACACATTGAGCACCGGCATGCTGACGTTTTTCAGATTCACCGGTTCGCCGATTTCCAGGCCGCCCTTGAGCAATTTGTTCTGCTGGTAGAAATCTTTGATGAATTGACGGAAGGCTTCGCCGGCCTGATCCGGGCTGTCGAATATCCATTTCTCCATGCGCAGAAAATTCTTCAACGCTTCCGGGTCGTCCAGCGTGTCGAGCAGGCCGAGATATTTCTGGCCCATCAACTGATATGGCTTCAGGTTCAGGAAGGTCCAGTTGAGCATTTCGCCGGGCACGTTGCCCAGGGTATCGACCGCGAGATCGATATCGACCTGCTGCACCCAGTGCGACAGCATGTTGTCCGGGGTCTGGAAATCGACCGGCGTGACCATGGTGACCAGGTTCTTGACTTTTTCCGGATGCAGCGCCGCGTAGCACAGCGAGAAGGTGCCGCCCTGGCAGATGCCGAGGATGTTGATCTTGTCGATGCGGTGACGTTCGCAAATGACATCGACGCAACGGTCGAGGTAGCCGTTGATGTAATCGTCCAGCGTCAGGTAACGGTCGGCGCGATCCGGATAGCCCCAGTCGATCAGATAGACATCCTGGCCGGCATCCATCAGCGCTTTGACCGTGGAGCGGTTTTCCTGGATGTCGGCCATATAGGGCCGGTTGACCAAGGCGTAAACGATCAGCAGCGGGGTTTTGTTCGCCACCTTCGCGGCGCTCGGGTTGAAGCGGAACAAGGTGAGCTTGTCTTCCTGATGGATCACCGTCTTGGGCGTGACGCCGGTGCTGATTTCACCGACTTCCATCAGGTTTTTCATACCATGCGAAAGCTTCTGGCCATAGGCCGTGAGTTCCTGCATGACGGCATCGGGGCGCATATCGAAAGGCATCATTTTTCAGTCTCCGGCTTATTTGGACTTGGTTGCGGCGGGCTTGCCCGCGACGGGCTTGACCGCCGCCGGCTTGGCGGCCGCGACGGGCTTGGCGGCGGCTTTCGGCGCCGCCGCTTTTACCGGTTCAGCCTTCACCGTCTCGGCTTTGACCGCCTCCGCCTTGGCCGCTGGCGCGGCCGGCTTCGGCGCGGCTTGCATCTGCAACATCGACTGACGCATGGCTTCGAGTTGCGCCTGCATCGCTTTCATGTCCTTGTGCAACTTCAGGTTGTCGCGGCGCAACTCCTGCTGCCGGCATTGCAGCGTGCTGATTTCCGTCCGCGTCGGCATGTTCATCGCTTCCAGGTTCTGGTCGACCATGCGCGCCATTTGCTGTTTCAACGCCAGCAAGGTGTTGACCAAGCGACCGTACAAGGTCTGGTATTCCTCGGTCATGACGAACTCGGCATAAGCCGCTTCGCTCATTTCCACCCATTGGTCATACAACTCGCGCAGGCTGGAAATCGGTTTGCCGTCCTTCATCCGCGTCTGCAGCGCGGCCTGAAAGCCTTTGGTGCTTTCCATGCCGAGTTTGCCGAAAGCCATTTGATAGGCCTGAGTCGCGGCCATGTAGTCCATCTGGCGCTGCGCCAGTATCTGGTACTGCTCTTGCGCTTCACGCGAGTAGCCGACAGCCGGTACCGAGAGGAATTTGCTGATCTGATCCTGCATCGGCTGCGCGCCGTTTTGCTGGAAAGCCTGGGTATAGTCACCCGGCATCGGCATGACATTGGCGGCGAGACGATTCCAGGTATCCATCGGCAGATCCAGGAAGGTGTTCATGCCTTTGAACTGGTCTTTCGAGAACATGCCTTCCGGCCGGAACGCGCTGCCCATCTGCGTCCAGTCGCTCCAGGTCTTCTGCATGCCATCGAGCCAGTTGTTGATCGCTTCCATGCCGCCATCCGGCTTGGCCTGGGCGCCGCTCATGAAACGCTCGGCCAGACTGAAATAGCCTTTGCTGACATCCATCACCTTGTCGAACACATCGCGCCCGGTCGGCGGCGCCATGGGCGATACGCTCTGCCACCATTGCGCCAGACCATCGGCAAAAGGATTCTTCGGCGCTTCCGGGACTTTCATGCCGCGCTGCGCCAAATCGGCCCATGCCTTCCAGTAATTCTGCTGCGAATTCATCCAGCTTTCGGTCCAGTCGTTCGAGTTGCTCACGTTGCCACTCCTTGGTTGATGGTTGTCCAAGCATTTTTGTGCGCCGCAACAAAATATGTCAAGTGCAATGCACAAAAACCCGAATAGAATTTGCCCCGGGGGAGGAAGCATTCCACCTTTTGCAGGAGACTTCCATGTTTAACGATGTAGTTATTGTGGCCGCCGGACGAACCGCGGTCGGCGCATTCAACGGTGCGCTGGCCGGCATTCCGGCGAGCCAGCTCGGAGCGCAGGTCATCAAGGCCCTGCTGGCGCGCGCCAATCTGCAACCCGGGCAGATCGACGAGGTCATCCTCGGCCAGGTGCTGCAGGCCGGTGTCGGACAAAATCCGGCGCGTCAGGCGGCACTGGCGGGCGGATTGCCGGATACGGTATCGGCGTTGACCATCAACAAGGTCTGCGGCAGCGGCCTGAAAGCGGTGCATCTGGCGGCGCAAGCCGTGCAGTGCGGCGATTCCGGCATTCTGATCGCCGGCGGCCAGGAGAACATGAGCCTGTCGCCGCATGTGCTGCCCAAGTCACGCGACGGCAAGCGCATGGGCAACTGGGAACTGGTCGACACGATGATCCAGGACGGCCTGTGGTGTGCGTTCAACGACTGCCACATGGGCATCACGGCGGAGAACATCGCCGCCAAGTATGCGTTCACGCGCGCCGAGCAGGACCTGTTCGCCGCCACGTCGCAGCAACGCACCGAAGCAGCGCAGAACAACGGCCATTTCGATTCGGAAATCATCCCGGTCGAAATACCGCAGCGCAAAGGCGATCCGCTGATCTTCGCCAAGGATGAGTTCCCGCGCGCCGGCACCACCGCCGAAACGCTGGCAAAACTGCGCCCGGCGTTCAAGAAGGACGGCACGGTCACCGCCGGCAACGCTTCCGGCATCAATGACGGCGCCGCCGGCGTGGTGGTGATGAGCGGCGCTATGGCGAAACAACTGGGCTTGCAGCCGATTGCCCGCGTGGTCAGCTTCGGCAGCGCCGGCGTCGACCCGGCGATCATGGGCACCGGTCCGATTCCGGCGGTGCGCAAATGTCTCGATCGCGCCGGCTGGTCGGCCAAAGATCTGGACATGATCGAAGCCAACGAAGCGTTTGCCGCGCAAGCCATGTCGGTCAACAAGGAACTCGGTTTCGACCCGGTCAACGTCAACGTCAGCGGCGGCGCGATTTCCATCGGCCACCCGATCGGCGCCTCCGGCGCGCGGATTCTGGTGACGCTGCTGTACGGCATGCAGCGTACCGGCGCCAACAAGGGCCTGGCCACGCTGTGCATCGGTGGCGGTCAGGGCGTCGCCCTGGCGGTGGAAAGAATGTGATCAACAGAGGAATGCAAACATGAGCAATGGATTGAACGGCAAAGTAGCACTGGTTACCGGCGGCACCGGCGGCATCGGCAGCGCCATCTGCGTGAAGCTGGCGCAAGCCGGCTGCAAAGTGGTTTCGACCTATATGGACGAAGCGCAAGCCAACACATGGAAAGACAAAATGGCCGCCGCCGGGTTCGACATGGCGCTGGTCAAATGCGATGTGTCGAACTTTGACGATTGCAAGGCGATGGGCGACAAGCTGAATGCCGATTTCGGCGGCGTCGATGTGCTGGTCAACAACGCCGGTATCACCAAGGACGGCACTTTCCGCAAGATGGGTCCGGATCAGTGGAACGCGGTGCTCAACGTCAACCTGGTTTCGGTGTTCAACGTCACCAAGCAGTTTGTCGACGGCATGATGAGCAAGGGCTGGGGCCGGGTCATCAACATCTCCTCGATCAATGGCCAGAAAGGCCAGTTTGGCCAGACCAACTATGCCGCCGCCAAGGCCGGCATGCACGGCTTCACGATGTCGCTGGCGCAGGAAACCGCGAAAAAAGGCGTCACCGTCAACTCCATTTCGCCCGGCTACATCGGCACCGAAATGGTCATGGCGATCGCCGAGGAAGTGCGCAATCAGATCGTCGCGCAAATCCCCATCGGCCGCCTCGGCAAGCCGGAGGAAATCGCCGCGCTGGTAACCTTCCTGGCTTCCGAAGACGGCGCCTTCATCACCGGCGCCAACATCGCCGCCAATGGCGGTCAGCACATGTGCTGATGCCACGCGCCGTCGCCGCGTCGAACCCGCGTCGACGGCGTTTTTCGGGAGACAAGAATGACCACTGAACGCCTGATCAAGAAATACCCGAATCGGCGTCTCTACGACACTGAAGAGAGCCGCTACATCACCTTGGCCGAAGTGAAGGACCTGGTGATGAACGCGATCGCTTTCAAAGTGGTCGACTCGCAAACCGAGGCCGACATCACCCGCGCCATCCTGCTGCAGATCATCATGGAGCAGGAAGCCGGCGGCAACCCGTTGTTTACCGCCGCCATGCTGGAGCGTTTCATCCGCTTCTATGGCGACACCGCGCAAGCCGCATTCACCACATTCCTCGATCAAAGCCTGGATCTGTTCGTCAAGCAGCAACGCATGTTCACCGAACAGATGCAGGGTGTCTGGGGCGGCAACCCGATGGAGTTCTGGATGAAGCTGGGCCAGCAGAACATGGGTTTCTGGCAAGACATGGACGCGCTGTACAAGCGCTCCGGCAATCCGGAAGACCCGGACAAGAAACGCTGAGCCCTTTCCTCCGGTTCGCGCCGCACCAATGTTGAGCATACGCCGCGACACGCTGCCCGCCCGCCTGGCGGCGCGCGCTGACGACAGTCATAAAGGCGACTTCGGATCGGTCGGTGTCCTCGGCGGCGCGCCGGGCATGGCCGGCGCCGCCTTGCTGGCCGG
>JAGUXX010000079.1 GCA_020061585.1 Betaproteobacteria bacterium | reverse complement strand
GCCACCGAGGCGGAGCTGGCGGCGGGGCGCGCCGCCCGCGAAGCCTTGTTGCTCGACCTGGAGATCAGCCTGGGTCTGCCTTCGCCCGCGCATGTCGCCGAGGTTCGCCGCGAACGCCAGTTGAGCCGCTTGCGCAATCGTTTCGCCGCCAGCGCCGACGAACATCTGGAGCCCGAGTTGTTGCTGGTTGGTTGCTATGCCACGCCGGCCCTGCCGGACCCGGTCAGTGAGCGGCGCTTGGCGGAAGCGCTGCGGATGATGAGCGGCGTGTCCGAGTTCGCGCGGGAGCGGGGGGCAGATCCGCTGCGGTGACATCGGATTTGTCGGGATTCTTTACATGGATTGCTGCGGTGGCTCGCCTGGTGGTGGCTGATAAATGATCAAGTGATTGATATTAAATTGGATATGGCGTTACGCCATGGTTTGGCATATTTTATGCTTGAGATAAAGTCAAGCTATTTCAGACACTTGACTGGAGGACGACATGCCCAAGAGTAAAATGATTCAACCCATGCTGACCTTGGTCATGCTCGGTGGTATTTCCTTGTCCGCCCAGGCCACCGTGATTGAAACCACGATCTTTGGCAGTGATGCAATCTGGTTGGCCGGACGCACTGATCTGGTCATACCGGATGCCGGAGATCCTTGGCCGGCGGGTACCGGCATGCGACGGCATGCTGGGCCAACGCCTGAAGAAATACAGGAAACCATGCCGACCGGTTTCGCCGTGACCGCCGGGGATGTGCTCAAGGTGCTCGACCCGGTGTCGGGCGGCATCAGTTTCTTCAACGGCTTCGGCGGCACCGTATTCGGACCCGAGGGCAATGGCGTGCCGGGCAGCAGCAGCATCAGCGAGTTTGGCGGCATCAGCGGCTATCTCGGCACGCAGGGGGCGCTGGTCGGGGTGTTTCTGACCGACGATATTCCGGACAGCGGCGCGCCGGCGCGGCTTAATTTCAGCAATGCCGGGCTGGGGGTGGATTTCCTGTCCTTGACGCCGGGTCTGGGCCAAGTTTTCTTCATCGGCAATGGTGTTACCAGCGGCGGTGATTTCCAGGAGTTCATCGCGCCGACCGGCGCCACCCGGTTGTTTCTCGGCGTGCCGGATGCGTTTGGTTTCAATGGCGTACCTGGCGCTTACGACGACAACGACGGTTCTTACCGCATCAGACTCGGTATCAACGAAGATCCGAGCAACCCGCTGACCTCTGTTCCCGAACCGGCTACGCTGGTATTGCTGGGTTTGGGTTTGCTGGGAGTTGGTTGGTCGCGCCGACGCGCATGAAGCAAACTTGATTCGCCTGGATCAGACCTGCGGCGGCCCTTTTGGGCCGCTTTGCATTTGCGGCTTCGGCCAGCGCGGCGGTTCAATTCGGTTCGGTTTGCAGGCCAGCCAGGGTAAATGTCGGAGCCACTTCTCGCCAGGCCTGCAACTCCTCGTCCAGCGCCGCCAGGGTCAGCGGATTGGCGTTCAGCCACGCGGCCGGTATGTGTAACTCGCAGCGTCCGGCCTGACACGCCAGGCGCAGCTTTGGCAGCGTCGCATTGTTGCGACCGCTGTTGAACAGGACGGCGAGGCGCAAACAGAGTATCAGCGGCCAGTTCGGGTCGCCGCGACTGAAGCCGAGTTTGCCCAGACCGCCGCGACTGGCGCGCACCAGGGCGGCGAGGCGGGTCTGGTCGCGCCGCGAGAAGCCGGGCATGTCGGCGTTCTCCAGGATGTAGGCGCCGTGTTTGTGAAAACCGGAATGCGCGATGGAGATGCCGATCTCGTGCAGTAGCGCGGCCCAGGCCAGCGCCCGCAAGGCTTCGTCGTCGAGATGGGGCTGCGGGTCTTGAACAAGATCAGCGGCCAATCTGGCGGCCAGCGCGGCGACCCGTTCGGCTTGCCTGCCGTCGACATGGTAGCGGCGGCGGAACTGATTGACGGTGATGTCGCGCATGTCGCTGTCATGGACCCGACCCAGCAGATCCCACAAGATGCCCTCGCGCATCGCGCCCTGCGCGACGGCCATGGTCTCGATGCCGAGTTCTTCGAACAATGCCAGCATGATGCACATGCCGCCGGCGATCACCGGGCGGCGGTCGGCCTTCAGGCCGGGTAGTTCCAGTTTTTCGATCTGTCCCGCCTTGAGCATGCGCTCGCGCAGCCAAGTCAGTCCGGCCAGCGTGATGCCGCCATCCGAGTGTCCGTTCAGCCGGCAGATGTCGCCCAGCGCCCGCGCGGTGCCGGATGAGCCGATCGCTTCGCGCCAGATCGGCAGCGCGGCGGTGGCGCGGAATTGGCGAGCGACGAGCTGAATTTCCACGCGGGCGGCGATATCGGCGGCGGTCATCGCCGTTTTGCTGAGCGCGCCGTCGGGGAAGTATTGTTTGGTGAACACCACGCAGCCCATGCGCAGGCTTTCGCGTTCTTGCGGATCGTAGCCGGCGCCGATGATGCATTCGGTGGAGCCGCCGCCGATATCGACCACCAGTCGCGGCGTCTGGGTCAGCGGCAGGCTGTGCGAGACGCCGAGATAGATCAGGCGGGCTTCTTCCCGGCCGGCGACGATTTCGATTTCGAAACCCAGCGCGGCGCGCGCCTCATCGAGGAATTCCGCGGCGTTCTTGGCCACCCGCAACGCCGAGGTGCCGACCGCCCGCACCGCGCCGGCCGGCATGCCTTGCAGACGTTCGCCGATGCGCGCCAGACAGGTCAGCGCCCGCCGCCGCGCGGCGGCGTCCAGATGTTTCAGGGCGGTGAGGCCGCTGGCCAGACGCACCGGCTCCTTGATCGAATCGAGGTAGAACAGTTGATCGCCCTCGATGCGGGCAACCTGCATATGAAACGAGTTCGAGCCGAGATCGACGGCGGCGAGGGTTTGGTATTCCTGCATGGGTGGTGCTTATACCGGAGAGAAGTGTCCGGATTATGACACCCGGGCCGCCGGGCGGATTTACCGGCGTGTTGTCCTCAGGCGATGCGGAATCGCGCCGCCAGGCTGGCCAACTCGGCGGCAAGTTGTTCCAGTCGCTGCGCCGCGGCGGCGGTCTGGGCCACTGCCGCGCTGTTCTCCTCGGAGCCTTGGGCGATGCGTTCGACTTTCTGGGCAATGTCGCGCGCGGCCACCGCCTGTTCCTTGAGCGCCAGATTGATGTCATCCACCGCGCGGGTCGCATGCTCGGCGCTGCCGCGGATGCCGGTCACCGAATCGCCGGCTTGGTGCGCCAGGTCGACGCCCTCGCCGACGCGCCGCACCCCGGCTTCCATCTCCTGCACGGCGCGTTGCGTACCGTCCTGGATCTTGTTGATCATGCCGCTGATTTCCTGGGTGGAGTTGCCGGTGCGTTCGGCCAGCTTGCGCACTTCGTCGGCCACCACGGCGAAACCGCGGCCCTGCTCGCCGGCGCGGGCGGCTTCGATGGCGGCGTTCAGCGCCAACAGATTGG
This sequence comes from Betaproteobacteria bacterium, assembly GCA_020061585.1. Lineage (GTDB taxonomy): Bacteria > Pseudomonadota > Gammaproteobacteria > Burkholderiales > Thiobacillaceae > PFJX01. The sequence goes on along the minus strand of JAGUXX010000079.1, from coordinate 29,585 downwards.
TCTGGTCGGCGATGTCCTTGATGACCTGGACAATGCTGGAGATCTGGTCCGAATAGCCTTCCAGCTCCTTGATCGTGCCGGCGGTGTTTTTCACCGCATCGGCGATCAGGCGCATTTCCGCCGCCGCCTCGTGAATGATCCGCCCGCCCTCGGTCGACTGCGTACTGGATGCCTGAGTCACGTTGCGCGCTTCGCGAGCGTGTTCCTCGACCTGATCGATGGATACCGACAGCTGCTCCACCGACGCCGCCATGCTGGATGCCGCCTCGGCCTGCATTTCGGTGGTGCGCGCGCTGCTGCTGGCGGAACTGGACAGATCGCCGGCCGATTGGTTGAGGCCCTTCATGTTCTGGCTGATCGAGGCAATCAGTTCATGCAGGGTGTTGCGCATGACGCCCAGCTTGGCCATCAGCTCGCCGATTTCATCCTCGCCGGCGCGCGGCATCGGCCGGGTCAGGTCGCCGGAGGCGATGGACTCGGCGAACTCGCCGGCCTGACGCAACAATTGCGTGATGTGGCGCAGGGTGTACCAGGCCAAGCCCAGCACGGCGAGCAGCCCAAACACGGTCAGTGCGCTGAACACCATCACGTCGCGCTGATACACGGCCTCGGCCTGTTCGTAACGGGTTTTCGCATTCATCTTGGCGAGTTCCGACAACTGTTCCAGCGATTTGTCGAACGCCGCCCCCTCTTCACGACCGGCCTTCAGGTAATTGGCCATCACTTCGGCGGAGAAATCGCCCGCTCGCATGGCATCCAGCGCCGCGTCGCGCTTGGTTTGCCAAGCCAGGCGCTGGTCGCCGATCTCGGCGATCAGTTGCGTCTCCGCGTCGCTCAGATTGCGTTCGGTGATTTCCTTCCACAAGCGATCATTCTCGTCCTTGCGGCTTTTGATCGCATCGAAATGCATGCCCAGTTCGTGGTCGTGAAAACTGAGCAGGTTGCCGTTCGGGTCATGCTGAAACGCGCGCAGCACTTCGGCGGAGTTTTCCTTGGAAATGGTGCGCAAATTGCCCAACGCATTCATCGGAATGGCGCTTTCTTCATACAACGATTTCATCGAGGTGCGCGCATCGCCCAGGCCATGCCAGCCCAGCGCCACCGCCACGACGAACATCGCCGTGGCGATGCCCACCATCAACCACAGCCGGGTGGCGATGCGCATCTGGCCGAAGGTCCTCACACCGAGGCCGGACAGCCCGCCGGGAACCCGATGACCGCCATTCATCTTGATCGACGGGTCGTTGCGCATGGCGCGGTACAGCGTTTCCGCCGCGTCCACTTCCTGGCGGCTGGGTTTCGCCCGCACCGAGGTATAGCCATCCGCCGTCGGCGAGGCATTGGCGCGCACCCAGTAATGGTCGCCATTCTTGCGCCGGTTCTTGACCAGACCAGACCAGGGCCGGCCGCGCTTCAGGGTTTCCCAGAAATCGCGAAACGCCTCCACCGGCATATCGGGATGGCGCACGATGTTGTGCGATTGGCCGACCAGTTCCTCGCGCGTGAAGCCGCTGGCTTCGACGAATTCGTCGTTGGCGCGGGTGATGCGGCCTTTGGGGTCGGTATGGGTAATGAACGCGGCGTCGTTGCGGATCTGATATTCCTGACCGGTAACCGGTTGATTGTTTTTCATGATGCGGCCTCACAGCGGGTCAAAAGGATAATGTCCAGGACAAAAGCTGTACCTTTATCGGCTGCTTTAAATATTACTTTAGCTATATCCGGCATATGTTCGGCAAATAATTTGCATGTCCAGCTCGGGTTCGGCCACCGCCATTTCCGATTTCGGACTGCTCGGCGCGACAGGCGCCGCGGCCTGCGCGCACCGCCCGAGGGCGCGGCAAACCTTGCCAAGCCGGCTATTGACCTATACAAATAGCGGACTTCTCCGTACCCCATCGCCGCATGTCCGCCGCTCTCTTTCCCCGCACGCCGCCGCTGACCGGCGAGAACGCCGAGCTCGGGCGCGAACAAATCCGCGCCTGCTTTCACGCCACCCAGGACCGCTACGAGCAGTTGTTCGAGGTGCTCGGCGGCGATGCGGCGTTCTATGAAAAGCCGATTCCCTTACGCCATCCGCTGATTTTCTACTTCGGCCACACCGCGACGTTCTTCGTCAACAAACTGCTGCTGGCCGGGCTGCTGGACGAGCGGATCGAACCGCGTTTCGAGTCGGTGTTCGCGGTCGGCGTCGATGAAATGAGCTGGGACGATCTCGACGACGCGCACTACGACTGGCCGTCGGTCGCCGCCGTGCGCGCCTACCGTCAGCGAGTGCGGGCGGTGGTGGACGCGGTGATTTCTCGCATGCCGCTGGATTTGCCGATCGGCTGGGAATCGCCGGCCTGGGTGGTGCTGATGGGCATCGAGCATGAACGCATTCATCTCGAAACCTCTTCGGTGCTGATCCGCCAGCATGCGCTGCGACATGTGCGGCCGCATCCGGCCTGGCAACCCTGGCGCACAAGTGGTGCCGCGCCGGTGAACCGCCTGGTCGAGATTCCGGCCGGCGTGGTCAGCCTGGGCAAGACCGATGCCAGTTACGGCTGGGATAACGAATACGGCCATCATGTCGCGTCGTTGCCGGCGTTTCAGGCCGCGCGGCATCTGGTCAGCAATGGCGAGTTTCTGGCATTCGTCGAGGCCGGCGGCTATCGCGACGCGGCCTGGTGGGATGCCGAGGGCCTGGCCTGGAAGACTTACGCGCAAGCGACGCATCCGAGCTTCTGGGTGCCCGCCGACGGCGCCTGGCGCTTGCGCCTGATGCTGGAAGAAGTGGACATGCCGTGGAACTGGCCGGTGGAGGTCAATTGCCTGGAAGCGGCGGCGTTCTGCGCCTGGAAGGCGGCGCAAAGCGGATTGCCGGTGCGCCTGCCGAGCGAGGACGAATGGTTGCGTCTGTATGATCACGCCGGCATCGCGGAAGTGCCCGCCGACGCCCCGGCGCCGGCCAATCTGCATCTCGATCATGGCGCGTCGTGTTGCCCGGTCGACACCTTCCGGCACGGCGATCTGTACGATGTGGTGGGCAATGTCTGGCAATGGACGCAAACGCCGATCTATCCGTTTGACGGCTTCCGCGTGCATCCCTTGTACGACGATTTCACCACCCCGACCTTCGATGGCCGGCACAACCTGTTCAAGGGCGGCTCCTGGATCAGTTGCGGCAACGAAAGCCGGCGATCGGCGCGCTACGCTTTCCGCCGGCACTTCTTTCAGCACGCCGGGTTTCGCTATGTGGTCGGCGCGTCGATACCGGTCAGCCAGTCCGCCATGCCCGCTTCGCAATACGAATCCGACAAGCTGCTTGCGGAGTACGCCGAGTTCCATTACGGCGACCCGCATTTCGGCGTCGAGAACTTCCCCAAGGCGCTGGCCGATCTGGCGATCCGCGCCATGGGCTCAAGGCCGGCGCGGCGCGCGCTGGACCTCGGCTGCGCCGCCGGGCGCTCCAGCTTCGAACTGGCGCGGCATTTCGATCAGGTCACCGGTATCGATTTTTCCGCGCGCTTCATCGGCTTGGGCGTGCAAATGCAGGCCCAGGGCCGGTTGCGCTATACATTTGTCGAGGAAGGCGAACTGCTCAGCTACCAGGAGCGCAACCTGGCCGATCTGGGCCTGGCCGAGGCGCGCGGCAAGGTGGCGTTCTTCCAGGGGGATGCCTGCAACCTGAAGCCCAATTTCAGCGGCTATGATCTGATCCTGGCCTCCAATCTGATCGACCGGCTGTACAGCCCGGCGAAGTTCCTCGACAGCGTGCATGAACGGCTCAATCGCGGCGGACTGCTGTTGATCGCCACGCCCTGCACCTGGCTGGAAGAACACACGCCGCGCGCCGAATGGGTCGGCGGATTCAAGCGGGATGGCGAGAACTTCACCACGCTGGACGGGCTGAAGGAAAAGCTGACGGTGCATTTCCGGCTGATCGAGGGGCCGCTCGACGTGCCCTTCGTGCTGCGCGAAACCAAGCGCAAGTTTCAGCACACGTTGTCGGAAGTGACGATCTGGGAAAAACAGTGACCTGTTTTATTCCGTCATACCGGCGAATGCCGGTATCCAGTCAGCGGCCCTTTCCTGGATACCGGCATTCGCCGGTATGACGGTGGTATATGGATTTCGACCGCATCATTGCCCGCGACCACACCGATTCGGTCAAGCACGACGGTCGCGCTGAATACTTCGGCACGTCCGATGTGCTGCCGTTGTGGGTCGCCGACATGGATTTCGCCGCGCCTGCCGAGGTCACCCAGGCCTTGCTGGCGCGCGCCGCGCATCCGATCTATGGCTACAGCCGCTATCCGGAGGCGTTGTTCGAGGCATTGATGGACTGGCTGCGACAGCGCCATGGCTGGTCGATCGCGCGCGACTGGATTTTGCTCGCCCCCGGCGTGGTGCCGTCGCTGCACGCGGCGGTTCTGGCGTTTGCCGAAGCCGGGCAGGGCGTCATCGTGCAGCCGCCGGTGTATTTTCCGTTCTTCTCGGCGGTGACTTCGACAGGACGCCGGCTGATCGAGAATCCGCTGCGGCTGGCGGATGGGCGATACCAGATCGATTTCGCGCATCTGCAACGCTGCGCGGCCGCGCCCGATGCGCGTCTGCTGCTGCTGTGTTCGCCGCACAACCCGGTCGGCCGGGTCTGGACGCGGGAGGAACTGGCGCGGGTGCTGGACATCGCGGAGCGGCACGATCTGGTCGTGTTGTCGGATGAAATCCATCATGACCTGATTTATCCCGGTCAGCGGCATTGGGTCCTGGCGTCGTTGGCGGATGATTCGGCAACCGATCCCGGTCGCGTGGTGACCGCGCTGGCGCCCAGCAAGACCTTCAATATTCCCGGCCTAGGCCTGTCGGCGCTGATCGTGCCGGATCCGGCGCGGCGGGCGGCCTTGGTCAAGGCGTTCGACTTGCTGCATGCCGGTAATTACAACCCGTTCAGCAGCGCCGCGTTCACCGCCGGCTATCGCCACGGCGCGGCCTGGCTGGATGCGTTGATGATCTATCTGGCGCAAACCCGTGATTTCGCCATCGCCTACGCCCGCGAGCATCTGCCCGGCATCCGCGTCATCGAGCCGCAAGGCACTTATCTGCTCTGGCTGGATTGCCGCGAGTTGTGCGCCGCGCGGGGCTGGGATGATGCGGCGCTGCGGCGGTTCTGCGTCGAACGGGCGAAGCTGGGCATGAATCCCGGCACGGTGTTCGGCGCCGGCGGACACGGCTTCATGCGCCTCAACATCGGCGCGCCGCGGGCGTTGATCGAAACCGCGCTGCATCGCCTGGCGGCGGCGCTGTAGCGTTGCCGCTGGTCGGCGGCATAACTTGCCGCACCCGGCGAGGTTTGCCGATCAATGCCGGTGCGATCCGGCGATTCGACAGGAAATCAATGATTTAGCTGCTGTTCGGGTCTGGCATGGCGCTTGCTGTATCAGAAGCGGAGACCCATCATGCTAAACAAAATTGACACCGAAATCGCCTTTGTCCAGAACGCCCTGAATCTGCGGGCGCGGCGGCATGAAATCTTGGCGGCCAATATCGCCAATTCGGATACCCCCAATTACAAGGCGCGCGATCTGGATTTTGCCGCCGCGCTGAACAGCGCGATGGGTGCGCAAGGCGGTCCGCTGAAGCTGGCGCGCACCGATGGCGGGCATCTGGACGGCGCCGGCGCGGCAACGGCGGGTGGGCATGTCAAATTTCGCTCCAGCGTGCAGCCCAGTCTAGATGGCAATACCGTCGATCCTGATGTGGAGCGGGCGCACTTCACCGAAAACGCCTTGCAATACCAGTTTCTGCTCGATCGCGCCGCTTCCACCTTCAAGCGGATGGGGCAGGCTTTGGGCGCTCAACAGTAATTTTTTCCTTGAAGCGGGGTTGCGATGTCTCTCAACAATGTTTTCCAGATCGCCGCGTCCGCGCTCACCGCGCAATCCATGCGCTTGAACGCGGTGGCTTCGAATCTGGCCAATGTCGATTCCGCGCACGCCTCGACCGGCGAGGGTTACAAGGCCAAGCAAGTGATGTTTCAGGCCGTGGCGCTGAATAAATCCGCGCCCTGGGCGCAAGGCGTGCGGATGACCGAAGTGGTCGAGGATCAGTCGCCGTCGCGCATGGTTTACGACCCGAAGCATCCGCTCGCCGATCCCAAGGGTTACGTCGCTTATCCGAATGTCGACGCGGTGGAGGAGATGGTCAACATGATTTCCGCCTCGCGTTCGTATCAGACCAACGCCGAAGTGATGGCTACCACCAAATCGCTGATGCAGCGCACCTTGGCCGTCGCGGCCAGTTAGGAGTCTTGAGTCATGGCCATATCCACCGTTCAGAACGAGTCCGCCGCCAGCGTTCTCGCCAGCTTGAACGCCTCCACGTCCACCGCCTCGGCGGGTTCGACGGCGGAATTGGCGGATCGCTTCCTGACCTTGCTGGTGACCCAGTTGAAGAATCAGGATCCGATGAATCCGATGGAAAACGCCGAGCTGACCAGCCAGTTGGCGCAGATGTCCACCGTCGAGGGGGTCAACCAACTTAACGCCACGCTGGATGGACTGGTGTCGCAATTCCAGTCGAGTCAGGTCTTGCAGGCCGCGTCGCTGGTCGGACGCCAGGTACTGGCCGAAGGCGATCTGCTGACTCTCGGCGATTCCGGCGCGGCGGGCGGTGTGCATCTCGATGCGCCGGCGGATAGCGTCATGATCCGGGTGCTGGACGGCAATGGCGCGGTGGTCGCGTCGCTGGATCTGGGCGAGCAGGACGCCGGTCTGGTTCGCTTTGTCTGGGATGGCGCCAACGCCAACGGCGATTTGCTGGCGAATGGCGATTACACCTTCAAGGTTGAGGCCAGCGCCGCCGGCGAGGCGGTGTCGAATTCTGCCTATGCCCTGGGCAGCGTATTGAGCGTCGCCTTGAACGATGGCGATATGGATGTCGAGGTTTCCGGTCTGGGTGCGCGCGGTCTCGATCAGATTCGGCAAATTTTCTGAAGGAGCGGATGAAATGGGTTTTCAACAAGGTTTGAGCGGTCTCAATGGCGCGGCCAAGAATCTCGATGTCATCGGCCACAACATCGCCAACACGTCGACGGTCGGTTTCAAGTCGAGTCAGGCGCAGTTCGCCGATGTCTATGCCACATCGCTGTACGGTGTCGGCGGCTTGCAAGTCGGCATAGGCAGCAAACTCGCCGACGTGGCGCAGAGCTTTACCCAGGGCAATGTCAGCGCCACCGGTGGCACGCTGGATCTGGCGATTACCGGCGAAGGTTTTTTCCAGTTGTCCCAGAATGGCGTGACATCCTATTCGCGCAACGGCCAGTTTCATCTCGACAATCTGGGTTATGTGGTGGATAACTCGGGTGCTCGGGTCCAGGGCTATGCCGCGACCAATGGCGTGTTGGCGACGGCGCCGGGATCCGATCTGCAAGTCGCTTTCACCACCGGTCAACCGCGGCTGACGGCCAATGTCGAGATCGCGGCGAATCTGGATGCCGACGCGGTGGCGCCCGGCGTGGCCTTCGTGGCGACCGACGCGGACACTTATAACCACACCACCTCGCTGACGATCTACGATTCGCTGGGCAGCGAGCACACCATGTCGCTGTATTTCGCCAAATCCGCGGGCGCCGCCGATCCGGTCGACTGGACGGTGCATTACGCCATGGATGGCGTCTCGGCGGGCAGCGACACGCTATCGTTTCCACTGGTCGACGGGCAGATTTCGTCAGGCAGTCAGCAAACGGTTGCCGGAACCTATACCGTGGCCGGGGTTGCCGGCACGCCTTTCAGCATCGAACTGGACTTGGCCGGTTCGACCATGTTCTCCGGCAAGTTCGGCGTCAATACATTGACCCAGGATGGTTACGGCAAGGGTGAATTGGCGGGGCTGGCGGTGACCCAGGATGGCATCATCCAGTCGCAGTACACCAACGGCCAGTCGTTGACCATCGGCCAAATTTCGCTGACCAGCTTCCTCAATCCGAATGGCTTGCAGTCGATCGGCAGCAATCACTGGATAGACACGCCCGAGGCCGGCACGGCCAACACCCAGCAGCCGAGCTCCGGCGTGCTGGGGCAGATCCAATCCGGCGCGGTGGAAGAGTCCAACGTCGATCTGACCGCGGAACTGGTCAATCTGATCATCGCGCAGCGCATGTATCAGGCCAATGCCCAGACCATCCGCGCGCAGGACCAGATCCTGCAAACCTTGGTCAACCTGCGTTAAAGCGAGTCGACTGAATGGACCGCGTAATCTACATCGCCATGACTGGCGCCCGCGAGGTGACCCGGCAGCAGGCGGCGATGTCGCACAACCTGGCGAATATCTCCACCCACGGCTTCAAGCAGGAATTGAACGTGTTCCGCGCTTTGCCGGTGGTCGGCGAGGGCGCCCGGACGCGTGCTTTCGTGCTGGAAACCACCCCGCGCAGCGATTTTACCCAGGGCGCGATTCAGCAGACCGGTCGCGCGCTGGATGTGGCGCTGCGCGGCTCGGGCTGGATCGCGGTGCAGGATGCCGCCGGTCAGGAGGCCTACACCCGCATGGGACATCTGCAGGTCAGCCAGAATGGCATCCTGCAAACCACCAACGGTCTGAACCTGCTGGGCGATGCCGGTCCGTTGTCGACGCCGCCGGATCAGGACATTCTGATCGGCCGCGACGGCACGGTGTCCAGCGTGCCGATCGGTCAGGACCTGAATGCCGTGGCGATCAGCGGCCGGATCAAGCTGGTCAATCCGCCGGAAGCCGATCTGGTTCGCGGCGAGGACGGCTTGTTCCGCTTGAAGTCTGGGCAGCCCGCCGAGGCGGATGCGGATGTCGGCCTGATCTCCGGCGCGCTGGAAACCAGCAATGTGAATCCCGCCGAAGCGATGGTCAGCATGGTCAGTCTGGCCCGCCAGTTCGAATTGCAGATGCGGGTGATCCGCGCCGCCGAAGACAACAACCGCAGCGCCGACAAAGTGCTGATGGCCAACTGATCGAGGAACCATCATGCTGCGCTCCCTGCATATCGCCCGTACCGGTCTGGAAACCCAGCAGACCCAGCTCGACGTGGTCGCCAACAACCTGGCCAATGTTTCCACCACAGGCTTCAAGAAAGGCCGCGCGATCTTCGAGGATCTGTTGTATCAGATCATTCGCCAGCCCGGCGCGCAGTCGGCGCAGGAAAGCCAGTTGCCATCGGGTTTTCAGCTCGGCGTCGGCAGCAGAACCGTGGCCACCGAGCGCATCCATGAGCAGGGCAGCCTGCAACAGACCAACAATCCGCTGGATATGGCGATCAATGGCCGGGGGTTCTTCCAGATTCAGATGCCGGACGGCGGTATCGCCTACACCCGCGACGGTTCGTTCCAGGTCGACAGCCAGGGCACGCTGGTGACCGCCAGCGGCTATGCGGTGCTGCCGAACATGCAGATTCCCCAGGATGCGCTGGTGGTCAGTGTCTCGCGTGACGGCATCGTCAGCGTCACCCAGCCGGGCAGTCCGAATACGGTGACCGAGCTTGGTCAGATGCAGCTCGCCACCTTCGTCAATACCGCCGGTCTGCAAAGCCAGGGGGAAAACCTCTACATCGAAACCGCCGCCTCCGGCGCGCCACAGATCAACAACCCGGGCACCAACGGCTTGGGCGTGCTGAACCAGAGTTTCATCGAAACGTCCAACGTCAACGTGGCGGAGGAACTGGTCAACATGATCATCGCGCAGCGCGCCTTCGAAATGAATTCGCGGGCGATCACCACTTCGGACCAGATGTTGCAGCGTCTGACGCAGTTGTAAGCGAACGCCGCCAGGAGACCGACATGAGCCCTTCGATTGCCCTGATCCCGATGCTGGTCCTGCTGGCCGGTTGCGCCACGCCGCCGCCGGCCACCGCGATCAAGCAGCCGTTCAGCGTCCGCCCGCCGGTGATGGCCGCCGAACCGGTCAACAACGGCGCGATCTTCCAGGCCGGCCCCAGCCAGGCGCGCCCCGGCATCAGCCTGTTCGAAGACCGCAAGGCGCGCTACGTCGGCGATACCCTGACCGTCAATCTGGTGGAAAAAACCGAAGCCAAGCGCAAATCTGAAACGACCGACGAGCGCAAGGCCAATGCCACGATCGATATCCCCAGCCCGACGCTGCTGGGTGTCAAGGGGCTGCTGCCGGCCAGCGAGTTTTCGCCCGCCGCGTCGAGCAAGCAGGAACTGAAGGACAACGAGACCAACTCCAACAGTTTCACCGGTTCGATCACCGTTACCGTGGTCGAGGTGCTGGCCAACGGGCATCTGGTGGTGGCGGGAGAAAAGCAGTTGGCGATCAACAGCGATACCGAATATATCCGCTTGGCCGGGGTGGTCAATCCGAGTCAGATCACCAGCGCCAATACCGTCAACTCCACCCAATTGGCCAACGCGCAGTTCGAATCGAAGAACACGCAAAGCCTCGACAAAGCCCAGTTCGGCGGCCTGCTGGCGCGTTTCTTCCTGACTATCCTGCCGTTCTAGAGGCCCGACATGAAAACCCCGACGCGATACTTGACGATCCCGCTGCTGCTCGCGCTGGCCCTCCCGGTCTGGGCGGAACGCGTCAAAGACATCGCCACGATGGCGGGGGTGCGTTCCAATCCGTTGATAGGCTACGGCATCGTGGTCGGACTCGACGGCACCGGCGATTCCAGTCTGGCGATGACCAATCAGAGCATGGCCACGCTGCTCGGACAGCTCGGCGTGCAGCAGGATGCCAACCAGATCAAATCGAAGAACGTCGCGGCGGTGACCTTGACCGCGGTGATGCCGCCTTATGCGCGTTCCGGACAACAACTCGACGTCACCGTGTCGAGTCTGGGCAACGCCAAGAGCCTGCGCGGCGGCACATTGTTGATGAGCCCGTTGAAGGGCGCGGATGGGCAGATCTACGCCCTTGCCCAGGGCAATCTGCTGGTCGGCGGCGCCGGCGCCGGTGGTCCGGGCGGCGGCACGCAAATCAATCACCTGTCGGCCGGGAGGATTCCTTCCGGCGCGACGGTCGAGCGCGGCGTGCCGACCATGCTGGGCCAAGGTGACTACGTGCATCTGGAATTGCGCGAATCCGATTTCACCACCGCCACACGCCTGATGGATGCCGTGGAACGGGCGTTCGGCAAGGGTTCCGCGCAAGCGCTCGATGGCCGTGTGGTGCGGGTCAAGGCGCCAACAGACAGTGGCGAGCGCGTCGCTTTCCTGTCTCGGCTGGAAAATCTCAACCTCAATCCCGGCACCCCGATGCCGCGGGTGATCATCAATCCACGCACCGGCTCGATCGTCATGAACCAGTTGGTCAGCATCGAAAAATTCGCCATCGCGCACGGCAATCTGTCGATCACCATCAATACCGATGCGCAAGTGTCGCAGCCCAATCCCTTGGCCGGCGGCCAGACTGTGGTGACTGAACAGACCGATGTGCAGATCAAGAGCGATAAAGGTGAATTGATGGTGCTGCCGTCATCCGCGACGCTCAACGATGTGGTGCAGGCGCTGAACGCGATCGGCGCGACACCGCAGGATCTGCTCGCCATTTTGCAGGCGATGAAGGCGTCCGGCGCGTTGAAGGCCGAGCTGGAGGTGATCTGATGATCGTCGAACGGCTCGCGGTCGATGTCGCGGATGCGCAAGCCCTGAAGGGCCGCGCAACGTCGGGCGACCCCGAGGCGTTGCGTTCGGCGGCGCGCCAGTTCGAATCATTGCTGGTGGCGCAGATGCTGAAGACCATGCGCGAAACCCGTTTCAGCGACGAAGACGACCCGCTCAGCGGCGGCGATGGCGTCAAGCTGTACCGCGAACTGCTCGACCAGCAATGGGCGGCCAAGCTGACGAATGGTCGTGGTCTGGGGTTTGCCGAGATGATGGTCAAGGCGATGGAAAGTCGCGGCATGACGGGCGCGCTGGACGATGCGTCGCCCGCGGCAAGTGGCGCGTCGCCAACAGTCGAGGCTAAGCCGAACTACGTCGCACCCGTCGTCGCGCCCGAGTCGCCGCGCGCGGCGGAGTCCGCTGCCGCCGTAACCGGGACGGTCGCCAGCACCGCTGGCGTGAGTCGCAAACAAGCATTCCTGGCAACCCTGCAGCCGCATGCCGAGGTGGCCGCCGCCGCAACCGGCGTTCCGTCGCGCTTCATTCTGGCGCATGCGGCGCTGGAGTCCGGATGGGGGCAGCGCGAGATTCGCGGTGCTGATGGCGGGGCCAGCCACAATCTGTTCGGCATCAAGGCGGGAGCTGGCTGGGCGGGGGCGGCAGTGCGGACGTTGACCACCGAGTATCGCCAGGGGCTGCCGATGCAATTGGAGCAAAGTTTCCGCGCCTACGACGATTACAGCGCCGCTTTCACCGATTACGCCAGATTGTTGAAATCCCGCTACGGCGAGGCATTGAGTGGCGATAGTGAGGCGTTTGCGCAAGGCCTGGCCACCGGCGGCTATGCCACCGATCCGGCCTATGCCGGCAAGTTGAAAGCCGTCATCGCCAGCGTGGCGATGGCGGGCGGGTAAGGCGCCCGCGGCGGAATGCCGTTGGCTTTTGAAGGTAACAGGAGGTTGCCATGGCAACTGGAATATTAGGCATTGCGCTGTCCGGACTGGCCGCCGCGCAAGCGGGCATCAGCACGACCCAGCACAACATCGCCAACGTCAATACAGCCGGCTATCGGCGGCAGGAAGTCGGATTTGAGGCGCAATTCTCCGGCGGCACGTCATTCTATGGCGCGGGTGTCGGCGTCAGCACGGTGCGCAGTCTGTACAACCAGTTTCAGGACAGCCAGGTATTGCTGAATCAGACGCAACTGTCGAGCAACGAGGCTTACGCCAATCAGGCCAGCCAGATCGACCTGTTGCTTAGTGACGTCAATACCGGCCTGACCGGCGCGCTGGATGCATTTTTCAGCGCCACGCAAACCGTCGCCAGCGATCCGACCTCGGATGCGGCGCGTCAGGTGATGTTGTCAAGCGCCAGGAATCTGGTATCACGCTTCAACAACTTGTCCGATTCGCTCGACAGCATGCGTATCGACAGCAATCTCGAGATTGCGGCATCGGTAGGCACAATCAATATTTATACCAGCCAGATCGCCGATCTGAACGGCAAGATCGCCGGCGCCGAGGCTGGCACCGGCCAGCCGGCCAATGATCTGCGCGACCAGCGCGATCAACTGGTGGCCGAACTGAACAAACTGATCAATGTCACCACGGTCCAACAGGGCGATGGCGCCTTCAATCTGTATGTCGGCAGCGGCCAGCCGCTGGTGGTCGGTACCAGCGTGACCCAGATGACGGTGACCCCGGATCCCGACTACCCCGAATTCGATGTGCCGGCGCTCAACCTGGCGGGCGGTGTAACCCAGAGGCTGGACGCGTCATTGGTCAGCGGCGGCAGTCTGGGCGGATTGCTGGCGGTGCGTGAGGAAGTGCTGCAACCGGCGATGCGCGATCTTGACCTATTGGCGCTGAGCTTCGCCGCCGAGTTCAATCGACTGCATCAGGCCGGTTTCGACCTGGACGGTGTGGCTGGCGGCAACTTCTTCACCGACGCCGCGAGCCTCTCGCAGAATCTGCAACCCGCCGCGCGCACCGACAATACCGGCAATCTGTCGATCAGCGCGACGCTGGACGATGCGACGCAGTTGGCCGCCGGCGATTACGAACTGTCCTTCGATGGCGTGAATTACACCTTGACCCGTCTGGCGGATGGCGTCAGCGCCAGCGACCCATCGCTCGCGGCGGTAACGACGCTGGGCGGCGTGGCGCAGGGCTTTACGTTGAGCGCCGGCGCCGGCGCCGCGAATGCCGGCGACAGTTGGATATTGCGCCCCAGCCAGGGCGCGGCCGGCGCGATCGGGCTGGCTGCCGGCATGACCGATCCGGATCTGATCGCGGCGTCTTCAAGCAGCGCCGACAGCCCCGGCAATAACGAGAACGCCTTGCTGCTGGCTGGACTGCAAACCGCGACCACCAGCGTCGGCGGTGGAGATTCCTTTAACAGCGCCTATGCCAAGGTTGTGGCGCGCACCGCCACTTTGGCGTCCGGGGCGGATATCAGCGTGGCGGCGTATTCGCTGCTGACGAGCCAATCCGTACAAATGCAGCAGTCGGTTTCCGGGGTCAATCTGGATGAGGAAGCGGTCAATCTGATTCGTTTCCAGCAGGCGTATCAGGCCTCCGCCAGAGCCTTGTCCGTGGCCACCAGTCTGTTCGATGAGCTGATCGGCATCCTGCGCTGAACAAGCATTCGGAAAGGAGATTGAAATGCGCATCGATACAATGACTTATTTAAACATCAGTCTGACCGGGATTCAAAGCAATCAATCCGCCATCGCGCGGCTGAATCAGCAGATCGCCAGCGGCCTGAGCCTGCTTTCCGCCAAGGACGATCCGGTCAGCGCGGTCAAGGCGCTGGAACTGGGCAATCGGATCGCTGTGCGTACCCAGTACGCGGCGAACCAGGACAAGGTGGAGCTCGACCTGAATTACACCAGCGTGGTGAGTCAGGAAATGCATTCCGCGCTGGACGAGGCGCGCGGCTTGCTGGCCGGCATCAGTACCTCGCACGATGCGGCGCTGCGCAATACCCACGCCGAACAATTGAAGGGCGTGTTCAATCATGTTCTGGATCTGCTCAATACCCGCGATCCATCCGGCAACAGCATATTCGCGGGGTTTGAAACCGCCAGCGTGCCCTATGTCAATACCAGCCTGGATACCGCCAGCGTGACCGCGACTCAGTACAACGGCACCGCCGCGCCGGGCGGCGCGCGCGAGGTCGAAGTCGAAAACGGACGCTATGTGCGGGCCAACGACAATCTCGCCGACGTCTTCCTGTTTACCGATGCCGCTATTGTCGATCCGGTCCAAGGCGGAGCCAGCCATGATGTGCTGGAGAATCTGGCGCATGCCATCATCAACTTGCCGCTGAATGTGGGGGGCACCGATGAAGCGCTGTTGACCGAGACGGAACTCCAGGGTTATCGGGATGTGCTCAATGTCGCCTTGGGCAAGCTTGAGCTGGTGCAACACAGGATCGCCGGCGCGCTGACCGAAATCAGTGATTTGCGCACCTCCACTCAAGGGTTGCTGCTGAATGAAAAGAACGCCTTGAGCGATCTGACCCAGATCGACACCGCTACCGCCATCATCGAACTGCAAAACCGGCAGACTACGCTGGAGGCGATCAGCCGCGCCTATGCGTTGACTTCCGGCCTGTCGCTGTTCAATTTCATCGGCTGATTAGCGCGGGACAGGCCGCGCGCGTTCCCCGAGAACGCGCCGGTTGTCTGACGGCTCAGTGCACGCTGCCGAATGAAGGATCGGCGTTGCCGGCCGGGGTCGGCAGGCCGGCCAGGCGGCAACCTTGGGTGATCGGGCCGCGCGGGAACAGGCGGTAGAGATATTTTCGCCCGCCCTGATCGCGATACACCTCCTCCAGCGCGCGCAGCACCGATCGGGCATTGTTGGCCGGGCCACATTCCGCGTAGTGATCGCGCAGGGTGCAGATCACATCGAGGTGTTCCTCGGAGAGTTCGATGCCCTCCGCCTCGGCGAGACTGAGCGCCATGTCCTCGTTCCAGGTATCGAGATCGTTCAGGTAAGCATCCGCGTCGCACGGCGCCAGGGTTTCCGCCATCACCAATTTGTTGATATCCAGCATTGCCATACTCCTGATCAAGGTTGAAATCGCCTGTACAGACAGGCTGATTTCTCTTTAGCAGGGGTTGCCAATAAAGCAATAAGTCATTGATTTAAAGGATATATACATCCTTTTAATGGATTTCGCGCAGCACCCGGAAGCCGAGATTGACATCCAGCTCGTCGAACCAGCGCGGTTTGCGCGCGCAGGAGCGGGCATGCCACGCCGATTCAAACCACGAACCGCCTTTGGTGACATACCACTTGCCGGTCTTGCCCGGGCTGTTCGGATCGGCCTGTCCTTGCCACAGGTCGCTGGTGAATTCCCAGACATTGCCATGCATGTCGTGCAGGCCCCAGATATTGGCGGGGTAGAGTCCGACCTCCACGGCCTGGTTCATCGGCGCGCAGAACGGCAGAAAGCGTCGCCAGCCTTGGATGCTGCGGCCGACGATCTGAAACGAGCCGGTGTTGGCTTCACTACAGCCGAGATCGTCGCCGAAACAATAGCGGCTGGCGCTACCGGCGCGGGCGGCATATTCCCATTCCGCTTCGCTCGGCAGACGGTAGCGCTGACCGGTTTGCTCACTGAGCCAGGCGAGATAGCCGGCGGCTTCGGCGCGGCTGATGTTGGTGACCGGCTGGCGCCCTTCGGTGCGCACCAGATGCTCGGGCCAGCGATGTCCGGCGGCAGCGGCATAGTGCTGGAATTCATCGGCGGTGACGCAGAATCGGCCGATGGCGTAGTCGCGTTCGATGCTGACATGACGTGGGACCAGTTCGCCGAATTCGCGATGCGCGTCGGGATTGCCCTGACTGAAAACGCCAGCCGGGATCACCGCCAGTTCCGGTCCGGCCTGACCGTCGCGCAGGGGGTCGTTGAAGTGCCGCTGCAGATCGTTCCGGCGCGCGCTGTCGCGCTGCAAGGTGCGTAGTTGCGCGGGGATCAGATCATGTACGAACGGGGCGGGTAATTCGCTGGTGGTATGCATGGAGCGCGTCCCCTCGGTTCAAGCTTGCCAGTGGCCGGATTTGCCACCGAGTTTTTCGATCAATCGCACGCCGTCGATGACCATGCCGCGGTCGACCGCTTTGCACATGTCGTAGATGGTCAGCAAGGCGACGCCGGCGGCGGTCAACGCCTCCATCTCCACGCCGGTACGGCCGACGGTTTCGGCCATCGCCTTGCATTCAATCGCATTGGCCGATTCGTCGACGCGGAAATCGACGGTGACTTTGGTCAACGCGATCGGATGGCACAGCGGGATCAGGTCGGCGGTACGCTTCGAGGCCATGATGCCGGCCAGCCGCGCCACCCCCAGAACGTCGCCCTTCTTGGCCGCGCCATCGCGGATCATCGCCAAGGTTTCGGCGCGCATCGTGATGCGGCCGACGGTAATGGCGACGCGGCGAGTTTCGGCTTTTTCGCCGACGCCAACCATCAGCGCTCGGCCTTGTTCGTCGAAATGCGTGAAAGTATTCATGGTGATCAGGTTCCTGGGAGAAGGTTTTGCGCCGTGAGCTGGCTCGGTTGAGGAACTGACGGACAGGCCAAGTATCATAGCCGGATGAAAAAATTTTGTTTGATCGCCCTGGCGATATTCATGACCTGGCCGGCGCATGCGCTGGAGTTGCCCGATCTGGGCGAAGTTTCGCGGGTTGCGTTGAGTGAAGCGAACGAAGATCGCATCGGTCGGGAAATCATGCGGCAGATTCGCGACAGCACCGATTATCTTGACGATCCGGTGCTGGAAGAATATCTCAACTCTTTGGGCGAGCGTCTCACCGCCGCGTCACCCGATCCGGGCCGCCATTTCGAATTGTTTCCGGTGCGCGATGCCAGCATCAATGCCTTTGCCTTGCCTGGCGGATTTATCGGCGTGCACAGCGGCTTGATCGCCGCCGCGCGCAACGAGTCGGAACTGGCGGGGGTGCTGGCGCATGAAATCGCTCACGTCACGCAGAGCCATATCGCGCGCATCGTCGATGCGCAGAAATCGCACGGACTGGCTTCGCTGGCGGCATTGGCGGTGGCCATTCTGGCCGCCCGCTCGAATCCCGAGGTGGCGCAGGCGGCGATCGTCACCACCCAGGCGATGAGCATCCAGAATCAACTCGATTTCACCCGCGAGCATGAGCGAGAGGCGGATCGCGAGGGCTTGCGGATATTGTCCAGCGCGGGCTTTGCCCCGCAAGGCATGGGGACGTTCTTCGAGCGCTTGCAGGCGCAGGGGCGCTTGTATGAGAACAATGCGCCCGCCTATTTACGCACCCATCCGTTGACATACGAGCGCATCGCCGATATCCAGAATCGTCTGTCGGCGATTCCCTACCGTCAGGTTGCCGATAGCCAGGAATTCAGCCTGGTTCGGGCGCGTGTCGAGGCCGCCGCCGGCGAGGCGCGTGATGCCTTGCGCGAGTTCCAGGTGCGGACCCGGGAACAACCGTCGGCGGCGGCCTGGTATGGACTGGCCCAAGCCAGTCTGCGGGTCGGCGAGCTGGATCAGGCCGGGCAGGCGCTGGATGCCGCGATCAAGCTGGCGGAACCCACGCCGCTGCTGGATCTGGCGGGCGCGGAACTGGCCATGGCGCGCGGCCGCCACGCCGACGCGGTACGTTTTTCCGGCGCCGGATTGGCGCGCGACAGCGCTTATCGGCCGTTGGCCTATCTGCACGCCAAGGCCTTGTTGAACGCCAAGCAGCCGCGCGAGGCGTTGGCCTTCCTCGACGAGCGGCAGCGCATCTGGCGTTCCGATGCCCGCTTGTTCTCGCTCAAGGCCGAGGCTCACCAGCAACTGGGCCAAGGCGTCGAGTCGCATCTTGCGCAGGCGGAGGCTTATGTGCTGGCCGATCGCATCGGCGCGGCGATCGAACAACTCCGACAGGCGCAAACCCAGGGCAAGGCGGATTTCTATACCTTGTCGATCGTCGATGCGCGGATGCGCGAGCTACGCGAACGTCAGCAAAGCGAGAAGCAGCTCAAAGGCTCGCGCTGAAGCGAGCGGCATCAAGGTTCAAGGTTCAAGGTTCAAGGTTCAAGGTTCAAGGATCAAGCTTCGAGCAGGCTGATCAATCTGCTCAGCAGCGCTTCGCCGGCCTGTTGCGGCGTGACCCGCGCGCCCAGGTTGCTGAGTTGGGTAACCGGCATACCCGCGTAGCCGCAGGGATTGATGGCCTGGTAGGGGGTCAGGTCCATCGCCACATTCAGGCTCAGGCCGTGGTAGGTGCGGCCGTTCTTGACCCGCAAACCCAGTGCCGCGATCTTCTCGCCGTCGACATAGACGCCCGGTGCGCCAGGCTGACGCTGTGCCGGAATAGCGTATTCCGCCAGCAGGTCGATGATCGCCTGTTCCATGCGGCGCACCAGTTCCTTGATGCCGAAACCGCGTCGCTTCAGGTCGATCAGCAGGTAGAGCACGACCTGACCCGGTCCGTGGTAGGTGATCTGACCGCCGCGGTCGATGCCGATCACCGGAATGCCGATGTCGGTCAGCAGATGTTCGGGTTTGCCAGCCATGCCCAGCGTGAATACCGGGGGATGCTCCAGCAGCCAGAGTTCGTCCGGCGTATCGATGTCGCGCTGGGCGGTGAAATCCCGCATGGCTTGCCAGGTCGGCTGATATTCGACCCGGCCGAGGCGTTTGATGCGGATCGCGTCCTCCACGTTACAAGGCCACCTTCACCAGCGGATGGGCGGTCAGTTCGCGATACAGCGCGTCGAGTTGCGGCTTCGAGGTGGCGCGTATGGTGCAGGTGACGGACAGGTATTTGCCGCCGGACGAGGCGCGCATGGCCACCGTTTCAGCGGCGAAATCGGGCGCGTGACGCCGCACGATGGTAATCATCTCGCGGACGAAGTCGTCGCGGCTTTCGCCCATGACCTTGAGCGGGAAGTCGCACGGAAATTCGAGCAGGGTTTCAGTTTGGTCGATGTCGCTCATCTTGCCTCCCCGCGCCGCATGACACGTTGTTTGAATACTTGATAGTCGGCGTGCATGCGCCGAAACAGCGGTCCCGGTTGGCCGCCGCCGACCGGCTGGCCGTCGAGTCGGGTCACCGCCAGGACTTCCTTGGTCGAGGAAGCGATCCAGATTTCCTCGGCGGCGCGCAATTCGGCTTCCGTGATGGCCCGGATCCGATACGCCATGCCGGTCATCGCGGCCAGTTCCAGCACCACATCGTAGGTGATGCCAGGCAGAATCAGGTGGGATTTGGGGGGCGCCAGCAGCACCCCATCGAGCACGATGAAGGCGCTGCTGGCCGAGCCTTCCAGCAGTAGACCATCGCGCAGCAACAGGGTTTCGGCGCAGCCCGCGTCTATCGATTGCTGGCGCAGCAGGACGTTGGGCAGCAGCGCGGTGACCTTCAGATCGCAGCGCTGCCAGCGGATGTCTGGCGCGGTGATGGCGCTGACGCCCTGTTCGATCGCCGCCGCCGTGGGCGGCGTGAGTGGCATCGGCAGGATGAACACGGTCGGTTGCGCGGTTTGCGGGAAGGCATGGTCGCGCGGCCCCGTGCCGCGGGTGATTTGCAGATAGACACCCAGATCCGGCCATTCCGCTTGCGCGACGATGCGGCTGATCAGCGTGGCCCATTCGGCGTCGCTGTGCGGGTTGGACAGCCGAATGCCGTCCAGGCTGTGCTGTAAGCGGGACAGGTGTTCTGCCTGCCGAAACGGCTGGCGGTCGTACACCGGGATGACCTCATAGACGCCGTCGCCGAACAGGAAGCCGCGGTCCATCACCGAAACGCGGGCTTGTTCGAGCGGCAGGAATTCGCCGTTGAGAAAGACGGTGGGCATGCAACCCCGGGCGGTTCGTCCGATGTCGGTTTACTTGAACATCAGCAAAATGTTGTCCCAGCCGCGTCCGAGTATGCCGGCGACTGGCACGTTTTCCAGCGCCCGCAGCGGATATTCGCCGACGGTTTCGCCATCCAGCGTGAGTTTCAGTGTGCCGAGGCGCTGGCCGCGCTTGATCGGCGCCAGCAGCGGTTGCTCGGAAACCATCTGCGCCTGGATGCGTTGGCCGGCGCCGCGCGGTACCGTGATATGGAAATCGTGCGGGAAACCGGCTTTGACTTCGCTGGCCTTGCCCTTGTACATGCGTAGACTGGAGACCGGGGCATTGGCCGAATAGAGTTTCACGGTTTCAAAAAACTGGAAACCGAAGTTGAGCAGTTTCTGGCTTTCCATCGCGCGCGCGATATCGGATTTGGCGCCCAGCACCACCGACAGCAATCGCCGGTTCTCGCGTTTGGCGGAGGCGATCAGGCAGTAGCCGGCATTGTTGGTATGACCGGTCTTGAAGCCGTCGACGCTGGGGTCGATGAACAGCAGGCGATTGCGATTGGGTTGGGTGATGCCGTTGTAGGCGAATTCCTTCAGCGAATAAATCGTGTAGTACTCGGGGAAGTCGCGGATCAGGGCGGCGGCCAGGCGGGAAAGATCGCGCGCCGTGGTCAGGTGCTCGGGGTGCGGCAGGCCGGTCGAGTTGAGGAAGCGGGTGTCGTTCATGCCGAGTCGCTTGGCCATCGCGTTCATCATCGTCGCGAAACCCTCCTCCGAGCCGGCAATCGCCTCGGCGAACACGATGCAGGCGTCATTGCCGGACTGGACGATGACGCCCTTCAACAGGTTTTCGACGGTGGCGGGTTTCCTCGGGTCGAGAAACATCCGCGAGCCTTCGGCGCGCCAGGCTTTTTCCGATACCGGCAAGGTTTGCTTGAGCGTCAGGCGACCTTCCTTGATGGCGCTGAAGGCCAGGTAGGCGGTCATCAACTTGGTCAGCGAGGCGGGTTCGACTTTGCTGTCCGGATTGTTTTCGGCCAGCGTCTGACCGCTGTCGAAATCGATCAATATCCAGGCCCGCGCATCGATCTGCGGCGCGGGTGGCACCGGTAATGCCGAGTGTGCGGGCAACGCGCAAGCGGTGAACAGGGTGAGGCAGCAAGCGACGAGACGAAAATTCAGGGTACGAAACAACATGGTCAAGACATCTAAAAAATAAGCGGAATACGCTGTGACGGCCAATCCTCGGCCAGGAAGTCAATCGCTGAATCAGCGGCTGACGCGATACGGTTTGACGCCGAAGTCCTGCAAATAGGCTGTGGCGAGACGCTCGGCGGCGGCGGGCGAGGCAAATGGTCCCGCCTGCAATTTGAACAAACTGCCGGAGTTGATCTGATCCAGACCGGGAAGTTCATTTCCGAAATGCTGTTTCACCCGGCTGGCCAACGCCGTGGCGGCGTCAGGGCTGGCGAATGCGGCGAGTTGCAGGTACAAGCCGGGCGCGCCAGGAAGTTCGATCGGCGCCGCTTCGGTTGGTGGCTCCGCCCAGACCTTGAACGCCTTGATGCCGAGGTCACGCTCGATTTCGACGGCGGCCAGCGTGGCGTCCGCTTCGCTGTCGAAGGGGCCGGCCTGGACCTTCAGCAGTCCGTTCTGTTCCAGACGCATGACGCCGGGGAACGCGCGTGACAGTCTGGCGCTCACCCGGGCCATCAAGCCATCCGCCGAAGCAGGGGTGGAAAAGGCGCCGAGTTGCAGATAGATCGCGGCTTCGGAACGTTGTCCAACCATCTGCTTGCCGGGTGACTGTGCCTCGGTTGGCAGCGGTGAGGGCGGCAAGGCGACGCTGTCGGACAGCGCCGCAAAAGATGTCGGCGCGGTCTCCGGCAGCACCGCCGCGACTTCGACCGGCGTAACGCCTTTCAATATGTCGAGCTTGTACGCGGCGGTGTAGGACAGATCGATGATGCGGCCGGGATGGAACGGTCCGCGATCATTGACGCGCACCACCACGCTCTTGCCGTTGTCCAGATTGGTGACCCGGGCATAGCTCGGCAGCGGCAAGGTCGGATGCGCCGCCGACATGGCATACATGTCGTAGGGCTCGCCGATCGCGGTGCTGTTGCCGTGGAACTTGCGGCCATACCAGGAGGCCAGCCCTTGCGTTTTGTAGTCCTTGTTGTCGCGTAGCGGGACATAACGCTTGCCCATGATCTGATAGGGCTTGCCGGTGGCTTGATGGAACGGCTCGAATTGCGGCACCGCATCCGGAATGTCATCCAGATTGGCGGGCGGATTGGCTCCCGGACCATCGTTCTTGTAATAGCCGCCGCCCTTGTAAGGCGGCACGATGATAGTGGAGCCGTCAGTGGTTTTCGTCTGACTGTCGGCGGTCCTGGAATTGATGCCGGCGCAGCCGCCCAGCGTCAAGCCGAAGGCGAGTCCGAGCGCCAGGGTCAACGGGCCGCTCCGGGGTGGATTCCGGCGTAGATTCGCCTGCCGCAAGCATGGTTCGGGACGGGATGTTTTCATGGGGCGCCCATTCAATGCGGATAAACATGACAAAGCGCTATAAGTGTAGCCTGTATTAGCTATGTTTTTACAAGCTTTTTGTGCGTTGCGGCGCTCATCACTATGCCAAACCCCAAAAGAACGGTCAGCATCGAGGTGCCGCCATAACTGACCAGCGGCAGCGGTACGCCGACCACCGGCAGGATGCCGGACACCATGCCCATGTTGACGAACGCGTAGGTGAAGAAGGTCAGCACGATGGCGCCCGACAGCAGCCGTCCGAACAGCGACGGCGCGCTGGCGGCGAGGTACAGACCGCGCCAGATGATGGCGGCATACAGCAACAGCAGGAACAGGTTGCCGATCAGGCCGAACTCTTCCGAAAACACGGCAAAAATGAAATCGGTGCTGCGTTCGGGCAGGAAATCCAGATGTGTCTGGGTACCCATCATCCAGCCTTTTCCGGCGACGCCGCCGGAACCGACGGCGATGGTGGACTGGATGATGTGGTACCCGGCGCCGAGCGGATCCGTGCTTGGATCGATCAAGGTCAACACCCGCTGTCGCTGGTAATCATGCAGCAGATAGTGCCAGGCAATGGGTAGCGCGGAGCCGGCGGCGGCGGCCGCGCCGACCATGACTTTCCAGGACAGCCCGGCCAGGAACAGAACATAGAAACCGGAGGCTGTGATCATCAACGAGGTGCCTAGATCGGGCTGCTTGGCGATGAACGCAACCGGAATCGCCAGCAACAGCCCAGCGTAGGCGAAGTCGCGGCTACGCAGCGTTTCCTGTTTGTAATGAAAGAACCAGGCCAGCATCATCGGCAACGCCAGGCGCATCAATTCGGACGGCTGGATGCGCGTGAACCCGAGTTCCAGCCAGCGCCGCGAGCCGTTGACCAGCACGCCGAACAACGCCACGCCGAGCAGCAGCAGGATGCCGATGACGTAAGCCGGCGGCGCGAACTGCATCATGCGTTGCGGCGGGATATGCGATACCAGCAACATGGCGCCCAGCGCCACGCCGATGTTGGTCAGGTGCGAAACCATGCGGTCGCTGTTTTCGCCGCTGGCGCTGAATACCACGGCGATGCTGGTCAGCAGCAGCAAACTGATCAGCCCCAGCATCGGGCCGTCCAGGTAGCAGAACACGTGTTTGATCCAGCGCAAGATGATCACTGTTCTCGTTCCTGTAACGGCGCGGTGGCGGCGCCCGGGTTGCTGGACAGGGAAATTTCCGATGGCGCGAGGTCGGTTTCGGCATCTCCCGCATCGATCTCCGCCGGACCGGGCTCGACTGGCTCGTAAATGGCGGGCAGTTTGCCGAGCAGCCAGTAGTCGGTCACCTTGCGCGCGATGGGGGCGGCAATCGAGCCGCCATGGCCGCCGTTTTCCACCATGACCGCGATGACGATTTTCGGGTCGTCGGCCGGCGCGAACGAGATGAACAGCGCATGGTCGCGGTGCCGCATTTGCACCTGACTTTCTATATAGCGCGCGCCTTGTTTGATCCCGATCACTTGCGCCGTGCCGGTCTTGCCGGCGAACGCATAGGGTGTGCCGGCGCCGGCGATCGAGGCGGTGCCGCCGGGCAGCATGACGTCAGTCATGGCTTCCTTGATCAGTCGCAGGTGCTCCGGGTTCAACTTGATGCGCTCGGTGATCCGCGGCGCGGCGTAGGACATCTTGTCGGTGGATGGGTCGCGCCAGGCGCGCAGCAATTGCGGCTTGTAGACCACGCCATCATTGGCCAGCGCCATGGTGGCCACCGCCAACTGCATCGGCGTCGCCAGCACATAGCCTTGACCGATGCCGGCGACCACGGTCTCTCCAGGCCACCATGATTGCTTGAAGCGGCGTTTTTTCCATTCCGGGGTCGGCATCAGCCCGGACAACTCGCCATCCAGGTCGATATCGGACTTCCTGCCGAAGCCGAAATGCGACATGAACTCGGCCATCCGTTCGATGCCCATCTGATGCGCCAGGCCGTAGTAATAGGTGTCGCAGGAAATCACGATCGAGCGTTTCAGATCGACGTTGCCGTGACCATCCTTTTTCCAGTCGCGGTAACGATGGCTGCTGCCGGGCAGCGAGAAATAGCCCTGGTCGACGATGCTGTCGCCCGCTTTGCGGATGCCCAGTTCGAGCCCGGCCAGTCCCATGAACGGTTTGATTGTCGAGCCGGGCGGGTAGACACCGCGCAAGGCGCGGTTGATCAGCGGTCGGTCGAGGGAGTCGTTGAGTTCGCGCCAGGTCGGCACATCGATGCCGTCGACAAACAGGTTGGGGTCGAAGCCGGGCTTGGAAACCAGGGCCAGGACACCGCCGTTGCGCGGGTCCAGCGCAACCAGGGCGCCGCGGTAGTCGCCAAATACTTTTTCGGCGATTTGCTGCAGTTTGGCATCCAGGTGCAGATACAGGTTGTAGCCGGCTACCGGCGGCGTGCGCGACAGGGTTCTGACCGCGCGTCCACCCGAATCGGTCTCGACTTTCTCGATGCCGGTGCGGCCGTGCAGCCAATGTTCGTAACGCGCTTCCAGGCCCAGCTTGCCGATGTGGTCGGTGCCTTTGTAATTGGCGATACGGCCATCTTCCTGAAGCCGTTCCTGATCCTTGTCGCCTATCCTGCCGATATATCCGACCACATGCGCGAATGGGTCGCCCAGCGGATATTGGCGAAATTGCCGCGCCTTCATTTCGACGCCGGGAAAGCGATAGCGGTTCACCGCGAAACGCGCGGCTTCCTCCTCGCTGAGCATGTTGCGTATCGGAATGCTCTCGAAGTTCTTGCTCTCGGCCAGCATTTTCTTGAAGCGCTTGCGGTCGCCGGTGGAGATGCTGACGATTTCGCTCAACTGATCGATGGTTTTATCCAGTTTGGCGGCTTTCGAGGGAGTGATTTCCAGTGTGCTGGCGGAGAAGTTGTGCGCCAGCACGATGTTGTGCCGGTCATAAATCACGCCACGCGAGGGCGGCGCGGGCAATAGCGCGATGCGGTTGTTTTCCGCCAGCGCGTGATAACGTTCGAACTGCGCGATCTGCAACCAGACGAAGCGGCTGAACAAGGCGACAAACAGCACGGCGGCGACTATGCCGGCGATCTCCAGGCGACGTCGATAACGCAGGAATTCCTGTTTCGGATTGATCAGCCGCAGCATCGAGTCGGAGCGAAATTACAGCGGAGTTTGCCGGCTGGCCGGCTGTTGCTGGGTGATCCGGTCGACCAGCCAGGCCAGCGGCGGCCACAGCAGCGCCGCCGCCAGACCGGCCGCGAGCCAGCGCCAATCCGCGTCACCGCGCCCCATCATCAGACCCAGGGTCAGCACCAATGCTTCCTTGCCGAGCAGGATGGGGAAAAGTTGCAGTGTCTGACGCGGCGTGTCGAAGCCTTCCAGACGGCGTTGCACCAGCAGCACGATGAAGGTGGCGACGCAATAGGCCAGCGCATTGAGGCCGAACAGCACGCCGCGCGCGACATCGGTGAGCAGGCCCAGGCTGAACGCCATGCCGATGCCGGCCAGGCGCGGCGCGCGTATGTTCCAGTACAACAGCAACATCAACGTGAAATCCGGAACCAGCCAGCGGATCTGCTCCATCCATGGCAATAGCGTCAACGAAAAGGCCAGCAACAGGCTGATGTAGACCTTGGCGCGGGTCGGCGGGTGCGTCAGTTCGGCGCCTTGCGGCAGCAGCGGCGGGATGTTCATGGCGTCTTCTTCTTTGCGCCGGGCGCCAATTGCCTTGCCACCGCGGTTTCTGCGCGATCGGGCTTCATCACCGCGATATGGCGATAGCGGCCGACACCGCCCAGTGGTTGGCACAAGGCGCGCGCGAACGGTGTGTGGCGCGGCGGTTCGATCTTGACCACCCGCGCTACCGGCACGCCAGCCGGATAGATGCCGTCAATGCCCGAGGTATAGAGCAGATCGCCGGGTTGCAGGTCGGCATGCATGTCAAGAAAGCGTACTTCCAGTTGGTTGTCGGAACCTTGTCCAAAAATGATGATGCGCAATCCGTTGCGCATGTTCTGCACCGGCGCGCCCTGACCGCGATCGGTCAGCAACGAGACCTCCGAGCTCCACGGATAAACCCGCGTCACCTGGCCGACCAGTCCGTTGGCGTCGACCACCGGCCATCCCGCCGCGATGCCATGCCGCTCGCCGCGATTGATGATGATCTTGCGCGAGAACGGGTCGGTCGAGGTTTCGATGATTTCGCTGGGCACCATGGTGTAGCCTTCGCGGGCCGGCAATTCCATCAGCGCGCGCAACTGGGTGTTTTCCGCGGTGATGGCCGCGCGATCGCTCAAGCCGGCCTCCAGCAGTTCATGCAAGGATTTCAGGCGTTGGTTCTCGGCCGCCAATTCCCCGTGCGAGACAAAAAAACGACCTACGCCATCCAGCCATTCCCAGGGTTTGGCCAAAGCCATCTGGGCCGGGTGAATGATGGCGTTGATGCCGGCGCGCACGCCCGACAGCGCGAAATAGCGCGCATCCATGGCGAGCAGCAGCAGGCAGACCAGCACGTAAAGGCCGAAACGGGCTGGCAGCCCCATCTCCCGGACGAACAGAGGGGCGTGAGGGGCGCGAGACATGGGGGAGCGGGGCAAGAATCGGGTGGGCAAGGTTCAGGTTGTGCCTTGCCGCTTGCCTCTTGCGCGGCGGGCCTTAATCGTTGGTGAACACGGTGGACAAACGATCCATTTCTTCGAGCGCCCGACCGGAGCCGCGCACCACGCACGACAGCGGATCTTCGGCGACGATCACCGGCAGGCCGGTCTCTTCCATCAGCAAACGATCCAGATCACGCAACAGCGCGCCGCCGCCGGTCAGCACCATGCCCTTGTCGGCGATGTCGGCGCCGAGTTCCGGAGGTGTTTGTTCCAACGCGGATTTGACCGCCGAGACGATGGTGTTGAGCGGGTCGGTGAGCGCTTCGAGGATTTCGTTGCTGGTGATGGTGAAGCTGCGCGGTATGCCTTCGGCCATGTTGCGGCCCTTGACCTCCATTTCGCGAACTTCCGAACCAGGAAACGCCGAACCCATTTCCTTCTTGATCATTTCGGAGGTGGCTTCGCCGATCAGCATGCCGTAGTTGCGGCGGATGTAGTTGATGATGGCTTCGTCGAACTTGTCGCCGCCGACGCGCACCGACGTCGAATAGACCATGCCGCCGAGTGAAATGACGCCGACTTCGGTGGTGCCGCCGCCGATGTCGACCACCATCGAGCCGGTCGCCTCCGCCACCGGCATGCCGGCGCCGATCGCCGCCGCCATCGGCTCTTCGATCAAGTAGACCTGGCGCGCGCCGGCGCCGATCGCCGATTCACGGATCGCGCGGCGTTCGACTTGGGTCGCGCCGGATGGCACGCAGATGATGATGCGCGGACTCGGGTGGAACATCTGTTTGGGGTGCACCTTCTTGATGAAGAACTTGAGCATCTGCTCGGTGACGTTGAAGTCGGCGATGACGCCGTCCTTCATCGGCCGAATGGCCTGGATGTTGCCTGGCGTGCGCCCGAGCATCATCTTGGCTTCGAGGCCGACGGCCTGAATGGTTTTCTTGCCGGTCAGGCCTTCCTGGCGGATGGCGACGACCGAAGGCTCGTTCAATACGATGCCGCGGCCGCGAACATAAATAAGGGTATTGGCGGTTCCCAGATCGATAGCCAGATCAGTGGAAAAGTAGCCGCGGAGAAGTCCGAACATGTAAGGGTCTCGAGGGTCGGAAAAATAGCTGCATATGATAACCTACCAAGCCTTATGCAATAAGGTCCCGACAGCAAACTCCGGGGCCAAGGACACGGGTATCTCATGTTGCTTTCCTCTGAAGACGTCAAACGTATCGCCAAACTGGCCCGGATACGGGTCGACGATAGCGAAGTCGCCGCTTATCGGACGCAATTGAACGGCATCTTCGGCCTGATCGAAGAAATGCAGGCGGTGGATACCGCCGGCATCGAGCCGATGTCGCATGCTCAGGATCTGTTTCAGCGCCTGCGCGCCGACGTGGTCAGCGAAACCGACCGACGCGGCGACTATCAGGCGATCGCGCCGCAGACCGAAAACGGACTTTATCTGGTTCCTAAAGTCATCGAATAATCAATGGGGCAAGGGGCATGGAGCATGGGGAGGCCCATCATCCATGCCCCATGTCCCTTGCCTCCCAAGACCATGACCAACACCATCAAACAACTTTCCGACCTTCTCGCGGCGGGCAAGGCCTCCAGTGTTGAGCTGTGCCAGGATTATCTGGGCCGCATCCAGTCGCTGAACCCGACACTCAATGCCTTCATCAGTGTCGATGCCGACAAGACACTGGCCGAGGCGAGCGCCGCCGACGCGTTGCGCGCCTCCGGCCAAAGCGGCGTGCTGACCGGCGTGCCGATCGCGCACAAGGACATCTTCTGCGCCACGGGCTGGTTGACCACCTGCGGCTCGAAAATGCTGTCGAATTTTGTGTCGCCCTACGACGCGCACGTCATCGAGCAGTTCAAGGCGGCCGGCATGCCGTGTCTGGGCAAGACCAATATGGACGAATATGCGATGGGCTCGTCCAACGAAACCAGTTACTACGGCCCGGTGCGCAACCCTTGGGATACCGAGCGGGTGCCCGGCGGCTCCTCCGGCGGCAGCGCCGCCTGCGTCGCGGCGCGTCTGGCGGCGGG
>JAGUXX010000081.1 GCA_020061585.1 Betaproteobacteria bacterium | reverse complement strand
GCACGGAGAGTTGTTGTTGTGAACGAGGCGTCATTGCAGTCCCCACCAGAGATCAAAAAACCAGAATGTCCTGAATCGATGGGGCGCAGTTTCCGCGTCCAAGGTGAGCCTTGAAAGAGGGGTCGGACAGGTGGCAAACGCCGCGAATACCCATTAATAGGTAGCTGGGTATATTGTTAAGTCATTGTTTTTAAATTAATAAAAATCTTGTTGTCGATAAGGCGAGAACGCCCTGTCACTTCGTGGGTATTTCATCGATGCCGGTACAGGGCTAAAAAGAGATATCCGTCTCTTATTTTGGAAATCCGCCCGCAACATGATCAGCAAAGCGTTCCTCAACCTGCCGAGCTGGAAGCACTTTCAGCGCTCATTGTTGCTGCGCATCGGCGGCGCCATCGCCGCGATCGCGTTGCTGGCGGTGCTGGGCATGTCGGTTTCCGGCCTGGTGGCGGAATCGACGCAGGGCAGCGGCGAGGCAATCAACCGCGCCGGCAGTCTGCGCATGCAGAGCTGGAGCATGGTCAGCCTGTATCTGGCGGTGCCGTTGCCGCCGGAGTCGGCGGCCGCCCAACACATGGCGGACGCGATCCGTGAATTCGATGCCACACTGAACAGCCCGACGCTGCAAGGCATGCTGCCGCGCAGTGGCGATCCGCATCTGACCGAGACCTACCAGCAAACCCGATGGGAATGGAGTCAGTCCGTGCGGCCACGCTTCCAGGCCGTGGCGGACGGCGGCCTGCCTCGGCTCGATGATCGGATGCGCGCCGAACTGCTCGCCGACATGAGCCGTTTCGTCGAGCGACTCAACGGACTGGTGAAGCAGATGGAGGACTCCACCGAAGCCAAGATTCTGGTCATGCGCATGGTGCTGGGCGTGGCATTGATCCTGACGGTGATCGTCGTGCTGCTGACCATCTGGCTGATCCACACGCATCTGGTGCAGCCGCTGAAAGGCTTGCTGGCGCTGTCGAGCAGTGTCGGCCAGGGCGATCTCGCCGCGCGCACCGTTCATACCGGCGAGGACGAGCTCGGCCAGCTCGGCCGCGCCTTCAATCTGATGGCGGAAGATTTGTCCAAGCTGTATCAGGATCTGGAAGCGCGGGTGAACCAAAAGACCGCGGAACTGACCCGCAGCAACCAGTCTCTGGAACTGCTCTACCACTCCATCGCGCGGCTGCATGGCGCGCCACCGGGCAAGGCGGTGTACCTGGCGCTGCTGCGCGACATCGAGCAATTGCTCGAACTCGGCCACGGCATCATCTGCCTGGGCGAGCGGGGCGGCGCGACCGGACAAGCGGTTGCCAGCACGATGCAGCCGGAGGACGGCAAATCCGGCGCCAACCCCTGCGTGCAAGCCGAATGCCTGTGGTGCCACGGCACCGACCAGACCCGCTTCAGCATCGCCAGCGATTTCCATCGCCGATTGACCTTGCCGCTGGCCGATGCCGAACAGCAGTACGGCGTATTGATCCTGGACATCCCGGAAGGCCGCCAGCTCGAAGCCTGGCAGGTGCAATTGCTGGAAGCGCTGTCGCGCCACATCGGCGTCGCCATTGGCGCCGAGCGACGCATCGAGCAGAACCGCCGGGTCGGGCTGCTGGAAGAACGCGCGGTGATCGCGCGCGAACTGCATGACTCGCTGGCGCAATCGCTGGCCTACATGAAGATACAGGTCAGCCGTCTGCAAAGCCTGCTGAAAAGACCGGAAAGACAGCCGGAAGCCGAACAGGTGCTGCTCGAACTGCGCGCCGGCATGAGCAGCGCCTACCGCCAACTGCGCGAGCTTCTGTCCACCTTTCGGCTCAAGATGGATGGCCAGGATCTCGCCGCCGCGTTGCTCCAGACCGTCAACGAATTCGCCGAACGCGGCGAGCTGGAGATTGAATTGACGCAGCATCTGGAAGGCTGTCCGTTGTCGCCGAACGAGGAAATCCATGTCCTGCACGTGGTGCGCGAGGCGCTTTCGAATGTCGTCAACCATGCCGCCGCGCGGCGTGCCTGGGTCTATCTGTCGTGTCGCGCCGACGGCATGGTCGAAGTCGCCATCGACGACGATGGCACAGGCATCGTCAAAAGCGCGGATGTGCATCACTACGGCATGACCATCATGGAAGAACGCGCGCGCACCCTCGCCGGCGAAGTCCAGTATGCGGCGCGACCCGAAGGCGGCACGCGCGTCGCGCTGATATTTCGCCCGACCAGCAGCGGAGAGGCCTACCGCGTTCAGCGCGCGCGCAGCGTGCAGACGCTCAGGAGATTGGAAGCATGAAAACCGACATCCCCCGGCAAGACATCCCGCCAGCCGACACCCCGCAACGCCTGTTGGTGATCGACGATCATCCCCTGTTCCGCAAGGCCATTCTGCAGTTGGTGGAAATGACCGGTGATTTCGAAGTCGTCGGCGAAGCCTCATCCGGCCGCGAAGGCCTGGAACTGGCGCAGGCCTTGCAACCGGACATGATCCTGCTCGATCTCAACATGAAGGAGATGAACGGCATCGAAGTGCTCAAGGTGATCAAGTCGTGGGGTCTGGACAGCCGTGTCGTCATGCTCACGGTCTCCGACGCGGCCGCTGACCTGGTCGCCGCGCTGCGGGCGGGCGCGGATGGTTATCTGCTGAAGGAAATGGAGCCGGAGGATTTGTTCGCCAAACTGAAGGATGCCGCCGCTGGTCAGGTCACCCTGACGCAACGCCTGACCCGCTTGCTGGCGTACTCATTGCGCGAAGACAGCAAGCCAAAAGACCCGGAGCAAGCTGGCTTGACCGAGCAGGAATGCCGCATCCTGGATCAGATCGCGCTTGGCAAGAGCAACAAGCTGATTGCCCGTGAACTGAATATTTCAGATGGCACGGTGAAGGTTCACGTCAAGCATCTGCTGCGCAAATTGAATCTGCGCTCAAGGGTGGAGGCGGCGGTCTGGGCGGTGGAAAAGAAGCGCTGACGTGTTGATCCATGTAACCACAGTTGAACCTTGATTCCTCTGTTGACCGCTCCTCAGCCCTTGCGAGGCCGCATGGGTGCAGGCGTTAGCGCCTCCGGCAACGCTCACCAATTGGGTGACGCCGCTACGCGCCCGATTGCACGGTTTTCGAGTCGTCTGGCGGCGTTGCTCCTTCCTTGCGGGCCCCGGCCCGCTGCGTCGTCGCGCACCCGCAAGGGGTATGCCGGATTCGTACGCGCTAAAGCGCTACGACTCCGCTGCGGTCGATTCGCGGCCGACGATGCCAAAGTCCGACAGGCTCCCAGAACTAACGACGGCCCAGGACGTCAGTTAAGGGGATGCGGCAACCAGATCATTTGCTTGGCTTGGGCAAATGAGTTGAAGTTGTTGCCATGATGCTGGGAATGCGGCTGATGTGATGTTGAATGCAAGCCCCCCTTTTGAATCGGGGGGCTTTGGTTGGGCTTGATAGGCTGCCGCGGCCTTAAACCAGTTCAAACAGAAACAACATGCCGAAGTGGAACACGATGAAAACCATTACGCCGTAGACAACGGCCAGGTTTTCGCTGCTTTGAAACAGTTTCTGCATCATTTGAGTGGCTCCTTCAGAAAGAATTGATCAGGTGAGGTGGTGACTTCATTCTGCCTTTGCACCCGGAATCGGCCTTGATAACGGTCAATTCGCCGAGTCGGTTGGTGACGTTTGTGAATGCAAGTGTTCTCAATGGCTGGTGCCTTCCGATAGCCGCGTCTTGTTCCAGACGTTGTATTTGCCGACCGCGCGTTTCATCGGCAAGCGTTTGATTTCCTTCAGCGTTTGCGCGTCGTAGACGACCACCGCGCCGTCCATTTCCCAGATCGATACCAGCGCGAACTTGCCGTAACGATCGAATTCGACGTGCATCGAGGTCTTGCCGGGCTCCGGCCGCAGGGTCTCGACGATTTCGAGTTTCTGCTTGTCGATCACATGCATGACGTCCTTGTTCGGACCGCTGAACACGTCGGCCCAGACGTAGGGCGAGTTTTCGTGGCCGCGCAGGAAGAAGCCGGGGCCGAGGGTCGGGATGGTCTTGATGGTCTGCCAGGTTTTCATGTCGATCACCGTCAGCAGGCCGTCTTTCAGATTCGGCGAGGCCATCACGCGGCGGGTTTTGCCTTGCGCGTCCCGCCAGTCCCAAGTGATGCCGGAACCCAGATGCGGCATGCCGGCGAGGTCGAGGTCGGCGACCTTGCGGCCCGCGCCAAGTTGGATGACCTGACCTTTCGGGCTGCTGCGGGAAGCGCCGAGGATGTAGTCGTAGTTCTGGTCGAAGAAGAAATCATCCAGGTAGTCTTCCAGCACGATATGCCGCACTGGCAGCGGAGTCGTTGGCGGCTCTGCCGCCTTACGAATCCGGCGTGCCCCTTGCGGGTGCAGCGGACCCGGTTCGGGGATGGCTTCCTTGAGCTGGTAATCGTGCACCAGGCCCTTGTAGATCGGGCGACCGTCATACGGAATTTCCCAGACTTCCGGAATGTCCTTCAACGCGGCGATGAAGCTGTTGCGCGGGCGGGCGTCGTAGACGGCGGAGACGCGCGAGGTCTTTCCTGTATTGCCGATGACCGGTATCACCTTGATCGGCGCCAGATCGCTGCTGTCCAGCGCGACCAGGCTGTGCGGCAGGTAGTTGGCGACCATCACCACCTTGCCGTCGGAGGAGACGGCCAGATTGCGGGTGTTGATGCCGGCGCGGACCTCGGCCACCACTTTCAGGTTCCACAGGTCGAATTTGGTGATCCAGCCATCGCGCGTCGCCCAGAACACGAAGCGGCCGTCCTGGGTGAACTTGGGCCCGCCATGCAGCGCGTAACGGGTGGCGAAGCGGACGATCGGCTCCATCTTGTCGCCATCCAGCACGGTGATGTGATGGTCGCCGTGCTCGACCACCAGCGTGATGTTGCCGGGATCGGCGGTGAATACCGGCTTCGCCGGCAGATTGACGGCGTCGGCGTTGACGATGCGGGAGGCGTTGATGTCGGCGAGATCCCACTTCGGCGGCAGTTTCGGCGGCGTGTAGATCCATTCCGCCAGCGCCTTGATTTCATCGGCTTGCAGCGCTTCCTTGAAGGCGGGCATCTGGGTTGCCGGCAGGCCATCGGCGATGGCTTTGATGGCATCCGGCCGTTTCAGTCTTGCCAACGAGTCCGGCAGGAGCGCCGGCCCCATGCCGCCCAGGCGGCTGGGCGCGTGGCAGCTCAGGCAATAGGTTTCGTAGAGTTTTTCCGGATCGGGCGCGGCATGGACGATGCCGACAACGAGCATCAGTGCGTAGCCAGTAGCCCGGATGTAGCGCAGCGGAATCCGGGGCTTCGCAGCGCGGTCGTGCGACCTTCCCGGATTCCACTGTGTTCCATCCGGGCTACCCATCTGTCGTGAATTCATGTCGCTAACTCCAGGGAAGTAGGGTGTGTAAGGCCGATTTCCGCGTCGCTCAGATAGCAACCCGGGTCTTCCGCCCAAAAGTTGCCGGTGGTCTGCCAGGCGCGCACACGGGTGTTGCCATTGCAGATGGCGCGGTGTTCGCACACGCCGCAGCGGCCTTCGACCGGGCGCATCGGTTGCTTCAGGCCGGCCATCAGCGGGTCGGAGGTGTCCATCCAGATCTCCGAAAACGGCCGCTGGCGGATATTGCCCAGCGGGTAATCCCACCACATGGTGTCGGGGTGAACGCTGCCCAGGTTGTCGATGTTGGCGATGTTGACGCCGGATGAATTGCCGCCCCATTGCGCGAGTTTCCGTTCGATGTCCGCGGCGCGTTGCGGGAAGCGCTGACGCACCCAATTCAGCAGATAGACACCGTCGGCATCGTTGTTGCCGGTGACATATTCCATCGGTTGCCCGGCCTGCACCTGGCGCCAGCAGCGGTCGAACAGCAGATCGAGGGCGATGCGCGTGGTCTTGAAGTGGGCGTCGTCCTTGCGATTCTTGTTGCCACGCCCGGCATAGTTCAGGTGGGACAGATAGAACTTGTCGATGCGTTCCGTCCGCATCAGATCGAGCAGCGCCGGCAGGTCGTGCGCGTTGTCCTGGGTCAGCGTGAAGCGCATGCCGACCTTGGCGCCGGCGTCGCGGCATAGCCGGATGCCGTTCAGCGCGGCGTCGAAAGCACCTTCCTTGCGGCGGAACGTGTCATGCGTTGCGCGCAGGCCGTCGAGGCTGATGCCGACGTAATCGAAGCCGACGGCGGCGATTTCGGCGACATTGACTTCATTCACCAACGTGCCGTTGGACGACAGGCCGACGTAGAAGCCCATGGCCTTGGCGCGCCGGGCGATGTCGAAGATGTCAGGCCGCAGCAGCGGTTCGCCGCCGGACAAAATCAGCACCGGCACATGGAAGGCCTTCAGATCGTCCATCACCTCGAAGACTTCGCCGGTGGACAGTTCACCGCTGAAATTCTTGTCGGCGGAGATCGAGTAGCAATGTTTGCAGGTCAGATTGCAGCGCCGCACCAGATTCCAGATCACCACCGGGCCGGGCGGCTTGCGCTTGGCGCCGAGCGGGGTGGGCGTCGCGACTTCCCGCAGATATTGAGTAACGCGAAACATGGATTGGCACTCCGGATAAGGGGTTAATCGGCGATTCGCAAACCGGTCTTTTTCAACATACGGCTGCTGTAGAGGATGTCCGACTTGTGGCAGGCCTCGCCGAGCACGGCGGCGATCTGGTTGGCATAGGCTTGCGCCTGTTCGCGGCTTCGGGCGTGCACCATGGCGAACAGGTTGTACGGCCAGATCGGTAAGCGACGCGGTCGGCGATAGCAATGGCTGACAAAGGCGAGTTTGCCGATCTGCTCGCCGAGCGCGTCGACCCGGTCGTCGGCCACATCCCAGACCGTCATGCCGTTGTGGCGGTAGCCCAGCGCATAGTGGTTGGGCACCACGCCGATACGGCGGATGACGCCGGACGCCTGCATTGCCTTGAGCCGCATCATCACTTCGTCGACGGATATGCCAAGTTGCTCGGCGATGGCGTGATACGGGCGCGGCGTCAGCGGCAGGCCGGTTTGCGTGGCGGTGATCAGGTTGCGATCGATCGTGTCCATCAGGCTTCCAGTTTCAACTCCACAAAGAACTCGCGTTCCTTGGGAAAGCGATACACCGGGTATCCGCTCATCGATTCGATGTAGTCGAATGCGGCTTCGACCTTTTCCGGCGTTTCCGCCGCGCCGACAAACCACAGATTCAGCGCATGCTCGCGCCGATAGTTGTGGGCGATTTCCGGTTGCAGGTTGACGAATTCGGCGACCCGTTCGAACTCCGAAGCGGGCACGGCCATCGCCGCCAGCACGTTGCTGCCGCCCATGCGATCGGCGTTGAACAGCGGGCCGAAGCGGGTCAGCAAGCCGGCTTGCAGCAGGGTGGCGATGCGGGCGATGACATCGGCTTCACTAATGCCCAGGGTGTCGGCGACGACCTGGAACGGCCGCTCGCAGATCGGAAATCCGCCCTGATACTGATTGATCAGGCGGCGGTCCATTTCCGTCAGGCCGTTGACCGCCGATGGATCCGGCTTGCGCATCGGTGTGCGCCCGTCGGCGTTGCATGCCGCGCCGCGCGCCGCGTCGAATCCCGCCCCCGGTGATTTGACCGCGCGTGGTTGGCGGACTCTGCTCATGCCGCCACCGCCAGCTCAGTCGCGGCGTGCCCGCTGCTCGGCGTCGAGTAGCGCGCGCCGCATTGCTTGAAGCGGCGGCGCGAGAACAGCGGCGCGAACTTCAGGTGCGCGAGGCCCAGCGCATGGCGCATCCGGTCGATTTCCGCCAGTACCGCCTGGCGGTTCTGGCCATGCACCATCGAGAACAGGTTGTAGCGCCAGTCCGGCGGACGGCGCGGGCGGCGGTAACACAAGGTCACGGCGGACTGGCTCGCCAGCAAGCGACCGATTTCCGAGACGTTGGCATCCGGCACATCCCATACCACCATGGCATTGGCGGAATAACCCAGTTCGCGATGCCGCACGACGACGCCGAAGCGGCGCATGACGCCCAGCTTAAGCAGCCGTTTCAGTCGCGCGATGACGGCGTCCTCGTCGCACCCCAGCCGCGCCGCCAATACCGCGTAGGGCCGCGGCGACAGCGTGATGCCGCCTTCCAGCGCGGCGGCCAGCGCATGGTCGGCGCGCTCCAGCACTGGCGGCGCGGCCGCTTCATGCGCGCGGCGGCTGGGGTCCTGGTGCGGACGGCGCGTGCCGGACGGATGCCTGGAATCCAGGTCGAAGCCCAGATCGATATGAAAGTCCTCCAGCATCGGCAGATCCAGCACCGGGCTCGCCGCCGCCTGGCCGATCTCCGTCAGCACCGCCGCGACACGCTCACGGCTGGGGGCGGTGGCGACGAACCAGAGATTGAAATCGTGTTCGCGCTCGTAGTTATGGTTGACTTCGGGGTAGGCGCTGATGATCCGCGCCACCGCCTCGATCCGGTTTGCCGGCGCCGATACGGCGGCCAGCGTGCTCCAGCCCAGCGCATGCGGACGGAAGATCGCGCCAATACGCGACAGGACGCCGGTGGCGGCGAGCGCTTGCAGACGTTCGATGATCTCGGTTTCGGCCCGGCCCAGGCGGCGCGCCAGTTCGGCATATGGGCGCGGCAGCAGCGGAAAGTCGCGCTGCCAGTCGTTGACCAGGGCGAAGTCGACTGGATCCATGATGGCGGTGTGCGTGGTCATAGTCCGAAGCTCATAGTCCAAACCGATGCGCGCGTGAGGAGAAAAAGATGCCGCTGGGCGCCTGCGCCGGAATCTCGGCCAGTTGTTCGAAGCTGGCGGTGTCGTGCACCTGAATGCGGTTTTCGTCACGCACCGAGATCCAGACATGTTCGCCACGCGGCGTGAATTCCATATGCAGCACGGCTTTGCCGGGTTGCATGGTGTGCACGATGGCCTGGCTTTCGATGTCGATGACCTGCACTGTGTCGTAATGCTGGAAGGCGAAGTTGACCCACAGCTTGCGGCCGGTCGGTTCGGCCATGACGAACACCGGCTGGCCGGCGACCGGAATCGTGCCGACCTTCCGCCAGGTGGATATGTCGACCAGCACCACTTCATGCCGGCCGACGCCGGGAATGAAGGCCAGATTGCCGGCTACCGCCCAGGTTTCCAGGTGCGGCATCTTGTAGACCGGCAGTTTCTGCTCGCCACGGCCGTAGTCGGGCAGGGCGCGTTTGACGCCGCGCTCCGGATGCCACAGGTCCAGCACACTGATGCCATCCTCGCCGAACAGGCCGGCGACATACCAGCGGCCGTCACCGGTGACCAGCGCGTCGTAGGGTTCTTTGCCGATGCCGGTATGGCGGGTGATGACCGGATTTTTCGGGTCTTTCGACAGATCGGCCTGCCAGATTTCGCCGGCCTCGAACAGGCTGAAGGTGAAACGGTTGCCGGCGGCTTCTTCCAGGCCGACCACCTTGGACAGTTCGCCGGTGATTGCCGAACGCGCCGGGATTTCGCTGAGCAGTTCCAGCGTGTCGCTATCGAAGAACTTGACGCCACCCGGCTTGTAGTTGGCGGCGGCGAGGATGCCGCCATCCTGCGAGATGGCGCCGCCGATACTGTTGCCGGACTGGATGATGCGTTTGACGATGCAGCCGGTGAGCAGGTCGATCTTGGTCAGGCCGCCATCGCGACCGAAGATGTAGGCGTAGCGCGCATCGCGTGAAAACACCGCGGAAGCATGCGACAGATCGCCCAGGCCTTCGATGCGCCGCAGACCGATTTTCTTGGTCGTATCGAGCAGTTGCACGCTGCCCTTGGCGCGTTCGATGACCAGGCCGAGATCGCCGGTGCCGCGCAGTGACTGCGGTTGCGTCTCGGCCAGGACCGATTGCGAGAGCGTCAAGGCGGTGATGCCGAACATGACCATGCGGGTCAGCTTGGAAAGGCGGATAGGGTGCGCCATGCGCACCGTTGGAAGTGGATTGGTGCGCGCGGCGCACCCTGCGCAATGGGTGTTCATTCCGGAAATCCTTTCAACAATGCGGCGACGATCCAGTTCGCATCCGACTCGTTCAGATGCGGCATCCAGCCCGGCATGGCGGTGCCGGTGCGGCCATAAAGAATGGTGGCTTCCAGCGCATCGCTGGATTTGTCGGCCAGCGCGGCGGCGGTCAGCGGCGAGCCGAGTCCGCCGGTGAGGTGTATGCCGTGGCAGAAGCCGCATTCCTGGCGCACGAAGCGGATCAGTTCGCCTTGGCGTTCAGTGGAGGGGAGGGCGGCCGTCGTTTCAATCATCGCTTCCGCCATGGCCGGGCGGACCAGCGCGGTCAGCGCCAATAGGGCGATCGCGAACAAGGAGACAAGGCCGAGGATCAGGGCCAGCATCGGTTGCGGCGGGTATTCCGTATCGCCAGTCACTGTGCTGGTCGAGTCGCGGGCACTGCATGACGATCGTTGCATGTCGGTGTTCCTCTCGGTTTGTCCTCGGGTTTGCGCGGCGCCCCGCTACAGGCGCTGGGCAAACCCGCCCGGCTCGCGGTCAACCGCGGCCGGGCGAAGTTCAGTTCAGATCAAGCGGATCAATACACGTCGTGCTGGGTATTGAAGACGTTGAACTTGCCGGTCGGCGTGATCAGGCGCGGATCCTTGATCACGGCTTTCAGCTTGCGCGTCTTGTCATCCATGACGACGATGGCCGATTGCTTGTTCTTCGGATTCCACAACGAGAACCAGACTTCATCGCCGGCCCGGTTGTACTCGGGGTGGGTGATGCGCATCGGACCGTCATCGATGCCGGTCAGCTTGGCGAGGTTGATCACCTGGGCCGGCTTGTCCAGGTTGTTCAGGTCGAACACCGAAATCGATTGGTACTCTTCCTGATTCGGCGACAAGGCGGCGTCGACCCACAGGTTCTTCGACTTCGGATGCGTCTTGATGAACAGCGAGCCGTTGCCGTGATTTTTCAAGGTGCGCACCACTTTCCAGGCGTGCTTCTTGTGCTTCGCCGGGTCGGTGCCGATCACCGCGACGGTATCGTCACCCAGGTGGCCGGTGGCCCAGACCGGACCGTATTTCTTGTCGACCCAGTTGGCGCCGCGACCCGGGTGCGGCTTGACGCCGACCTTGACGTTGGCGGCCAGCTTGCCTTCCTTGGTATCGACCACGGACACCGTGTCGCGCATGTTGGCGGCAACCAGGAAGTAGCGCTTGGACAGATCCCAACCGCCGTCATGCAGAAAGCGTTCGGCTTCGATTTCGGTGGTCTTCAGGTTCTTGATGTCGCTGTAATCGACCAACAGCACCTTGCCGGTTTCCTTCACGTTGACCACGAACTCCGGCTTGATCAGCGACGACACGATGGAGGCGACGCGCGGCTCGGCGTGGTATTCCTGCTCGTCGTAGGTGTAGCCGCGGGTGGACATGATCTTCAGCGGTTTCAGCGTCGGTCCGTCCATCAGCACATAGGCGGGCGGCCAGTAGGTGCCGGCGATGGCCAGCTTGTCGTCGTAGCCCTTGAACTTGGAGGTGTCGATGGAGCGGGCGTCTGAACCGGTGCGCAGCGTGGCGACGGTCTGCGGCGTTTCCATCCACAGGTCGATCAGGTTGATCAGTCCGTCGCGGCCGGTGGTGTACAGATAGCGGCCGGATTTCGACATGCGCGAGATGTGTACCGCGAAGCCGGTCTTGATGATCTGCACGATCTGCTTGGATTTGCCGTCGATCAGCGCAATCTCGCCGCTGTCGCGCAGCGTCACCGAGAACAGATTCGGCAGGTCAAGCTTGTTCATCTGTTTCTTCGGACGCTGATCTTCCGGAATCAGCAACTTCCAGCTCGCCATCATTTCCTTCATGCCCCATTCCGGCGGGGTCGGCGCGGGATGCTGGATGTAGCGCGCCATCAGGTCGATTTCCTTGTCGCTCAACTCGTTCGAGGTGCCGAAGTTGGGCATGCCGCCGGGGGTGCCGAAGCCGACGAAGATTTTCAGCGTTTCAGAGCCCAGTTTCTGCATGTCACCCGGCAGCAAGGCCTTGCCGGTGGCGCCCTTGCGCAACACGCCGTGGCAGCCGGCGCAGCGGTCGAAATAGATTTGCCTGGCATCGTCGAACTCGGTCTTGGTCATCGCCGGCGCGTTCGGGTCGGAGGACTGATACATATCCGCCGTATTCACCGACGAGCCGCCGCCAGCCAGATAACGCGCATCGGCGCCGCCCATGTGGTCCTTGGGCGCATCGGCCGCCCATGCCAGGGAAACCGCCAGCGGCATGGCCGCCATCATCAAACCGCTTACTAGCTTCTTCATCGTGTTGCCCTCCGGAAAAAACAGGTGGTGGAAAAACCTGACTTGCGTGGGGGGCAAAGATGCGCTGCCTGTTGGGTGGTGGTCCTTGATGTTTGTCAACCTGATTTTGGGTTGCGAATAACGAAGTTGATAAAAGTCAAATGCTTTAGTCGGGTATCTCGCCACCATCCGCCGCACCGAAACAAAACGAGGAGATCGAGATGATCGAGCCTGTAAAGCTGGCGGATTTTTTCATCGTGTTTTTCAGCGCCGCGTCCGTGATCATGTTCGGCGCTACCTACGCGCTGCTGTTTGCCTGGTCACGTATGCGCAACCGCCCGCGTCTGATGCCGCTGGCTTATCTCGGCTACGTCGGCCTGTTCATCTCGGTCATCGTGCTGGGCGTGCATGCCAATCTTTTCAACAGCACGTTCTGGACCGTCATCGTGCTGCTGATGCTGCTCGGCTATCTGGTCGCGCCACAGGCCATCTGGCACTTGTGTGTCGGCACGCATGCCGATGAGCACGAGCCGGATCCCGAACACGTCAAGGTTTTTCAACAGCGGTAAGCAACAGGAGGCATGACCATGGCAGAGACGCAGACGCAGGCGTTATGGTGGGCATCCGAATCCTTTTGGCGAAAGATGGCCATCTGGGTTACGGCAGGCTCGTTCGTCGTTCTCATTTTTCTCACCTTCGATACGGTGAAGCAGATCACGGCGGGGGGGAAACGTGTCCCCGCCTATTCAGTGATCAATCATCGTGTTGATTATGTGTTTGATGAGGAACGCAATTTTCAGGTGCCGGTGATCGGTCCCGAGGAACCCTTGTTCGGCAAGAAATTGACCGAAGACGAAGCCGAAGCCCTGGTTTCCAAGGGCAAATTGACCACTCAAGCCAAGAACTGCATGGGCTGTCATACCCTGCTGGGTAACGGTTCCTACTACGCGCCGGACCTGACCAAGTCCTGGCTTGACCCGTCATGGGGTTCGAAAGAGGTGCGGGAGCAGAGCATGGTGGAATTCCTGATGGACCCGACTGACAAGTTGCATAACGCGATTGGTCGCCGGATGCCGAATCTGGGCATTACCGAAGCGGAAGCCCGCGCCACCGTGGCGTTCCTGAAGTGGATGTCGGCCATCGACACCAATGGCTTCCCGACCAACTTCCAGCCCATCGATCAGGCTGATGCCGCCCCCGAAGTCGCGGTGGAAGCCGCTCCCGCGGTTGAAGTTGCAGCCCCGGTTCAACAATAAGGAGTTACAACATGGCAGCTCTAGGTGTTCTCGATAGCGCCAACCTTAATGGTGGCCAAAAACTGGCGGTGAAGTACTTCGCCGTATCAGTCGCATTGTTCGGCGCTCAAGTGTTGTTTGGCTTGTTGGCCGGTCTGCAATATCTGAATCCGGAATTTCTGTTTGGCATTCTGGATTTCTCGGTCAATCGCATGGTGCATGTGAATGCGATGGTGGTCTGGCTGTTGTTCGGCTTCATCGGCTCGGTGTACTGGTTGCTGGAGGATGAATCGGGCGTTCCGGTGGTCGGCTTGGGATTCGGAAATCTGATTTTCTGGATATTCACCCTCGCCGTCGTCGTCGTCGTGCTGGTTTACCTTCTGGTCCAGGTCGGCCCGGGCGAGAAAAGCTCGATCTGGCTGATCAACGAAGGCCGCGAGTACATCGAAGCGCCGCGCTGGGCAGACATCGGCATCGTGGTTTGCGTGCTGGGTTTCTTCTACAACGTTGCCGCGACCTTCATGAAAGGCAAGATCACCGGCATCGGCGGCGTCCTCTTGTTCGACCTGATTGCGCTGGCTGGCCTGTATCTGGCCGGTATGTGGTTCACCCCCAATATCTCCATGGACCAGCACTGGTGGTGGTGGGTGATACACCTGTGGGTCGAGGCGACCTGGGAAGTGCTGGTGGGTTGTCTGATGGCCTACGGTTTGATCAAGACCATGGGCGTGCGTCGCAAGATAGTCGAAACCTGGTTGTATATCGAAGTCGCGCTGATGTTCGGCTCCGGCATCCTCGGTCTGGGCCACCACTATTTCTGGATTGGTACGCCGGAATACTGGTTCACCATCGGCGGTTTCTTCTCCGCGCTGGAACCGATCCCATTGGTTGCCATGGTGGTGCATGCCTTGTTCGACGCCGGTCATCACAAGCTGAAGAGCAACAACAACCCGGCTCTGGGCTGGATCATCGGGCAGGCTTTCGGCAACTTCTTCGGCGCCGGCGTCTGGGGCTTCATGCACACCCTGCCGCAAATCAACCTGTACACCCACGGCACCCAGTGGACGGCTTCGCATGGTCACCTGGCGTTCTTCGGCGCCTACGTCACCATGGTCATCGCGTTCTTCTACATCGCGGTCCAGAAATGGCGCGGCAATGTCTGGATGAGCGGCAACCTGGTCGGCGCCTGGAAGTGGAAATGGGCGATGTTCCTGCTGTGGGCCGGCATGATCACCATGACCATGGCGTTGTTGATTGCGGGTTATGAGCAATCGCAAATCGAACGTGCCATCGGCGGCTCGGATTGGATGGCGTACTTTGCGGCTCAAGCGCATCGCTGGTTCACCCAGGCCATGGTCTGGCGGCAAGTCGGTGGCTGGATGTTTGCCTTGGGATTTGTCCTCCTGGTTTGGGATCTGATGACGA
Organism: Betaproteobacteria bacterium; assembly: GCA_020061585.1. Lineage (GTDB taxonomy): Bacteria > Pseudomonadota > Gammaproteobacteria > Burkholderiales > Thiobacillaceae > PFJX01. The sequence continues at coordinate 6,455 of JAGUXX010000081.1, read as the reverse complement.
TCGGCAAACGCGAAACCCGTTCGACCTATGTGATCGAGCCGGAAATGGCGAAAGCGGCAGTTTGATCCGGCAGGTTTAAAGGTGTCTCGCCTCGCTGCATAGCGATAAACCCGCCGGCTTGCCGGCGGGTTTTTTTATGATGAATTACTTGATCTGGATTGAGGTTGTTCAAGTCAGGTGATGCGAACTTGAGCCTGTTTGGAGATGAAAAATGACGACGTTGTTCAGCATGAATATCAATCCGGCGAATCGTATGCGCGGCATCGCCTGGAAAACGAACCATCGAGTGGTCTTGGATGGATCGCGGCGTGATTCAAGATCCGTTTTCCGTTCTGTCCTGATGGTTATTCTTGGACTGCTTGTTGTCTCGCATTCATATGCCGCCTCCGCCGATACGCCGCCGGACAAGCCCGCGGCGATGCAGTCAGCAACTGTGGTTGACGATTTGAATGAGCAGGACAAAGCAAGGCAGCGACAAGCAATCGCGGAAGCGGTCCTGAATGAAAAACTCAAGATGAAAACCGAGGTGCGTGATTTGAAAAACAAGAAAAGAGCGGCCGGCGAGATACTCGGGTTTGATGTTTTTCTCGGCGCTTTTCTGACGGGACTATGGGCGATGATTTCCATGTTTATTGCGGCGCAGTTTTCCGGCGCAAAGAATGACCGGCATCATAATGAAATGGCCCGCAAGCGAAAGACTGATCAAATGCTGTTTTATATCTCCGGCTCATTCATGCCGTTGATGTTGTTGTGGGTGGCGGTATCGACTGGCTATGCGTCGTGGTGGCTGGCTTTGGCTGTTTCTGGTTTGATTTATTGGCTGATGGGCATTTTGTTCGGGAAGTTGAAAAAAACAACCCCGGAATAGATTTTGGAGTGTTTGATTGTGCGTGCGTTTATCCACGGTTATTTAGCAGGGTGTTGAAATTCGCTGACCCACAACCCGCATTAAATCGTTGGTGCGAGACGCATAAAATAACGTAAGTATTTGTATTTATTGTTGGCAGGGTGCTGAAAAACACTTCACCCGGCCTACGCCGGGGCGACGCTTGATCAGAAAATTTCGCGTTGTCTCGATACCTTGCTAAGCTGATTTGGATCCTCTCCTATCGCTGCGCAGCGATTCGCCCGCCGCGCTGTGGTCAACGCTTACGGCGGGCTTTCAGGCTGTTCGGAAACTACCATGTTTTCTAGCGTGACGAAGACGACGCGACAGATCGACGCCACCGAGCTGGTCGGCGAGGATGCCGATGTGCTCTACGGCCGCCTGTGCGCGCTGAGCGGACTTCGCCACGATCCCTGCGTCATCGACGTGTTCCTGTCCATCGTTCGCTTCATGGACGGCGGTCCGGCGCAACCCTGGTGGGCTTACACCGCCGAGCGGAAACACCGGCTGCGGACGGCCGACTGATCTTTGCGTCTTTTTTCCCGCTGTCGCGTCTATCGGTTAACGACGCATTCCCGCGTCGAACTCTTGCTCGAATGGAGGCGCGGAGGAACGTGCCAAGGGAACCCCGTTCACGTCCGGCAGCGTGATTTTTCGCAGGGCTCGCTGAGCTGCAGCCAGAGATGATGCAAGTTGATTGAGCCCACCGGTAGCCAGGTGGAGAGGGAGAAAGAGCGGCTGTGGGTCGATTGGTATACCGCGTCTCCGGCGCTCGTCGGCGTGCGTGCGACGAGGCTGCCCTCAAAACGATATTGCTTTCTGGTCTGTTCATCGTCGCTGCAAGGGGTTAACCCACTTGGCAGATGACAGTGGTTTCTGACGTAGCCCACCATCAGCCCGTGGTCCACCGCCCAGGCATAGTCGCCCTGGATGAAGCGAATGAGTCCTTCCTTGCAGTAGACGCTCTGTATCGGATGTCCGGAGTCGATAGGTTTGCACTCGACGAAGATGCCGGCGAGCGAGGAATTTGTAGTGGGGATGACGCCACGCAGGGGATAGAAAGTCAGGTCGGGCTGGCGATCCAGATGTTTGCCCGCAAAGTCACGCAGCTTGCTCTCGCGACTCAGGCTAAAAGTGGCGTAACCGGGCACCACTTCCGGTTCGGCGGCATGGAGTTCTCCGAGAATCTGCTGAAGTTGCTCGGTGATTTCGTCTTCGAGGGCGTCGCAAATTGAAAAACGTCCAGCAGCCACGTCTTCCAGTAATACACGCCATGCCGTGCTCAAGGCGTTTTCAACCACGGCAAGCAAAGCAGGCGCGATGGGACTTGGCCGGCTTGGCGGCGCGGGGCGTCCCCACCGCCCTGTCATCAGGCCGCTCATCGCCGGGCGCGCTCCTCCAACATGGCGCCGTGCTGCCAAAGCAGGTCGGATGCCAACAGGCGAGCCTGGGTTGGAGTCCAGTAGCGATAGCGGTTCAGGAGGCCAACGGTGAGGCAGGGCCCATCGGCGTCGATGAGGGTAATGCGGCTGGCCGCCAGATCGTCGGCTTGTTCGATCCAGCGGGCCGGCAGTGCCTGGGGCAAGGGTCGGTCGTTCAGCGAGAGGGTGAGAAAACGCCAGGGCAGGTGTTTGTCCGGCGAGGCAAGCAGGTTGACGCCGACCCGGTGGCCGCTGGCCGCCAACACACTGCGCAGTTCGGTCTCCAGGCGGGCGCGGAATTGTTCCGTTTGTTTCGGGCTAACGGCATGGGCGGCGTGTTTTTTGGCGGCGGGGAAGGGCGCGCGGGTTTCCAGGGTGTCGACGATGGTTTGCTGGTCAATTCTGTTCAAGCCGTAAATCTGGGCGACGGTTTCGTCCAGTTTTTCCCATTCCGGTTGATTCGACATCAACTCGGATGCCCTGGCTTCAATGGCATTTCGATGCTTTAGCGCCAGTTTTTCCGGTGCAACGAAAGGAAAGTCGATGACATCCATCTCCTGGATGACTTCCCGCTCAACGCCAAAGCGACCACTGGTCATCAAGGTGAAGTGCTCAAAGACCTTGCTGTGAATCAGCGTCAACAAGTATTTCGCCAGGAATTCGCCGTCTTTGTGTCCAGCACATGAAAAACCATAGAAGGAACGGTTGTAGGCAACATCGACGGGGCAATAAAGCGCGCGACCACGAGCCCGTTCGAAGCGGCTAGATTCACGAATCAAGACTAGGGGGGCTTTGTATATTTTGGGATTACGTGGCCACTGCAAACCCTGCTTTCGATATCGGTCCAGTTTTTCCGGAATCACTTCAAATGGATGGGCCGAATAAGCTGGGAGAAGAGATGGCAGTCCTTCCAGAAAGGAATCGTCATGGCTTTGTTTTGCAACCTGGTATCCCTGGCAATAGACCAATCCTGGGGTTCGTAGCCAGAAATCCGCAATGGTTGTTTCGACGCGTGACCGGATGCGCTCTACGATAACTCCATCCAATGCGCTACCACGGTAGAGCGTCTTGATGGCGGCAGGCTGTTCGGCAACCAAACCAAGTTCCACCGGCATGGCGTCATAGGCGTCAATCCGCATCCGCCCCTGTTTGCCGAGGTCATGCTCGTATTCCGGACTGACCAGCACAAATCGGTCATCTGTCTCTGGTACTCGGTTGTCGGCGAAAAGCAGGCAGAAAGGTTGATCCACATTCGGCCACACCTTGGATTGCCGCAACGACGCGCCATTGAGGATGCCGGTGATGGCCAAGGCCTGGAACAGGGCGCGGCGGGCGGCGAAGCCTTTTGGCGTCATTTTGAACAGCCAGCGCCCGGCCAGGGCCAGCGCGATGCGTCCGTCCGGTCTCGCCCATTCCATCGCGCCCCAGACGAAGGGCAGATCGGGAACGTGATCGGGGTTGTGGTAGCTGCGCGCGATTTCAGCCAGACCGCGCCGCTCGGCGATGGCTCGGCAGCGCTCGGTGAACAGCTTGTCGATGGCGGCATATCGGGATTTGAGGCTGGTCCACGGTGGGTTGCCGATGACCAGATCGAAAGCGCCCCGGTAAGCCTCGGAGACATGCGTGCCCAGGCTGCCGGCCATGGGCACGATGGCGTCGGCGGCGCTGCCCGGGTCGGCGACATCCACCAGTACCCGGCCTTCGAGCTTGTTGTAGATCAGTGCTTCGACGGGGGCGGGGTCCGGATCCAGTTCCAGCGCCGTCAGGTACAGCGCCAGGGCGGCCAGCGTGCGGGCATGGGCGTTGGTATCGAAGCCGGTCAGTTGCGTGTCGAGGATGGTGCGCAAGGTTTGCCGCGTCGGGCGCTGGCCGGTCTCGGCGAAACGCAGTTCGGCCAGCTTGCGGAAACACGCCACCAGGAACACGCCCGCGCCGCAGGCCGGGTCCAGCACCCGCGCGGCACTCCCGTCGGGATGCTGGTGGAAGGCTTCTTCCACCATGTATTCGGCAATGTGGGATGGGGTGTAGTACACGCTGGTGTCCCGCCGGGCCTGTTTGTCGAAGCGGTACATCAACTCTTCGTAGGTCTCGCTCAAAAGCCCGATAGGCAGGTGATCGAAATCCAGATCGGCCCAGTCCAGTTTCAGTTGCGATACGCCGGGAGCGACGGCGGTATCCAGACCCATGATGGCCTGGAAGGGCTGAGTGATCCGCTCGCCATGTCGCCGGATCAGGGCGGTGAAGTAGGTCGGATAGTCTTGGTCCGGCAGTTTCAGCAGGTCGCCGTTGAAGGTGACATCCAGCCAGCGATGGGTCTCGGCCAGACTGGCGGCGCTGCCGAAGCAGGTTTGCAAGGAATCCGCGCTGGGTGAAATTGTCGACCGGTGGGCCTCGGTGACGATCTTCCGGCCCACCAGGTAGCGGAAGAACAGCGCGCGCCCGGTGAGCGCGATGGCTTCATGAGTGGAGAGGTCATGGCTTTTCAGCGCTTCCCCGGCATCGGTCATCAGGCGCAGCAGTTCATCGCGCAGACGCAGGCTGCTGCGTGGCGCCAGGTCTTCACCCTGCGCCAGACGGGGTAGAACGGTCAGGGCTTCGCCGGAACTTGGGTTGAACGTGACGGCTTGGGCGTCGGGGTCGGGGCGCAGATTGGTGGCGTAAATGTCCAGCCGTCCGGGCTGCAGCACGCCCAGCCAGGCCGGGTCGCCGCGCATAGCCAATATGCGCTGCAAATGGCTGACCGAGTCGAGCCCACGCGCGGCAAGCCGGGTGTGATCCACCACGTAGAGCAATGCTTGGGACTGATGCTCCACCACAGCGTCCACCAGCGGCATCCGCGCATCGCGCAGCAGGTCTGTATAGCGGAGCAGACGCGGGTCCGCCGCATTGCGCAGATCGACGCAGCCGCGCTCAGGCGCACCGTATTCCCGCAGGGCGTCGCGCAGGGTCGTCATACGCCAGCCAGGGGCGCGCCGCCCGGCAGGAAGAGTTCCCGCTGGGGCGGCGCCACGCCCAGATAAAGGTCGATGCGCTCGCGTTCGCGCGCCATGTCGATGACCCAGCCGGCTTCCGCGATGGGCAGGGTCTGGATTGCGCGAACCCCGTCGCCGCGTAGCGGGATAAAGACCCATTCTTCCGCAAGCGTATGCCGTGGGGTGAGCAGGTATTGATGAATTCCGGCGGAGACCGGCTCCAGTTGCACCGCTCTGGCGCCGAATCGTTCTTCGAGGGTCTGCAAGGCGGCCAGGGCGAGCAGGTCCGTCTTTTCAAAGCGGCGAGCGCTGCGTTCCTGCGTGGGCATTTCAGAAAAGGGCGGAAGTTGCGCCCAACCATGCAGTCGGGACCGGCTGATTCCCCCTAGCGCGGCGCAGACATCCTTGGCGGTGAAGGAAAGCGACATGGCCTGTTTATATATTGAATCAAAACTGTTCGAATAATAGAGCAGATTTCTGTCGCGTAGTGGTCTGTTTCCAGTAGTGCCTGGCTGATGGCGTCGCGCGTGGCGAGTTGTCTGCGGGTCTGGCATTGCGTTGCGGCGGAGGGCCGAATCGCTCCCGCCGAGCGGAAACACCGGCTACAGACGGCCGACTGATCTTTGCGTCTTTTTTCCCGCTGTCGCGTCTATCGGTTAACGACGCATTCCCGCGTCGAACTTTTGAAAGGCGGACAGCATGGAACATATCGAAAACTATCCCGTAGCCATCCTCGGCGCCGGCCCGGTCGGACTGGCGGCGGCGGCCAACTTGATCGAATACGGTCTGACGCCTCTGGTGTTCGAGGCCGATGCCGCGGTCGCGGCGAGCTTACGCGATTTCAGCCACGTGAAGCTGTTCTCGCCGTGGCGCTACAACATCGACCGGGCCAGCCGCAGGCTGCTCGAACAAGCCGGCTGGAGCAGCCCCGATGCGGACGCGCTACCGACGGCGGGCGAGCTGTTGCGCGACTATCTCGAACCCTTGGCGGCGCTGCCGGCCATTGCCGACAGCCTGAAGCTGAACAGTCGCGTTATCGCGGTGGCGCGCCGGGGTTACGACAAGGTGAAGAGCGAGGGCCGCGAGCGGGCGCCGTTCGTGGTCCGCGTCGAGCAGGGCGGGGAAATCCGCGAATACCTGGCCGGCGCGGTGCTCGACGCCACCGGCAACTGGTCG
>JAGUXX010000335.1 GCA_020061585.1 Betaproteobacteria bacterium | reverse complement strand
GGTGAAAGGTGAAAGGTGAAAGGTGAAAGGTGAAAGGTGAAAGGTGAAAGGTGAAAGGTGAAAGGTGAAAGGTGAAAGGTGGTGGTTTCCACGTTTCACCCAGCCGCGCAGCGGCAATCACTTTTCACGTTTCACGCTCTACCCCGGCCTGACGACGATTTCGCCGCCTAGAACCTGGGCCTGACAGGCCAGCCGGTGTTTGCGGCTGGCCATGTTTTCCTGCAAGACCTTGTCCTCCAGCACTGAGCGCTCGGACATGTTTTCCATGCCGGCGACGATCTTCATCATGCAGGTGGCGCATTCGCCTTCGCGGCAGCCGTAGGTGATGCCGGCGCCGACTTTTTCGGAAATTTCGATCAGCCGGGTGCCGGCGGGGACGGTGACGGTGACACCGATGTCTTCGAAGGTGACGTTAGCCTTGGGCATGGGAGGGTTCCTTGAGTAATTCGGACATGTCGATCACCCGGCGCACCGCGCGGCCGGTGAGGTGTTCGGCGAGCTGGCGACCGAACAGGCGGCACTTGTCCAGCTCTTCTTCGGTGGGGATCAGCTTGACCCGCACCCCGCTGACCGGCACCCGCAGCTTCAAGCCGCGCAACCGGTCTTCCAGCATGTTGACGGCTTCGCCAGTCCAGCCGTAGGAGCCGAAGGCGGCGCCCAGCTTGTCCTTGATGTTGACCACGGCCAGCGACGACAGAAGATCCCAGATCGGCTTGACCGCGTCGCCGTTGATCGTCGGCGACCCAAACACGATGCCGTCGGCCTCCTCGATCAGATCGACGAACGGCGTCACTTCCCCGCCTTGCAAGTCGTACAGGCTGGCGCGCACGCCGTCGATTTCCTCGGCGCCGTCGCGCACAGCCAGCGCCATGCGCGCGGTGTTGCCGTAGCTGCTGATGTAGAAAATGACCAGCGTCTTGGCTCGGTCGGCGGCCTCGTTGTGCAGCAACGGCGCGGCCAATTGCCGGTAGCGCTGCACGTAGGCGCGCGGCGTGTCGCGCAGAATCGGGCCGTGCGCCGGAGCGATCAGCTTGAGTTCCAGCGGTTCGATCAGATCCAGGCCGGCGCGCACATGCTCGCGGAACGGCCGCATGATGTGCTGGTAGTAATACTCGAACGAAAAGCGGAAATCGCCGACCCGATCGTTGAACAGCCGGTTGTCGCAGAAGTGACAGCCGAACACGTCGCCGGAAAACAGCAGCGCTTCTTCATTCAGATAAGTGCACTGGGTATCCGGCCAGTGCAGGAACGGCGTGTTCAGGAAAGTCAGGGTACGTCCGCCTAGGCTGACCGTATCGCCGGTATTCACCGGCGTATAGGCCAGATCCTCGCTCTTCAGCAGACCCTTGAGCATGGTCTGCGCCTTGACCGAAATATACAGCCGCGCCTTCGGCGCGCGCCGCATCAGCTCCGGTAGCGCGCCGGTATGATCGGGTTCCAGATGATTGAGCACGATGACGCTGATTTCGTCATAGCGCGCCACCTGTTCCAGACGTTCGAAGAAGGTGTCGGCAAATTCCGCCTTGACCGTGTCGATCACCGCCACACCGGTCTCGCCGCGCACGCAATAGGCGTTGTAGCTGGTGCCGTTGGCGGTTTTCAGGATGACGTCGAACACCCGCAACTGCGGGTCGAGCGCGCCGATCCAGAACACGCCAGGCGCCAGGGCCACCGGTGCGTCGTTCATTTCGAGCTCACTCGCCAGTCTCCTGGCAGGATGCCGCATGCAGCTTGCCGACCTGGCGCGGACAGGTTTCCAGGTCTACGCGCTGCTGGTCGCGCCCGGGGGCCTTGTGGGCGAGACCGATCCAGCGATCCACCGCGTCCTGATCGAAGCCGACGCGACGCTGCCCGTCGACTTCCATCAGCGGTCGACGGATCAGCAGCGGTTCTTTCAGCATCAGCGCGATGGCTTGTTCACCACTCAGCTTGTGTGGCCAGATCTCCCCGTCACGCACCCGCGGCGCGCTGTGATTGAACCAGTCGGCCACCGGCAGATCGCCGAAGAACGCGCGCAACCGCGCCGCCGTCCAGCGCTCGGTCAGCAAGTTCTTCGCCTGTACGGTATGCCCGGCCGACGCCAGCAACACCTTCTGCTTGGTGTTGTTGATACAGCCGGGCTTTTCGTAAAAGAGGACGGTGGCCATCCGGGTTTCCGCAACAAGACTTGATAGTCTCCTTAGCGCAAGTTCCGTGCCCGCCAACAGCCATGCCTAACACGCTGTATTCATTGGTTCGGCTAGCGCCCCCAAGCCAGGTTTGGCGGATTCTGCACAAGACGGGACGCGTCGCTTGTCGCAAACCGAACAGGGCTTTTTCGGCCAGCTTCACCGGCAAACGCTTGGCCCGCGCCATGGGCTCCAACTCGCCCAGGGGCTGTTCCAGAGCCTTGTCATCAAAAAGAACACCGGCGCGTTCAACGCCTGGTGTTGCGTGCTGGCCGACACGTTGCGCACCACCGCCAGATGCCTGCAAAAAGGCACCACTTCCGCCGCCCCCAAATTCCTGGGAGAACGGCTGTCGTGAAAGACCACTAGCCGGCACAACCAACGCAATTAGGTTTTCTCGGTGCGTATGGACATGTCCCGGGTACGGATCACCCGGGACGCAACAGACGCCAGTTTCAAGCGATTCCACTTGAAGAAAACGCACACAGGAATATCCGGTTTCGCGTCGTCAGGTTCGCACCCGTTTCAGAATGGCGGCGACACCCAGTACTTTACGTGCCTTGAGCCAGCAGATTCATGTCTGTCCGTCCACGTCGCCCGGGCGTGTTGTCGGGATGGTCATCAATTCAGCGGCCAGAAGCGGATTTCGTATGGCCGGGCATGCATGGCCCGCATGCAGATGGCATCGGCGTTCTTGCCGTCCAGCAGGGCCATGGCGCCGCCTTCAGGGCCGCTGCGCTGCATGAAGGCGACGATGCCGCGCCGGCCCCTGAGTTCCTTGGCCGCGGCCAGCGGCCCCGCTGCGCAGGCGATCAATTCGGCTGGTGCGTGGCGTTGCTGAAGCTGCTCGGCGAGACGGTTGGCCGCGGCGTCGATGCGGCGGCCGGCATACGCTCCGGCGCCAATGGCCACGGGTCCGTTCAACTGGACGCCACAGGCGGTCAATGCCAGGCTGAGATGCATGGCGCCGCCGCGCTGGTGGCCGGGCGCGCCGATGCGGTCGTCCCAGCCCAGTTCGGCATAAAAACGGGTGTCGTCGAGGCCGGCATAGTGGTCGTAGACTCGGTTGGCCGTTGCGTAGTTGATGTTGAGCATGGCTTTACTACCTCCGTTGGTTATTGATGAAACCCCGGCCTCGCGGCCGGCCCTGCGTAATCGCTGGTCCGGTTGGGGTCGACCGGGCGTCGCGGAAAGGCATGCCTGGGGTTATCCAGGCCTGGAAAGTTCTATTTAATGGTGTATTTGAATTCACCGTTCTTGTTGGCCGTGACCCTGATGCGTTCGATGGCGTCGCCTTCGGCCATGCGGGCCAACACGGCCCCGGCAATTTCGGGCAGAAGCGTTCCATTGAGGATGTGGTCCACATTGCGCGCGCCGGTGTCGACCTCGGTACAGCGGGCCAGTACGGTGTCCACCAGCTTGTCGTCCCAGATGAATTCGGCCTTGTGGTTGGCGGCCACGCGGTCGCCGATGCGGCCGAGCTTGAGTTCAATGATCCTCGCCAGCACATCGTCCGGGATGGCGTAGTACGGCACTACCTTCATGCGTCCAAGGAACGCGGGCTTGAAAGCCTTGTACAGGGCGGGTCGCAGGCTTTCCGCCAGGGCGTCGGCAGCGGGCAGCTGTTCCGGCGGCTTGTTCAGGCAGGCTTGCATGATCTGGCTGGAGGCGACGTTGCTGGTGAGGATGATGAGGGTGTTGCGGAAGTCGATCTCGCGGCCTTCCGCATCGTCCAGCATGCCTTTGTCGAACACCTGGAAGAACAGTTCGAGCACGTCGGGGTGGGCCTTTTCGACTTCGTCGAGCAGCACCACACTGTATGGGTTGCGGCGCACGGCCTCGGTCAGCACGCCGCCCTCGCCGTAACCGACATAGCCCGGCGGCGAACCCTTGAGCCCCGACACGGTGTGAGCTTCCTGGTATTCGCTCATGTTGATGGTGATCAGTTTGCGTTCGCCGCCGTAGAGGATGTCGGCCAGCGCCAGGGCGGTTTCGGTCTTGCCGACGCCGGAGGGGCCGACGAACATGAACACGCCTTTGGGCTTGTTTGGGTCTTCGAGGTTGGCCCGGGCGGTGCGCACGCGCTGGGCAACCGCCTCCAGGGCGTGGTCCTGGCCGATGACCCGTTCCTGCAGCAGGGCCTTGAGGTTGAGCACGGTATTGATTTCGTCCTTGACCATCTTGCCGAGCGGAATGCCGGTCCAGGCGGCGACAATCTCGGCGACCACATGGCCGTCAACCTGCAGCGGCACCATGGGGTTCTCGCCCTGGAGTTCGCGCAGGCGGGTCTGTAGTGTCTCCAGCTCGGTGGCCGGCGCGGTCGGCTCCGTCCTGCCCTTGCGCGCCCGGGGCGCCGGCTTGGCCGGGGCCTCGTCGACAGGCGCATCGCCGCTTTCCAGGCGGCCGCGTAGTTCGAGTATCTGGTTGACCAAGGCCTTCTCCGCTTCGCAGCGTGCCTTGTGGATGGCCAGATCGGACTCGATGACGGCGATCTGGGTCTTCAGTTCGCCCAGCCGGGTGTCGTGCCACATACCGCTCGCGGCCTCCCGCTGCAAGGCGGCGAGTTCGGCACGTTCGCGCAGCAGGCGCTTTTCGGCCTCGTCGATCAGGGCCGGCGTGGCGCTTTGCCCCAGGGCAACCTTGGCGCAGGCGGTGTCGAGCAGGCTGATCGCCTTGTCCGGCAACTGGCGGCCGCTGATGTAGCGGTGCGACAGGCGCACCGCCTCGGTGACAGCTACGTCGAGGATGCGGATGCCGAAGTGGCGTTCCATCAGCGGCACCATGCCGCGCAACATCGCGGCGGCCAAAGGCTCGCTCGGCTCTTCCACCTTGACGACCTGGAATCGCCGCGCCAGGGCGGCATCCTTTTCGAAGTACTTCTTGTATTCGGCCCAGGTAGTGGCGGCGACGGTGCGCAGTTCGCCACGGGCCAGCGCGGGCTTGAGCAGATTGGCGGCGTCATTCTGCCCCGATTGGCCACCGGCGCCGATCATGGTGTGGGCCTCGTCGATGAACAGGATGATCGGGGTGGCGCTTTTCTTCACTTCGTCGATGACGTTCTTCAGGCGGTTCTCGAATTCGCCCTTGACGCTTGCACCAGCCTGCAACAGGCCGAGATCGAGCACGCGCAGGTCAACGCCTTGCAACGGCGGCGGCACATCTCCGGCGGCGATGCGCAGCGCCAGCCCTTCGGCCACGGCGGTCTTGCCGACCCCGGCCTCGCCGGTCAGGATGGGGTTGTTCTGGCGGCGGCGCATGAGGATGTCGATGACCAGGCGGATCTCGCTGTCGCGCCCGATGACCGGGTCGAGCTGGCCGTCCCGGGCACGTCGAGTCAGGTTGGTGGTGAATTGGTCGAGCGCCGGCGTCTTGTCCGCCAGGCCGGCAGTGGCGGTTGCCGCCGGGTCTTCGCTGGCCGCGCCGACCTCGGGGGCGACCAGGCCGGCCACTTCAGCCGCCTCGGCTGAACCGTCGGTGAGCTGGTCGAATTGGTGCTTCAGTTCATCCAGCTTGATCCTGGCATAGAGCGGCGAGCCGCGCAGCGCCAGCTGCGACAGCTCGGACTCGGTCAGCAGCGCGAGCAGCAGATGGCCGGAGCGGATGCGCGGCAGACGGGCGTCCAGGGAGGCGATCAGCCATGCCAGTTCGAACAGCTTGGGCAGGTGCGGCGAGAACACCGGCGTGCGGCCATTGCCGGTCTTGAATCGGCCGATCTCGGCGTCGAGGTCGCGCCGCAGGCCGCTTGGGCTGATGCCGCAAGCCTTGATGACCGTGACGAAATCGCTGTCAGGCCGATCCAGCAGAGCCAGGCACAGGTGTTCGATGTCGACTTCGTAATTGCCGCGCGCCATGCAGAGGTTGGCCGCATTTTCAGCCGCCTTGCGGCAGGTGTTGTTGAGCTTGCCGATAAGGGTCTTGAGCGGGGCACTCATGAATTCTCCTGGATTCCTACTTCTCAATGAATGGGGTGCAGTTCGAAGACCGCGTCGGTCCGGTCTGCCCGCACCGGGCGGCTGACCAGGAAGCTGTCGTAGCCGAGACGCGTCCCGCCACCCGCCTGGGCTGGCCGTACGTCTTCGGCGCGCAGGATGGGTCGGATTTCGTATTCGAACTGGTAGCTGGTCGACAGCGTGAACAGCTTTTCCAACACCGCGGCATATTCGCCTTTGGGCAGGAAACTCAGGTAACGGTCGCGTGCCAGTGGGCCGATGTGGATGCGCACCCTGAGGTTGCGCTGCCAGACCCGTTCGCCCAGCAGCAGGGTCTTGCCGAGTTCGGCGTTGCCGTGGCCGAGTGTCGAACGTTGCGTGCTGGGGATCGTGTACCAGCGCCCGACGAACTGCTCCACCCGCACCGGCGCGTGCAGATAGCTCTCCAGCATGCGTTGCAGCGCGGCGGCGGAAAGCGGGCGTTGGCGCAGCAGGCCGGCGTAATAGGCGATGGATTCGTCATCGATCGCGCCTGGAGCTGCTCGCAGACGGTCGCGCAGCGGATCGAAGCCGATGCCGGCGAGGGCGAGCACCAGAGGCAAGAAGCGGTTCTTCCGATCCAGCTCGTACTGGACCGCTAGCTGGCTCTTTTTCCAGGCTTGGTAGAAGTGCCCAACCAGCCGGTTGCTGAAGATGTCGAAGAATGCCCGGGTCGAGTCGTTGCGGTGATAGCGCAACTGGCTGGCCACCCGCTCGGTGTAATGAATCGGCAGGCTGCCGTGCAGGCCCAGCAGGCCGATGAAACTCGGGGTGATGTCGACCCGAGCGGTCAGGCCGGTATCAAGGCCTTGCTCGTCGAGTTGCCGTTCGGCGTGCAGCTTTTCGATCTGACTGGGCGCGAAGTTGAGCCCGATGGGATTGCGAAAACGAATCTGCTCGGTGACCGGGTCGTCGGTGGCGCGCGGGCCGGCACGGCGAAACCAGCCTTCCAGCAGACGCACCGCCTGGAAGAACTCGAAGCGTTGCGGCGCCTCGTTCAGTTGCTCGATCAGCCCAGGATCGACTCGCCGGTACGCGGGGCGCATCGGACCAACTCCTCACCCGTCCGGCCCGACAGGACCACCAACTGGATGAAACTGTTTAGATGAACGTAAAGGGCCAGGAAACGGTCCATGCAGCGCGCGAACACGTCCAGGCCGCTACCGACGAAGCTGGCTTCGTCGAGGGTGATGCGCACCTCCAGGCCGCGCACGAAACTGGCGAAGGGTTTGCCCGGCAGCCATATCGTCGACTCGCGCTGCTCGATCGCCAGGATGCCGTCTATCTGGCGCTGGGAGGCCGCGCTGCGCGGCTGGTCGTAGAGCGTCAGCATCTCCTTGAATGCCGCCAGACCGCTGCCGGTCAGGGAGAGATAATTCAGCGACAAATGCGAGATGAGACGCCACTGGCCGCTGCGCCGGTAATCGAATCGGCACGGCTGGGTCGGTTTGCGCAGCAGGCGGATCGAGCGCGCGCTCGATCCGCCTTCCATGAACAGATCGCCGGAAGCCATGCCGACCGACATGAAGGTCGGCAGGTTGCGGTTCGTACAGGTGAGCTGCAGGCTGAGGATGTCGGTCTTCGGCTGGACCGGGTCGAAGTCGGCATCGATCAGCGATAGTTCGGTCTCGTAGCCCGGGCTTTTTTCGGCGACCAGTTCGTTGCGACTCGCGAACCAGTAGAGCCCCTGGCGCCCCGGGCTGCTGCCGTGCAGCAGCGAAAAGAACGGTCGGAATTCGATGATCGCCTCGCCCTGAGGGGTCTGGCGGACGCGCTTCACCGAGTCGATCGAGTAGACCTCGTAGGCGAAGGCGCGGCGGCCATCGGCGATGACCGGGTAGGTGGTGGCGCGGTGGGTCAATCGTATCGGGTCGCCGCGCTGGGCAAACAGGTTGACCACCGGGACGCAGCCCAGCCGCAGGTTCTGCGCCGAGACCGTCTGCAGCAGGCGCGAGGCATCGCCATCGGCGCGCAGGTCGGAAAGCGCGAAATGCAGCCGGATCCGGCTGCCCTGCCGGACCTGGGCCGGCAGAGCGGCGACATCGATATCGAAGAAATTGTATTTCTCCGGAAACGCGAAATACTCGGTCAGGTGCCGATAGGCCGGATGCGCCGTTTCCGGCATATCGATCAAGGCCTCGTTTTCGGCGAAGCCGACCTCGCCCACCAGGCCGTCGCGCAGTGGCAGCCAGCGCGCGTCCTCGGTCTCGGCGTAGACCTTGACCAGCTTCAGGAACAGGGCGTCGCGGAAGGCGGCCGCGACCGAGGGTTCGGCATCGATATAGAAACGCAGCCGTCGCACCGGCGCCCAGACCTTCTCCACGCCGGCGGCGTCCAGGGCGAGAGACAGGATGGCGTTGCAGCCCACCGGCAAACGGGTGCCGCCCGGGGCCTTGGCGACGGGGTCAAACGCCAGCCCGGCCACCTTCACCGGCAGAAGCTGGATATCCCATGCCGTTCTAAAACGGCAGGTCGCCCCCTTCATGGGCCGGGACTGCAACTCGGTATGGCGGGCAATGGTTACCGGCGAGGAGAGTTGCGACTCGGCCCCGGCAGTATCGAAAAAAGCGATCGAGCAACTCGGGAATGGCCGTAGGTAATGGGGATAAAGGACATTCAGCAGCGCCTCGGTAAACTGCGGATAACCATCCTCCAGTTTCTTGGCAACCCGCGCGGTGAGCATGGCGAACGACTCGATGATCCGTTCGACATGCGGGTCGTCGCATGCTTCTCCCGATAGCAGCAACTGCGCCGCGATCTTGGGATAGCGCTCGGCAAACTCGCGCGAATGACGACGCAGAAACGCCAGTTCGCGTTCGTAATAGGGCAGCAGGTCTTCCAATTAGCCCTGCTCCCCGCGCACGCGCTGGCGATTGATCGAGTACTGCAGCGTCGTCGGTTGCAACATGGCGTCGAAGCTGACCGGCTCCTGGGCGGGACGCACCACCAACAGCGCTTTGATCGAGAAGAACAAGGCATTGATGGCATTGCGATGCAGTTCGAGCGATACCTGCACCTCCCGCAACCGGGGCTCGTGGCGGGAAATCGCCCGCTCGATGGATAGGCAGATCCGGTCCCGGTCGTTGACGCTGGCCAGACTCAGGCCGGCGAAATCGTTCAGCCCGAAACTGGCGATCGACCGCACGGCCAGCGGGAAACTGTCGGCCAACCCCTCGTCGATGACGGTACGGGTATTGAGCAGCGCCTCGAGATCGCGCGCGACCGAATCCTTCAATTCATCGAGCGACTGCCTGCGGCGAATGGCGGAAACCGGCGATTCATCGAACAGCTTGTCGAACAGAGAAGGCTCGAAACCTTTCATAATTTGGCCAGAAAAAACGGCGGAAACCCGCTTCCGCCGTCTTTGCTCTCGCCACCAGCCGATCAGGTCAGGCTGGGGGTGTTCTTGGCCAAGTTCCAGGCGCCCTGGATGTTGACCTTGCCGGACTTGCTACCGTCGATGTTCAACTCATCATAGGTCCACTTGAAGGCGGAATAGGTGAGCGAGAAGGTTTCCTGGGGGATGTTCTCGGAAGCCACCGACGGCGACACGGAAGCGATGAGGGCATTCTTCAACTCGATCTTCATGTACTGATGACGGTTCTGGGTGCTGGACGGGTTGCCGGTGGTGTTCGTACCGCCAAAGGCACGGTAGAAATAGATGATCACGTCGTTGCTCACCAGGCCGGAGGAGCAAGCCTGGTAGAGCTTCGGACTGGAACCGTCGATGTCCTTGGTGAAGATCATTTCACCATGTTCGACCCGCTCGGCGGTGTGGCCGCCCGAGCTCGACGCCGTGGCCGACTTCGGCTGGCGCATGGAATGGCTCCAGGCAGTAACCTCGATCGTGTCCTTGTGTTTTGCATCGCGGCTATCGCCCTTGAGATCGCCACCCTTGAATTCGACGTATATGTCCTTCATGTTTCACATCCCTTTTAAAATTAAAGTTGAACAGCATCAAGCCTTGCTTGACTGCGGAAGTTCCGCAACCAGTCGCAAAGACACGGAAAGTTCATCCAGCTGGAAATGCGGCCGGATGAACGAAACTGCGCGGTAGACGCCGGGACGGCCCGGGACTTCGCTCACTTCGATGGACGCTTCGCGCAGCGGGAACTGCGCTTTCGTCTCCTGCGATGCGGCATCGTCGGCGGTCACGTACTGGTCGATCCAGCGCTGGATATAGGTCTGGACGTTCGCCGTGGTCGCGAAGCTGCCGATCTTGTCGCGCATCATCGACTTCATGTAATGCGCGATCCGTGAAACGGCGAAGATGTATTGCAATTGGGTCGACAAGGAAGCATTCGCGTTGGCCGCGTCGCTGTCGTATTTTTTCGCCCGCTGCGTCGATTGGGCACCGAAGAACGCGGCATAGTCGGTGTTCTTGCAGTGCACGAGGGGAATGAACCCGAGGTCGCTGAGTTCCTTTTCTCGGCGATCGGTGATCGCGATCTCGGTTGGGCACTTGAGCGCAACCTCGCCCTCGTCGGTACGGAAGGTATGGGTCGGCAAGTCCTCGACCAGTCCGCCGCCTTCGACACCGCGGATCGCGGCACACCAACCATAGTTCTCGAAGGCGCTGGTCAAGCGGGCGCCGAACGCGAAAGCGGCATTGCACCACAAATACTTGGCGTGATCGGTGCCGTCCACGTCCTCAACGAAGTTGAAACCCTCCGTGGTCTCGCCATCGACCGGGTTGTAGGGCAGGCGACCGAGAAAACGCGGCAGGGTAAGTCCGACGTAGCGGGCGTCTTCCGCCTCGCGGAAGGACTTCCACTTCGCATATTCGATGGTATCGAACACCTTGGCCAGGTCGCGCGGCTTGCTCAGGTCGGTATAGGTATCCAAGCCGAACAGTTCGGGCGAGGCCGCGGTGATGAAAGGCGCATGCGCCGCCGCCGCCACATGCGACATCTGCTCGATGAAATACATGTCTTCAGGCTGCCGGGTCAATTCGAACTGGCCCAGCAGCGCGCCGAACGGGGCGCCGCCAAAGGTTCCGAATTCTTCCTCGTAGATCTTCTTGAACAATACGCTTTGGTCGAAATCGATGGCGCCCTTGAAGTCCTTGACCAGTTCCTTCTGGGTGGCGCTCATCAATTGAATCTTCATCTGCGCGCCAGTCGATGTCTGCTTGCAAAGGTAATGCAGCCCGGTCCAGGCGCTTTCCAATGCCTGAAAATCGGGTACATGCATGATCTCGCTCAACTGCTCGGAGATCAGCGCATCGAGCGCGGCCACCCGTGCATCGAGCGAAGCGGCCAGATTCTCGGAGATGACCACCTCGCCATCGAGCACTTGGCTGGCAAACTCGCTGATGATGTCGCGTGCCCGCGACCGCTCCTGATCGGAACGGGCGACACGGCTATCCTCGATGATGCGGTCGAGGAGGCTGGAATCGACGTTTTCAAACTCCGCCGCCTGCACAGATTGCCGCATGTTGTTCATTTGCTCGCCTCCTCGTCCGCCTTGGCGCCCAGGCTTTGCAGCTGCTCGGTATTGCTCAGCACGTCATTCAGCAGGTCTTCGAGTTTTTCGTTGCCGGCCAGCTTGTTACGCAGATCGGCCAGCTTGGAACGCGCATCCAGCAGTTTGCGCAGGGGTTCGACCTGTTCGACGACGCTTTCCGGACGGAAGTCTTCGAACTTGTTGAAGGTGAGGTCGACGGCAATTTCGCCGCCGTCCGCCGTCAGCTTGTTCTTGGCCCGAAACACCGCGCGCGGCGCCAGTCCGGCCATGACGTCATCGAAATTATCGAGATCGATATTGACGAACCTGCGATCTCTGAGTTTGCCCATAGACTGTTGGGACTGTCCGGCGTAATCGCCCAACACCCCCACCACGAAAGGGATCTCCTTCTGCTCGATCGCATCGCCCTTTTCAACCTCGTAGGTCAATTGCACCCTGGGCGGCCGCACCTTTTGCAACCGTTTCTGCACACTTTCTTTTTTTGCCACAGTATTTCTCCCAATTCGGATGCCCGTCCCGGCATCCCCATCCGGACAAGATCGATAGACCCCGACTCCATACACCCGCGACCGTGACGCCGCGAGACAAACCCATACCCGTTATTTCAAGACACTGAAAGGATCGCCATTCAACGCCGGCTTGGCCTCTGGACGCTGCATCGGCGCCGAAACCACAGCACTCCGCGGAGGCGAGGAACTCACCGAGCGCGCGGGCGGCAGCTTTCGCGTATTACCTGCCTCGCTTGACGCCGCCTTGCTGTCCTTGGCCGAAGCGGGCGGCACAAGCACATCCTCGCCCAAGGTGCTGCGCAACACCGCGGCCAAGCTCATCGCCTCGGTGCGCGCCGAACCCTGCAGGTTGGCATCGTTGCGCAAGTCGGCGAGCGACTGCGCGGCAACGCGCAGACCGGCCACTACCCGGACGCCCTTGGCCATCTGGTCGGCGTCATCGCGCTTCAACGCCTCGTCGGCTGCGACGATGGCATTGCCATAATCCTTTGAATCAAAATAGATTTTCGCGAGTTTGATCCATGGTTCCTTGCGCGAAGGATTCGACTCCGCCACTTCGCCCAGTAGTTCGATCGCGCCGTCGACATTGCCGCTACCAACAAGATCCTCCGCCTTGGCGTCGGCCTGCTGTATCAACTCGACCAGATTGAACCGACCCTCCGGCGTCGGATACGTCACGCAACCGAGCATCGCCGTGGACAAAATAACCACGGACAACCCGTATCGGATGCCATTCCACAACATTGATTTCAATCTCCCGTTGTCTTGTAGCGTTCCTCGGAAGCTGCATGGCAACCTCGACAGAACAACTCCCGTAAATCATTTCCACTCTTATGGACTCGACCATCTACTCGTCGTCACCGGCTGACTAGCCAACGCGGCGCTGTTTTTATGTATTTGGTATTTGTATTATTGGATCCGAATATTGTAGAGTTTGCGCCGAATAATCAACAAAAATTTTTCATAACGTTTGATCCTGGCCCTCCAGCAGCGGTCGCCGGGACTCAATCAACCAATATTACAGGGATCGGGAAGTCTCCATGGAACAAGGAAAATGGGCATATGCCTTGTAATGGGCGGCGCCGGTCTATGCCCGCCGGCAACGAAACAGACCCCACATCGCCCCCGGAATGCGCCGCCTTTCGTTTCGGACCATACCCTATGCGACGCGCCAAGACCACGCCCCGGGCCACGGACAGGCTTACAGTGACGCATGCCAGAACATTTGCGGCTACCTGGACACGCACCTGGTTTGGCATCCTCTGTGCGCTGGCGCCGGTACTCGTCGCCAGCGGCTGCTCGTCGACCGCCACTGTCAGTATCCTTGATGCGGCTGTCAACACGGCGCTGAAAACGGCGGGACTGAAGCCGCGATCAGCCAGCGACGGCAAGGTACCGGCGTACGAGGTATCCCTGGCCATCGCGGCCGGCGAACAATTGAACCTCACCGGCGATGGTCAGCCGCTGTCCCTGGTCATACAGATCTATCAACTGCGCAATCCGCAATCCTTCAAGACGCTCACCTATGCGCAGGCGAGCAGCCCTGACGGCGGCAAGGCGACCCTCGGCGACGACCTCATTTCGCTCAGGGCGATCACCGCCGTTCCGGGCGAGACCTACCGAATCACCCAGAAGATGCCCGGAGACGGCACGACCATCGGGATCGTCGGACTGTTCCTGTCGCCCGCCGACAACCGCTGGAAGATCGCCTTCAATGCCTCGAAATCCCGGGACGCCGGCATTACGGTCGGCGCGCACGCCTGCGCGCTTACCGCCGGAAAGGGCGTCTTGGACCCAGCCGTTTCAATGGAGGCGGTACGAACCCTCAGCGGCGTGCAATGTAATGGATAAGACCAATCTCGATGAATAACCCGAAAATCCTCTGGGGCGAAGGCCTGTTCCTTCGACCGCAACACTTCCAGCAGCAAGACCAATATATTGAAGCCCTGGGCCGCAACGCGCTGCTGACCGCGCAGCCTTTCGGCTGGGGCACGCGGGACCTGGCGCTTGATACGGCATCTCTGAAGAACGGCATGCTGGTATTCAACCGGATCGACGTCATCTTTCCCGACGGCACGCTATTCGCGGCCCCGGATGTGGACCAGTTGCCGCCTCCGGTCGCCCTCGATGCCCTGGTCGCGGAGGAGGGCAGCACCGTGTTCTATCTGGCGATCCATCAGATGCGATTGCATGGCGGCAACTGCTCGGAGAATGCGGCGGAGGCCGGCCATGCCCGCTATCTGATCGAATCGCGCGAGATCGGCGACCTGTTCACCGACGCGGCGGACGCCGAAATCGCCACGTTGAGCAAGATCGCCTACATCAAGGCCGCCGGCGAACCGCGCGACCAGTACACGACGCTGCCGCTGGCCCGCATTCGCCGCACCTCCAGCAACGGCTACGAGATCGATTCCGCCTTCGTGCCGCCAACAATCACGCTGCGCGCCGCGCCGCTGCTGCACCTGCTGGTGCGCCGCCAGATCGACGCGCTGCGCGCCAAGGTTGACGCACTCTACGGTTTTCACCGGGAACCGTCGCAGAACATCATCGAATTCCGCTCCAGCGACATCGCCTCGTTCTGGCTGCTGCACACCGCCAGCAGCGCCTGCGCGGCAATCACCCATTTGTTCCGCAACCCGGAAATCCATCCCGAACGCCTGTTCCAGGAACTGCTGCGGCTCGCCGGCGGGCTGATGACCTTCTCCAAGAACTACACCCTCAACGACCTGCCGGCCTACGATCACGCCATGCCGGGTCAATGTTTCACCCGGCTCGACATGATCATCCGCGACCTGCTCGACACGGTCATCTCGACGCGCTATTTCTCCATCGCCCTGACGCAGCCCAAGCCATCCTTCCATGCCGGCCGGCTCGACTCCGAAAAGATTACCGAGAAGACCGCCTTCTACCTGGCGGTCTCCGCCACCCATCCGCAGTCAGAGATCATCGAATCGATCCCCCTGCGGCTCAAGGTCGGCGCCCCCGACGATGTGGAAAAACTCGTCCTCTCGGCGATGTCCGGCGTCCGTCTCAGCCACGCCGCTCAAGTACCGGCCGCCATTCCGGTCCGCCCCGGGGCCTGTTATTTCGTCCTGGATGCGCGCAGCCCGCTCTACGAACGCATGCTCAAGGCGCAATCGATAACGATCTACGCGCCTGAAAGCTACCAAGATCTCCAACTTGAATTGATCGCGATTACGTCATGACCTCAGCTCCCAGTCTTTTCGCCGACTCCGCGCCGATCCCGCGTGAACAGGCCACCGAAGCAAGCAGCCGCAGCTTGGTCGACTTGCTGTATGACGGCTTCTTCATGCTGATTCTGCTGAGCAACCGCAAGATGCCCACCGACGCCGACGCCTTCCTCGCCCAGGTGCGCAAGTTCCTGGACGATTTCGAGCGCTCGGCGCAAAAGCACGGCTTCAACGCCGCCGACATCTACGACGCGAAGTACGCCTTCTGCGCCGCCGTCGACGAAACCGTGCTGTCCTCGCGCATGGACATCCGCACCGCCTGGGAACGGTGTCCTTTGCAACTAACCCTGTTCGGCGACCAGCTCGCCGGCGAAAACTTCTTCAGCAAGCTCGAAGAGGCGCGCAATGGCGGCGTCCACCGGCTCAACGCCCTGGAAGTTTTCCACATGTGCCTGTTGCTCGGCTTCAAGGGCAAATACCTGCTCGAAGGCCCAGAAAAACTCAAATACCTGACCGCCCAGCTCGGCGAGCACATCGCCCACATCAAGGGCAAGCAGGCGGGCTTCTCCCCGCGCGGCGAACCACCCGACCAGATCGCCCACGCCCTCAAGCGTGAAGTGCCGATCTGGGTGATGACCGCCGTGCTGGCCCTGCTCGGGCTGGTCGCCTACATCAGCCTCGACTGGTACGCGCGCGGCACCACCGAAGCGGCGATGGCGCCCTACCAGGCGATCGTCAAACTCGCCCCGCGCGCGCCCTTCCTTGACATCATCCTGCCCTGAACGCCGTGCCGGAGATGGAAAGCCACATGGACCGCACCTTCACCTTGCCGTTCCTCAGCCAGCACGCCCGCCTGATCGAACTGGTCACGGCCTTGCCCGACGCGGCCTTGCTGGTCGAACGCTTCCAGGGCCGGGAAGCGGTTTCCGAACCGTTCCGCTTCGAGATCGACTGCGTCTCAACCCATGCCTACCTCGAACTCAAGGCCCTGATCGGCGAGGAAGTCACGCTGCGCCTGCGCCTCGCCGACGGCGGCCAGCGTACCTGGCACGGCTATGTCACCGAGGCCATGCAACTCGGCGCCGACGGTGGCCTGGCCCGCTACCGTCTGGTCATGGAGCCCTGGCTGGCCTACCTTGGCCAGCGTTTGGACACCTACCTGTTCCAGGACCTGGATGCCCTGGCC
>JAGUXX010000200.1 GCA_020061585.1 Betaproteobacteria bacterium | reverse complement strand
CCTGGTGCGCCTGCACGCGGAAGGCGAAGTGGTCGCCGTGGCGCGCGACAAGGGCGAGAAGATCGAGGTGCGGGTGCGCGGTCCGCAACGCAATTTCGACGACATCCGCGCCGCGCTGGACGACGCGGTGGCGCTGCCGGGCGGCGGCACCACCACGCTGGCCAATCTGGTCAACGCCGAGGCGCGCACCGCAAAGGGCGTCATCAAGCGCTACGACCTGCGCCGCGCGATCACCATCGAGGCCGATCTGGACAAATCCCGAACCGACACCCTGGCCGCCAATCAACAGGCCAAAACCGCCTGGGACGCGCTGGCGCCGCGCTTCCCCGGCGTCGCCGTCGATTACTCCGGCGAACTCGACGACATCCAGGAAAGCCTGGATGCCATGCTCGGCCTGTTCCTGCTCGGCCTCGGCCTGATCTATCTGATTCTGGCGGCGCAGTTCCGCAGCTATTGGCAACCGCTGCTGATCCTGGCGACGGTGCCGATGGCGTTCACCGGCGTCGCCTTCGGCCTGGTGATTTCCGGCAATCCGCTGTCGCTGTACAGCCTGTACGGCGTCATCGCGCTGACCGGCATCGCGGTGAACTCCGCCATCGTGCTGATCGATGCCGCCAACCAGCGCCGCCGCGACGGCATGGGCGTGCTGCACGCGGCGGTGTATGCCGCGCGCCGCCGCGTGGTGCCGATCCTGATCACCACCAGCACCACCATCGGCGGCCTGCTGTCGCTGGCGCTCGGGCTGGGCGGCAAGTCGTTGATCTGGGGACCGGTAGCCTCGGCCATCGTCTGGGGCCTGACCATTTCCACCACGCTGACCCTGTTCGTCGTGCCGTTGCTGTATCGGCTGTTCATGCGCCGCGGCGTCTCCAGCTGACAGTTTCCAGCCGCGCGAGTCCAAGTCCGCCGTGAACCCCAGCCAAACGCCTCGCGAGCTGTTGATCGGCGGTTTCCATGCGGCCATCGCCGCCGTGCAGGCCGATGCGCTGCTGCCACCCTATTTGGCCGCGCTGAACACGGATCGCCTGCTGGTGGTCGGCGCCGGCAAGGCGGCGGCGGCGATGGCGGCGTGTGTCGAAGCGCGATTGCCGCAAACCGAGCTGGCCGGTCTGGTCATCACCCGACACGGCCACGGCCTGCCGACCCGGTATATCGAAGTCGTCGAAGCCGGCCATCCGCTGCCCGACGCGGCCGGCCAGGCGGCGGCGCTGCGCCTGCTGGATCGCTTGCGCCAGGCCGAGCCGGACGATCAGGTACTGGCGCTGATTTCCGGCGGCGGTTCCAGTCTGTTGAGCCTACCGGTTGCCGGCGTGTCGCTGGCCGAACTGCAAAGCCTCAGCCACGCGTTACTGCTCAGCGGCGCGCCGATTGCCGAAATCAACACGCTGCGCAAACACCTGTCGCAAACCCTCGGCGGCCGACTGGCCGCCGCCTGCCGGGCGCAAGTCAGCGGGTTGCTGATTTCCGATGTCGCTGGCGACGATCCGGCGGTGATCGCCTCCGGCCCGTTCGCGCCCGATCCGTCGAGTTACGCCGATGCGCTGGCGATCCTGGCGCGGCGCGAGATCACCGCGCCGGCCAGCGTTCAGCGACACCTGCTGGCCGGCGGCGCCGGTGAAATAGCCGAAACGCCGAAACCCGGCGCGGCCTGTTTTCAGCGCGTCGAACAACAGGTCATCGCCAACGGCCGCACGGCGCTGCGGGCGGCGGCGGGCTATTTCGAATCGCGCGGCGTGCCGGCGGTGATCCTCGGCGACACCCACACCGGCGAAGCCCGTGAAGTGGCGCAGGTATTCGCCGCGCTGGCGCGGGAAATTCACCGCCACGGCAATCCCTGGCCGGCGCCGGTGGTATTGCTGTCCGGCGGCGAAACCAGCGTCACGATCAACGAAAGCGCCAGCGACGCGGGACGCGGCGGCCGCAACAGCGAATTCCTGCTGGCGCTGGCGCTGGCCTTGAACGGGCTGCCCGGCGTATACGCGCTGGCCGCCGACACTGACGGCATCGACGGCAACCAAGACAATGCCGGCGCGATCATCGCCCCGGACAGCCTGACGCGCGCCGCCGCGCTGGGCCTGGATGCGCCGCGCCATCTGCGGCAACACGACGCCTGGGGCTGCTTCGCCGGACTCGACGACCTGCTGCTGACCGGCCCGACCCGCACCAATGTCAACGATTTCCGGGCGATTCTGATTGTCTGACATAGGCGCGCACGGCTCGTCTTATTGTGCGATGCAATATTGGCTTTATAATCGCCATCCGATTTTTCTCACCCTTCCCGCCATGCAACGCAACCTGCTCAAGTCCAAGCTGCACCGTGTGCATGTCACCGCCTCCGAACTGCAATACGAAGGCTCCTGCGCCATCGATGAACTGCTGCTGGAAGCCGCGGATATTCGCGAATACGAAAGAATCGAGATCTACAACGTCAACAATGGCGAGCGCTTCGCCACCTACGCGATACGCGGCCAAAAGGGCTCGGGCATGATTTCGGTGAACGGCGCCGCCGCGCGCAAGGCGGCGGTCGGCGATATTCTGATCATCGCCACCTATGCCAATTTCAGTGAAATCGAGCTCGCCCAGTTCGAGCCCAAGCTGGTTTATGTCGACGACAAGAACCGCATCAAGCGCATCGGCGCCGAGATTCCGGCGCAAGCGGCTTAAAAACCTCGCACCTGACTCCAATCAAAATACGGCCCCGGATCGGTCTTGCGCCCCGGCGCGATGTCGGAATGTCCCGCCAGATCGACCAGACCGGGATAAGCGGCGCGCAAATCGGCGATCAACCGATTCAATCGAGCGTATTGCGCATCGCTAAACGGCAGTTCATCGCTGCCTTCCAGTTCCACCCCGATCGAAAAATCGTTGCACCGCTCGCGCCCGCGCCAGCTTGACACACCGGCATGCCAGGCGCGTTGCGCGCATGAAACGAATTGCAGCAGTTCGCCATCGCGGCGGATGAAGAAATGCGCCGACACCCGCAAGCCGTGAATCGTCGCGTAATACGGGTGCGCGGCGGGATCGAGCCGATTGGTGAACAACTGTTCGACCCCCGGGCCGCCGAATACGCCCGGCGGCAGACTGATGTTGTGGATCACCAGCAGACTGATATCGGTGTCCGGCGGCCGCGCATCGCAATTCGGCGTATCGACGCGCCGCGCTTCGGCACACCAGCCGGCGGCATCCAATTTCATGGTTCCTCCTCGGGCGGCTGTCGCAAGGCCTGCTCGATTGCGCTGTGCAAAGCCGGCGGCGTCACCGGGCAATTCAGCCGGGCATGGTAATGACCAGCGTAGTAGAGCAACAAGGTCGGCAGGTGAAACACCTCGAACGCGCGCGCCAAGGCGGCGGCGACCTGCACGTCGACCTTGAACAGATTCGCCTCCGGCGGCGCGGAAAGCGGCAATTGCCGCTCCACCACTCGGCAGGTTCCGCAAGCCGGGCTGCTGAACAGCACCAGCGCCGGCCCTTGGACCTCGGCCAGGAGACGGTAATAGCTGGACTCATCGAGCGGCTGCAGGACACGTGCATTCATGGCCGGATTCTGCGGGATTTCCGGCACTACCGACAGACTGGCGAATAGCTTGCGTAATCCCTCAACTTTTTCCCGATCGCTCCGTTAGTGTGGGGATGTTGAAACGGCGGCGGTCTGTCGCCTACGCAAGGAGGCCTTGGACATGAAGCAACCCGTCACGCCGACCAGCGTGGAACGCAAAATGCGCGAGGACGATTTCATCGTCTCGAAAACCGATCTCAAGGGTCGCATCACCTACGGCAATCGCATTTTCATCGAGTTTTCCGGCTATTCGGAAGCGGAACTGATCGGCACCCAGCACAACATCATTCGCCATCCGGACATGCCGCGCGCGGTATTCAAGCTGTTGTGGGACACGATACAGGCCAAACGCGAATGCAACGCCTACGTCAAGAACATGACCAAGGATGGCGGTTACTACTGGGTGTTCGCCAATGTCACGCCAAATTACGATCGCCAAGGCAACATCACCGGCTATTTTTCGGTGCGCCGCAAACCCAAGGCCGACGCTGTCGCGACCGTGACCGGTTTGTACCGGGCCATGCTGGCGGCGGAGCGCGCCGCCGGCGCGCGCGACGCGATGGCCGCGTCTACGCGAATTTTGACCGATTTGCTTGCCGAGAAAGGCTTGAGCTATGACGAACTGGTCCTTGCAATCTAGGTTAACGGCCCTGCTCTGGGGATACTCCACGCTGATCCTGGCGACCATCGTCGGCTCCTGGCTGCTGCATGGTTTCGACTGGTTGATGCCGAGCTTTCTGCTGCTCGGCCTGGCGCTATCCGTCTGGGGACAAGCACAAGTACGCGGCTGGTTGGCGCCGCTGGCGCAACTCGATGCCATCACCACGCAAATCCAGCAGGGACAGTTCAGCGCGCGCGTCACCGGCATCCACGACGACAACGAGATTGGCCGTTTGTGCTGGCAAATGAATGACCTGCTGGATCAGCTCGAAACCTATTTCCGCGAAGAGGCGACGACTTTCAGACTGCATGTGGCGGGCAAATTCCATCGCAAGCCATTTCTGGAAGGCCTGCATGGCGGTTTCATGAAAGGCCTGGAAAGCCACAAGACCATGCTCGACGGGCTGGCGGAACAACAACGCGGTCAGATGCGCAACCGTCTGATTTCCCGAGTGCATCAATTGAATACCAGCAATCTGCTGTCCAACCTGTCCTCGAATCAAAACGATCTGAACCAGATCACCGAGGAAATGCAGGTCGTGCTGGACCAGGCATCACGCACCAGCATCGATGCGAGCAATGGTCGGACTGTCGTCAACCAGGTGGTCGAACGTCTCCACGCTATCAGCGAGCGGATCAATCATGTCGCGGACGCGGTGGT
>JAGUXX010000148.1 GCA_020061585.1 Betaproteobacteria bacterium | reverse complement strand
GGCCAGTTGCCGCGCGGCTTGCGCCAGCCGCCAGGCCATGATGCCGGCCAACCCGGCGGCGAACAGGCCGAGCAGGCGGATCTGACCCAGCACTTCGGCGCTGTTGCCCCAACCGGCCAGCGGTATCGCCGCCAGTTGCCAACTGCCGCCCGGCAGGGTGACTTCCCGAGAAATCGGCGACTGCGCGAACACCGCCGGTTCGCCATAAAACACCGCGCCGATCTCGCCCGCGCCATCCACGCCGCGGATCGCCAGACGCAGGCCGGCGGACACCCTGTTCAATTCGGCCAACTGGTACAAGCGGTCGATATCGATCACCGCCGACACCAAACCCCAGAAACGTGGCGGCGCATCCGCGCCAGTCGCCGGCAGGTACACCGGTTGGCGGGCGATGATGCCGACGCCGCCCTGTTGCAACGCCACCGGACCGGCGACCAGCGCCTGGCCGCTGCGCATCGCTTTGAGGGCGGCCGCCGACTGGGTCGGGTGGGTTCGATAGTCGAGGCCGATGGCGGCCTCGTTGCCGGCCAGCGGATACATCAGCGAGATCACCATGTCCGGCGCGCCGGCGATGTTGCGCAACGCGTGGCGCTTGTCCACCAGGCCGCGCGCGATGCGGGCGAAACCGTGCTGGTCGATGTCCGGCTGCGCCGAGATCACCGCCGCCATGCCATGCACCATCAGCAGGTTGGCGTTGACCACGCCTTCCAGGCGTGCCCGCACCGTCGACAGGCGTTCATGAACGCTGCTTTTTTCGGCGAGCACCGCGCTGCGCCAGGCGTAATGTTCGATGACCTGTTCGATCGCCAGCACCAGCAACGTGGCCAGCAGGGCGAACAGCCAGGATGGCGCGCGGCTATGGGTGTTCATGGCGGGTCGTCCGGGCTGGGCGAGGCGGCGAAGCTCAGATCGTAGGGCGGCGGCCGGCCGAGTTCCCGCGCCAGCGCGTTGATGCGTTGCTTGAGCTGGATCATGTCCAGCTCCCGGCCGACGCTGGCGCGATTGAAGCGCTCCAGTTCCTCGTTGCGCTGGCGCAGTTCCTCGGCTTGCCGCAGCAGGCTGGCTTCCGCCTGCTTGCGTTTGCTGATGTCGGTGATGAAGGCGTAGAAATATTTCGGCCGGCCGGCTGCGTCGCGGATCAGATGCGCCAGCATTTCGATCGGCAGGCGCGCGCCGTCCTTGCGCAGATACGCCATCTCGAAGCTCACCGGCTGGCCGCCGCGACGCAATTCCTCCATGCGCAGGCGCAGTTCCGGCAACCACTCCGGCGGCGTCAGATCACGCAGCCAATCCAGCCGGGCGAATTCCTCGGCGCTGTAGCCGAGCAAATCGAGCAATGCCTGGTTGTGGAAACCCATGTGGCCATCGTCGAAGCCCTGGCCGAACGGCTGCGCCGAGCGGTTCAACAGATCGGCCAGCATGTCGGCCTCGGCGCGGGCGGCGGCGAGTTGCGCGTCGACCTCATGCCGCGCCGTGACATCCAGCAGCAGGCCTTGCAGATACAACGGGCGCCCCGTCTCATCGTGCAGGATTTGCGCTTCATCCTGGAAATACCGCCAGCCGCCCTGCTTCTCGCGCAGCCGGTATTCCATCGACAGTTTGCCGCCGAGCGCTTGAAACGCGGCGAGCGCCGCATCCACGCGCGGCTGGTCGTCGGGATGCAGGGCGCGGCGCCAGGCATCCGGGTCGTCGGTCCATTCGCTTTGGCTGTAGCCCAGGTCGGTCACCCGCGGACTGACGTAAAGGGTGCGGCTGGCGACATCCGGCGTCGCCCGGTAGATGATCGCCGGCACCTGCTCGGTGAGCAGGCGAAAACTGCGTTCGCTGTCGCGCAGCGCCTGGGTGGTCTGGCGTTGCAGCCACTCCGCGGCGGCGCGCGCCGCCAGGATGCGCAGATTCGCCGGCAGCAGCTCGGCATCGCGCAAAGGCAGGCGGGAAACCCCGACGATCACGCCGATCGCCTGACCGTCGCGATCCAGCAGCGCTTCGCCGATATAGGCTTGCGCGCCGATGCGCTTGAGGTAGGCGACTTCGGGATAGCGCGACAGCACATCGTCCGCGACGCGGCATTCGGTGAATTCGACCACTTCGGCGCAGGGCGTGCCGGCCAGATCGTAGGCCCAGTTCGGCAGCCATTCGTCATCCTGCCAGGCGGCCAGAGTTTCGGCGCGTTGACGGCTGGCGTCGAGCAGGGCGATATAGACCGCGTCGAGCCGCAGCATTTCGGCGGCCTGCCTGACCAGCGCCGGAAAGAAATCCTCGCCGCCGACACTGGAAACGAAACGAGCGGTCGCGGCAAACAGGCTTTCCGCGCGCTTGCGCTCGCTGATGTCGCGCGATATGCCGTAGATGCCGAGAATCTGGCCGGACTCGTCGCGCAGCGGCCCCTTGGTCGCCAGAAAGGTCGCCATGCCGCTGCTGGTCGCCAGTTCCTCCTGGAAAGTGATGCCGAGGTTGGCGGCGATGACCTCTTGATCGTTGCGCATCACCCGTTGCGCCTGTTCCTCGGAAAACAGCACGCTATCGTCCCGCCCCAGCACCTCGTCCAGCGCTTTGCCGGTGATGCGCTGCGCCGCGCGGTTGAACAGCAGATAGCGACCGCGCAGATCCTTGGCGAAGATCGCGTCGCTGGAACTGTCGGCGATCGCCGCCAGCAGATGCAGCGCGCGCAGCCGCTCGTTCTGCGCCGTCTGCACTTGCCCGGCGATGGCCAGTTGCTGGCGTTGGCGGCTGAGGAACAAACCGGCGGTGGTAATGAACATGCCGAGCAAACCGGCCAGGGCGATCCATAGCGTGGCGACGCGCGCGGCGGCGTGGAACTCGGCGTGATCCAGCTTGGCCAGCAGTATCCAGTCGCTGTCCGGGATCGCCTGGGCGACGCCGAACACCGGCTCGCCGCGAAAACCCTCGCCGTGCAGCAGCTCGCCGAGGCGCGGCGGAAATGCTACGGCGCGCGCCGCCAGCAACGACTCGCGCGACACGGGAAACCCCTGCTGCAATACCTGTCCCGTGCGCTGGCGCGGCTCGTTGAGCAACAGCACATGCCCGGCCTCGCGCCGCAGCAACAGCACTTCGCCGCTGGCGCTTGGGCCCGGCCAGGTACGCAGCACGGCGGGCAGATAATCCTCGGTGCCGGTGTGCAGCACCACGATGCCACGCTTGCCGCCGTTCAGCGGCGCGATGAAATCCAGATGGATGCGTCCGTCGGCATCCAGGTACGGGCCCCGCCGCGCCACCTGTCCACTGCGCGCCGCAGCCAGAAAAGCCCGCTGCTGGCCGGCATCGATGCCGTGCGTGCCGCCCTCGGTTTGCCAGATCAGCGCCGCTGATTCATCCAGCAGCATGACGCCGCCGAGCTGGTATTGCCGCTGGTAATCCGTCAGGCGGTGGCGCAGATTGTCGAGACTGGCGGCGTCGCCGGTGATACGCCAGCGATCGTAGTTTTCCGCCAGGTAGCGGCTGCTCGATACCATCCGCGCATCGCCCATGCGCTCCTTCAGCCAATCGCTGACCTGTTGCGCCGTCAACGCCGCGATCGCTTGCAGACGGGCGGTTTCGGTGTCGCGGTTGCGTTCGACGGCAAAGTGGATGGCAACCGCGCTGATGCCGCCGATCAGCAGCAGCAGGGCCAGCATCGCCAGCCATGGCGCGCGTCGTCGCGGCGCGGCGACGGCGCTGTCCGGTGCACGGGAAGAGGGTTCGGCCATGACGTTGGGGGTCGGCTGTTCTGGTTTCAGTTAAGGCGGGGTTGGCGTCGTTGCAAGTCTATCCGGCTGGTTATTCGATTGCTTTGTCGGTTGTCCTATCGGTTGCCTTATCGGTCGATCACCCTGAAAAGTTCAATGTCTATGCTGGGGCGCGGCAAGGGGGTGGCGCACCGCCATGGTGCGCAGCGCTTCGGCGCTTTCGCCTAAGCTCATGAATTCAGACGTGGCAGTAGATGGCATGGCTATTGCTTATTACCAGGCAGGCTTCCTCGCCTATGCGATCTTGGACAACGGCGTCCGCTCCCTATCAGGGCGGCCGCCGTTTTTTTTCGCCTAAAGGAAATACAAATATGTCACGCATGAAACTGGTGTTGGTGGGCAACGGCATGGCCGGCATGCGCACTTTGGAAGAGCTGCTCAAGGCGGCGCCCGACATGTACGAGATCACGGTGTTCGGCGACGAGCCGCACCCCAATTACAACCGCATCATGCTGTCGCCGGTGCTGGCCGGCGAGCAGACGGTGGAACAGATCGTGCTCAACAGCCGCGACTGGTATGCCGAGCATGGCATCACGCTGCATACCGGCAAGCGGGTGGTGAAGATCGACCGCAAGCATCGCTTTGTCGAAGCTGACGACGGTACGCGTCAGAGCTATGACCGCCTGCTGCTGGCCACCGGCTCGAAATCGTTCATCCTGCCGGTGCCCGGCGCCGACCTGCCCGGCGTCATCGGCTTCCGCGACATCGCCGATGTCGACGCGATGATCGCCGCTTCCGGCCAATACCGGCATGCGGTGGTGATCGGCGGCGGCCTGCTCGGCCTGGAAGCGGCGAACGGCTTGAAGCTGCGCGGCATGGAGGTGTCGGTGGTGCATATCGCGCCGTGGCTGCTGGAACGGCAGATGGACGAACCGGCGTCGCGGCTGTTGCAGAACAGCCTGGAGGACAGGGGACTGAAGTTCTTGTTGCGCAAGCAGACGGCGGAGCTGGTACGTGGCGAGTCGGGTAGAGTTTGCGCGCTCACCTTCAAGGACGGCGAACAGATTCCCGCCGATCTGGTGGTCATGGCGGTCGGCATCCGGCCCAATACCCAGCTCGCCGAATCGGCCGGGCTGCAATGCAACCGCGGCATCCTGGTCAACGACACGATGCAGACCTACGACCCGCGCATCTACGCGGTGGGCGAATGCGCCAGTCATCGCGGCATCGCCTACGGCCTGGTGGCCCCCTTGTTCGAGCAGGCCAAGGTCTGCGCCAACCATCTCGCCCTGCATGGCGTGGCGCGCTATCAGGGCTCGATGACCTCGACCAAGCTGAAAGTCACCGGCATCGACCTGTTTTCCGCCGGCAACTTCATGGGCGGCGAGGGGCATGAGGAAATCGTGCTGCAGGACGCCGGACGCGGTTCCTACAAAAAACTGGTGCTGAAGGACAACAAGCTGGCCGGCGCGGTGCTGTTCGGCGACACGCTCGACGGCGCCTGGTATTTCGAGCTGATGCGCGACGCCACCGATGTTTCCGACTTCCGCGACAAGCTGCTGTTCGGCCGCCATCACGTCGGCGATTCGGGCGCCGGCGGCGGCCTGGGTGACGAGCTGTCGCGGGTGATGGCCTTGCCCGACACGGCGGAAATCTGCGGCTGCAACGGCGTGTGCAAGGGCGACATCATCAAGGCGGTGCGCGACAAGAAGCTGTTCACCCTGGACGAAGTGCGCGCGCATACCAAGGCGTCCGGTTCCTGCGGTTCCTGCACCGGCCTGGTGGAAACCATCCTGGCGGCGACGGCGGGCGGCGACTACTCCACCGCGCCATCGAAGAAACCGCTGTGCAACTGCACCGAGCACACGCATGACGAGATCCGCGCCGCCATCGTCGAACAAGGATTGAAGACGCTGCCCGAAACGATGCGGGCGCTGGACTGGAAAACCCCGGACGGCTGCACCAAATGCCGTCCGGCGCTGAACTACTACCTGCTCTGCGCCTGGCCGACCGAATACGTCGATGACGCGCAATCGCGCTACATCAACGAACGCGCGCACGGCAACATCCAGAAGGACGGCAGTTTCTCGGTGGTGCCGCGCATGTGGGGCGGCCTGACCAACCCGAAGGAACTGCGCGCCATCGCCGATGTGGCGGAGAAATTCAATGTGCCGGAAGTGAAGCTCACCGGCGGCCAGCGCATCGACTTGTTCGGCATCAAGAAGGAAGACCTGCCGGCGGTGTGGAAGGACTTGTCGGATGCCGGCTTCGTCTCCGGTCACGCCTACGGCAAGGCGCTGCGCACCGTGAAAACCTGTGTCGGCAGCCAGTGGTGCCGCTTCGGCACGCAGGATTCCACCGGCCTGGGCGTCAAGCTGGAGGAGATGACCTGGGGCTCGTGGATGCCGCACAAGTTCAAGCTGGCGGTGTCCGGTTGCCCGCGCAACTGCGCCGAGGCGACGATCAAGGACTTCGGCATCGTCTGCGTCGATTCCGGCTACGAATTGCATGTCGGCGGCAACGGCGGCATCAAGGTGCGCGTCACCGACCTGCTCTGCCGCGTCGAGACCGAGGCGCAGGTGCTGGAATACTGCGCCGCCTACACCCAGCTCTATCGCGAGGAAGCGCACTACCTGGAACGCACCGCGCCGTGGGTGGAACGCGTCGGCCTGAGCCATATCAAGGCGAAGGTGGTGGAAGACGCGGCGAACCGCGTCGCGCTGGCCGAACGCTTTTTGCTCTCGCAGAAACCCGCGCAGGTGGACCCGTGGAAGGAACGCACGGCGGGCGAGTTGAAGCGGGAATTCATGCCGCTTAACGTCATCCCCGCGTAGGGTGCGCCATGCGCACCGTTCGCCGTAGCAATGGTGCGCATGGCGCACCCTACGAAACAAGGACCTGAACATGACTGACTGGATCGAAGTAGCCCACCTCGACGACATCCCGCGCCAAGGCGCGCGTGTCGTCAAAACCGCCGCCGGCGAAATCGCGGTTTTTCGCACCGTCGACGATGAAGTCTTCGCGCTGCGCGACCGCTGCCCGCACAAGGGCGGCCCGTTGTCGCAAGGCATCGTGCACGGCAAAAAAGTCGCCTGCCCGTTGCACGACTGGAAGATCAACCTGGACAGCGGTCTCGCCGTCGCGCCCGATGTCGGCTGCGCGGCGCGCTTCCCGGTGCGGGTGGTCGAGGGCCGGGTCAGTTTGTCGCTGACCACGGAAACGACCAGCACCGACAGATGAACCCCCAGTTTCGTCATTCCGGCGCAGGCCGGAATCCAGTTGCAACGATCTGGACTTCGGCCTGCGCCGGGGTGACGGCTGTTTTTATTTGCGACTGATGCGATGAATACCCCATCTCCCATCCGCACCACCTGCCCCTACTGCGGCGTCGGCTGCGGCGTGCTGGTGCGTCGCGACGGCGAGGCGTACAGCGTGCGCGGCGATCCCGAGCATCCGGCCAACTTCGGCCGGCTCTGTTCCAAGGGCGCGGCGCTGGGCGAGACCTTGAGTCTGGACGACCGCCTGCTGCATCCGGAGATCCACGGCGAACTCGTCGACTGGAACACCGCGCTCGATACGGTCGCGCAACGCTTCGCGCGGGTCATCGCCGAACATGGACCCGACGCCGTGGCGTTCTATGTTTCCGGCCAGTTGCTGACGGAAGACTATTACGTCGCCAACAAGCTGATGAAGGGCTGGATCGGTTCCGGCAACATCGATACCAATTCGCGCCTGTGCATGTCCTCGGCGGTGGCCGGCCACAAGCGCGCCTTCGGCAGCGACACGGTGCCGGGTTGTTATGAAGACCTGGAGTTGGCCGACCTGGTGGTGCTGGTCGGCTCCAACGCCGCATGGACCCACCCCGTCGTGTTCCAGCGTCTGGTGGCGGCGAAAAAGGCGCGGCCGGCCATGCGGGTGGTGGTGATCGACCCGCGCCGCACCGCGACGGCGGACCTGGCCGATTTGTACCTGTCGCTCAAACCCGGCAGCGATGCCTGGCTGTTCAACGGCCTGTTGAATCACCTGAAGCGCGAGGATGCGGTCGATTGGGCGTATCTGGAAACCCATGTCGACGGCTTCGGCGCGGCCTTGCGGGCGGTAAGCGGCCTGACGATACCGAGCGTGGCGCGGGAATGCGGCCTTACGGAAGCCGATGTCGCGACGTTCTTCCGCTGGTTCGCGCAGACGCCGAAAACCGTCAGCGTGTTCTCGCAGGGCATCAATCAATCGTCGTCCGGCGTCGACAAGGTCAACAGCATCATCAATGCGCATCTCGCCACCGGCCGCATCGGCCAACCGGGCGCCGCGCCGTTCTCGATCACCGGCCAGCCGAACGCGATGGGCGGGCGCGAGGTCGGCGGCCTGGCCAATCAGTTGGCGGCGCACATGGATTTCACGCCGGACGACATCGACCGCGTCGGCCGCTTCTGGCGCGCGCCGAACATGGCGCAACAGCCCGGCCTGAAGGCGGTGGATTTGTTCGAGGCGGTGCATGACGGGCGCATCAAGGCGTTGTGGATCATGGCGACCAACCCGGCGGTCAGCCTGCCGATGGCCGACCGCGTGATCGAAGCCTTGCGGCGCTGCCCGTTCGTCGTGGTGTCCGATGTGGTGGCGCGCACCGATACCAGCGTGCATGCCCACATCAAACTGCCCGCCGCCGCCTGGGGCGAGAAAGACGGCACGGTGAGCAACTCCGAACGCCGCATCTCGCGCCAGCGCGCCTTCCTGCCGCCGCCCGGCGAGGTGCGGCCGGACTGGTGGATCGTCGCTGAAGTGGCCAAGCGCATGGGGTTTGCCCAAGCATTCACTTATGACGCGCCGAGCGCGATATTCGGCGAGCATGCGGCGTTGTCGGGGTTCGAGAATGCCGGCACGCGGGATTTCGATATTTCCGGCATTTTTCCGGAAAGCTATGACAAGCCGCAAGCCGCGCAATGGCCGATCACCCGGCAAGGCGGCACGCCTCGCTTGTTCGCCGATGGGCATTTCTTCACGCCCAACGGCCGGGCGCGCATGGTACCGATCACCCCGCGCGCGCCGGTCAACTTGCCCAACGCGGCGCATCCCTACATCCTCAACAGCGGCCGCATTCGCGACCAATGGCACACCATGACGCGCAGCGGCAAGGCGGCGCGCTTGCTGGCGCACATCGATCAGCCGTTCGTCGAAATCCACCCGTCCGATGCGCGCGCGCTGGGCCTCAAGGATGGCGCGCTGGCGCGCCTGCACAACGCCCACGGCGAGATGCTGGCGCGGGTGCTGGAAAGCCGTGAACAGCAGGTCGGCAGCGTTTTCGCGCCGATCCACTGGAACCGCCAGTTCACCGGTCACGGCCGAGTCGATGCGCTGATACAGGGCGTCACCGACCCGATTTCCGGTCAGCCGGAATTCAAGCAGACGCCGGTGGCGCTGGCGTCTTACGCGGCGCAATGGTTTGGCTTCGTCATGGCGCGCGATGCGCTGGATTGCGCGACGCAGCCCGGCTACTGGGCCAGGGTACGCGGCAAAGCCTGCTGGCGGCATGAACTCGCCGGCAGCGAGTCGGCCACCGCCTGGCCGGCGCGGATGCGCGACTGGCTGGCGCTGTCCGGCGACTGGATCGAAATGCAGGACGGCGGCGCGAGCCGCTATCGTGGCGCGCTGATCGACAATGGTCGCCTGCTGGCGGTGTATTTCCTGGAACGCCAGGCCGACCGCCTGCCGCCGCGCCACTGGCTGGAATCGTTGTTCGAGCGCGACAGCTTGAGTGAAGCCGAACGCGGTGCGCTGCTGCTCGGCCGTCCCAGCCAGGGCGTGCCGGACAACGGCCGCGTCGTCTGCGCCTGTTTCGGCGTCGGCGAGCATTCCTTGACCCAAGCCATGGCGGAGGGCGCGCAATCGGTGGAAGCTCTCGGCATCCGACTCAAGGCGGGCACCAATTGCGGTTCCTGCATTCCCGAATTGAAACGTTTGCTGCAATCCACATGACCGCCGGCCTCACCATCCTCATCGTCAGCCCGTCGCGCCGTCGGCTGGACAACCTGATGCAAGCACTCGCCGCCAGCGCGCCGGAGCATCGCCTGGTCGGCCGGCTCGACCGCGCCATCGACCTGCCGAACTGGGTGGATGATCTGCAACCGGACGCGATCATCATGGATACCGAATCGCCCAGCCGCGACACCTTGGAGCAGATCGTGGTGATGAGCGAGCGCACGCCGCGCCCTATCGTGATGTTCAGTCAGGACGAATCGCGGGACGCGATGCGCCAGGCGGTGTCCGCCGGCGTCGCCTGTTATGTGGTCAACGGCCTGGAAAATGATCGCATCCAGCCGCTGTTGCAACTCGCCCAAGTGCGTTTCGAGGCTTGGCAGGCGATGCGCGACGACACCCTGCGCGCGCGTCAGGAGTTGCAGGAACACAAGCTGGTCGAACAGGCCAAACGCCATTTGATGAAGCGTGAGCGGTTGTCGGAGGAAGCGGCGTATCAGGCACTGCGTCGCGAAGCCATGTTGCATCGCAAGCGCATCGTCGATGTGGCGCGGGTACTGATGGAGTCCGTGAAGTTTTCGTGACATCGGCGTGGAGTCTGGCTTGATGGCATAGGACTTGCTGAAATGCTTCTGCAAGCGCATGTTGCTTCCGACATGCGGCAGTACCCGACAGGAGGTTTCATGACCCGTAAGCTGCGTTCCCTATTTCTTGTATTCGCGTTGCTCTGGATCGCGCCGGCCAGCGCCGAGGCGCCGCTCGAAGAGATGATCCTGACCAGCACGGCGCAGGGCCGGAATATCGATGCCGCCGTCGCCGCCTTGCTACAGGCCATCGTCAATCACAATTACACCTTCGTGCGCGAGCAGGCCATCGACAGCCGGCTGGTGCCCTACGCGCAGGAAGTGCGCTCGGTACGGCTGGTCTACTTCTGCAATTTCGCCAAGATGAATCAGGCGCTGAAACTCGATCCGCGCGCGGCGCAGATGCTGCCTTGCCGCGTGACGCTGGTGGAAACCCCGAGCGGCGTCGATCTGATCGCCGTGAACCCGGCCTGGGTGTCGCAATCCATGGGCAATCCGGCGTTGCACGCCGAGTGCGAGAACTTGAAGCAGGATTACCTGGCCATCCTGGAAGAGGCCTCGATGTGAGCCGCGCCGCCAAGCTTCGCGCGCTGGCCGTCGCGCTCAGCCTGATGTGGGCGGGCGCGGCGCCGGCCGAGCCGTTGCGCGTCAGCAAATCGGTGTCGCTGCGCCAGGCGGTGGACGATCTGACCTTGGCCGCCGCCAATCACGACATGGTGCTGGTGAAGATGCAGCCGATCGACACCGCGCTGGTCAAGCGCGGTTTCGACGACCCGCATGTGCGCATCCTGTTCATCGGCAGCGAAACGGCGGTGCGCTGGGCGGAAGTCGCCGAACCCCGCCTGTTGAATCTGCTGCCGTTGCGCCTGACCTTGATTCAGCGCGATGACGTCGTGCTGGTGCTGAGTGACGATTTCGAACCCTGGCGGCGCGAGTTTCCCGACAACCCGGCGAACTTGCTGCTGAAAGCCTGGGAATCCGAACTCAAGGCGCTGTTCGACGATTTCGTCGGCCAGTGATCCATGCGCCGAAATGGAGAATTTTTCACTCCAGCGGCACAGCAACGGTGCGCGTGATCACCAGCGCAAATTCCGTGACCCCTTTGGCTGAGTCAGTAATCGACATTAAATCAACATGTTGCATGTAATTTAGTATCTGGCACGAGCATTGCTTGAGTACA
This sequence comes from Betaproteobacteria bacterium, assembly GCA_020061585.1. Classification (GTDB taxonomy): domain Bacteria; phylum Pseudomonadota; class Gammaproteobacteria; order Burkholderiales; family Thiobacillaceae; genus PFJX01. The sequence goes on along the minus strand of JAGUXX010000148.1, from coordinate 11,190 downwards.
ACTGACCGGCGCAAGGGCGCGCCGGCCATGTCGCTCCTTCCGCAGTATTTTTTGTCTTACCTATATGGACAACGGCGTCCCACCCTTCGGGGTCGGACGCCGTTTTTTTTTGGAGTTCTCGCAATGGATAAGCCTTTTTCGCCGGAAACGCCGTCAAATACCGATCTGCTTGTCGTCAATGATGCCAAACGTGATTTTTTAAAGAAAGCCGCAGGTATGTCAGCCGCCGCCGCCATCATGTCTCTCGTTCCCCCCGGTGTGCGCAGCGCCGCCTGGGCCGCCGGTTCCGACGCGCCGGAGAAGACCGAGATCAAGATCGGTTTCATTCCGCTGACCGACTGCGCCAGCGTGGTGATGGCGGCGGTAAAGGGCTTCGACAAGAAGTACGGCATCAAGATCATTCCCAGCAAGGAAGCCTCCTGGGCCGGCGTGCGCGACAAGTTGTCCAACGGCGAACTCGACGCGGCGCACGTGCTGTACGGCCTGATCTATGGCCTGCAACTCGGCGTCGGCTGGCAGAAGAAGGACATGGCCGTGCTGATGTCGATCAACAACAATGGCCAAGGCATCACGCTCAGCAATCAGATCAGGGCCAAGGGCGTGACCGATGGCGCCGGGCTGGCCAAGCTGGTCAAAGCCGAACCGAAGGAATGGACCTTCGCCCAGACTTTCCCCACCGGCACTCACGCCATGTGGCTGTATTACTGGATGGGCGCCTACGGCATCGACCCGTTCCGTGAAGTGAAAGTGATCACCGTGCCGCCGCCGCAGATGGTGGCCAACATGCGGGTCGACAAGATGGATGGCTATTGCGTCGGCGAACCGTGGAACGCCCGCGCCATCCACGACAAGATCGGCTTTTCCGCCGCGACCAGCCAGGATGTGTGGACCGATCACCCGGAAAAAGTGCTGGGCACGACCTTGGAATTCGCGCAGAGATACCCCAACACCGCGCGCGCCATGATCGCCGCGCTGCTGGATGCGTCGAAATACATCGACACGCTGAGCAACCGTGCCGAGACCGCCCGCGTCATCGCCGGCAAGGCCTACGTCAACACCGCCGTCGACGTCATCGAGGGACGCATGTTGGGTGAGTATGACAACGGCATCGGCAAGAAGTGGCGGGACAAGAACTACATGAAGTTTTTCAACGACGGCGCGGTCAACTATCCCTATCTGTCCGACGGCATGTGGTTCCTGACCCAGCACAAACGCTGGGGACTGCTGAAGGAGCATCCGGATTATCTGGCGGTGGCCAAGTCGGTGAATCAGATCGAGCTGTACAAGCAAGCGGCGGCGATGACCAAGACGCCGCTGCCGAAGTCCGACATGCGCAGCCACAAGCTGCTCGACGGGGTGGTCTGGGATGGCAAGAACCCGAAGGCCTATGCCGACGGGTTCAAGGTCAAGGCTTGATTTCACTCAAGAAAAGGAATTGTCATGACACCTGAAAAAATTGCACTGGTGCGCGCCAGCTGGCAGCAGGTTCTCCCGATCAAGGACACGGCGGCGCAATTGTTCTACGGCCGGCTGTTCGAACTCGACCCTGCCCTCCGCGGCCTGTTCAAGGGCGATATGGTCGAGCAAGGCCGCAAGCTCATGGCGATGCTCAACACGGTCGTCAACAGTCTGGACAAGCTCGCCCCGATTCTTGAGACGATTGAGGAAATGGGGCGTCGCCATGTCGCATACGGCGTAACCGAAGCGCATTACGACACCGTAGGCAGCGCCCTGATCTGGACCTTGAGCAAGGGCTTGGACGAGCAGTTCACCCCGTCCATCGAGGATGCATGGCTGGAAGCCTATGGCACGCTGGCATCCGCCATGAAACAGGCAGCCTACGCTTCCGCGTAACAGTTCTGGCTCTGCCCGCCGACAAGCACGGGCAGGGCTTGAATGCACAGTCGTAACTCAGGAGACCGCCATGAGCGCAGTGACCATTAACGAAAGCAGTCTGAAAGAGATCATGAAGTCACCCGAAACCACTCCGTTGCCCGCGACCGCCGCGTCGAAGCCGCGACCGGTTCCCTTCCTGGAAACCGAGCGCGGTCAGGCTTTCTCTGAATCCATCGGCAAACTTTTTCGCGGCGTGTTGCCGCCAGTCCTCGGCATCGCCCTGTTCATTCTGCTCTGGCAGATCGTCTCCGCCAGCGGCGGCGAAAATGGCCTGCCGGGACCGGCAAGTACCTGGGAAGCGGCGAAATTGCTGTTCGCCGACCCGTTCTACGACAACGGCCCCAACGACAAGGGCATCGGCTGGAACATCCTGCATTCGCTGTATCGCGTCGGCGCCGGTTTCGGTTTGGCGGCGCTGGTCGGCATTCCGCTGGGCTTCATGATCGGCCGCTTCGTTTTCCTGTCCGGCATGCTGGCGCCGATCATCAGCCTGCTGCGCCCGGTGTCGCCGCTGGCCTGGCTGCCGATCGGCCTGTATGTGTTCAAGGAAACCGAACCGGCGTCGCTGTGGGTGATCTTCATCTCCAGCATCTGGCCGATCATCCTCAATACCGCCGCCGGCGTGTCGCGGGTGCCGCGGGATTACCTCAACGTGGCGCGGGTGCTGAACCTGTCAGAGTGGAAGATCTTCACCCGCATTCTGTTTCCCTCGGTGCTGCCGCACATGATGACCGGCATCCGCCTGTCGATCGGCGTCGCCTGGCTGGTCATCGTCGCCGCCGAAATGCTCACCGGCGGCACCGGCATCGGCTTCTGGGTGTGGGACGAATGGAACAACCTCAACGTCGAGCACATCCTGATCGCCATCTTCATCGTTGGCATCATCGGTCTGCTGCTGGAGCAGTTGCTGATGATCATCGCCAATCGGTTCAACTACGAGTGAAGCGCTTCGCGCTGTGACTCGCTGCTGCGCAGCTCAGGTGAAACGTGAAAAGTGCGCGCTTCACGTTTCACCAGCGGCGCAGCCGCATCACGGAGTTTCAAATGCACAACTATCTGCAAATCGAAAACGCCAAGATGGTGTTCGACACCAAAAAAGGCAAATTCACCGCGTTGACCGACATCAACCTGAACGTCAAACAGGGCGAGTTCATCGCCCTGATCGGCCACTCCGGTTGCGGCAAATCGACCTTGCTGAATCTGGTCGCCGGCCTGACCGAAGCGACTGAAGGCATCTTGTTGTTGTCGGAAAAGGAAATCAAAGGCCCCGGGCCGGAGCGCGGCGTGGTGTTTCAGAATCACAGCCTGCTGCCCTGGCTGAGCTGCTTCGGCAATGTCCATCTGGCGGTGGAACGGGTGTTCGGCGCCAAGGAAACCAAGGCCAAACTGAAACAACGCACCCTGGCCGCGCTGGATCTGGTCGGCTTGAGCCATGCCATCCACAAGCGGCCCAACGAAATCTCCGGCGGCATGAAACAGCGCGTCGGCATTGCTCGGGCGCTGGCGATGGAGCCGAAGGTGCTGTTGCTCGACGAGCCGTTCGGGGCGCTCGACGCGCTGACCCGCGCCGGTCTACAGGACGAACTGATGCGCATCGTCAAGGAAACCCAGGCCACCACCTTGATGGTCACCCACGACGTCGATGAAGCGGTGTTGCTGTCGGATCGCATCGTGATGATGACCAACGGCCCGGCGGCGACTATCGGCGAAGTGTTGGCGGTGGACCTGCCGCGTCCGCGCGACCGCCTGAAACTGGCGGAAAACCCGGCCTATCACCATCTGCGCGGCCAGGTGCTGGAGTTCCTGTATCAGAAGCACCTGAAGAAAGTCGCCTGAGCCGTCACGCGCCGCCCGTCAAAGCTGCCGACGCCAGCTTTCCGCCTGGAGATAGGCGGCCAGTTCATCGCCGCTGAGCGGTTGGCCGAACAGGAAGCCCTGCGCCGCATCACAAGCGTTGGCGCGCAGGAAGCGCAGTTGCTCGGGGCTGTTGACGCCTTCGGCGATGGTGCGCATGCCCAGCCGCTTGGCGAACGCCAGCAGCGCCGCGACCAGTTCGCGGCTTTGCGGGTTGTGGTCGATTTCCTCGACGAAAGTCAGGTCGATCTTCAGCGCGCTCAACGGCAATTGTTGCAACAACGCGAACGAGCAATAGCCGGCGCCGAAATCATCCAGCGCGCACTGGAAGCCGGCCCGGCCCAGCGCCACCAGGCCGTTGACGCCCTGCGCGTTGTCGGTCAGGGCGCTTTCCGGACATTCGAAAGTGATCGACGCGGGCGGCAGCCCGCTATCGCTCAATGCCGCCAGGATCGGCGCGGGATCGTTCAGCGCCGCCAACTGGCGCGCCGACAGATCCATGGACAGACCGATATCATGCCGCCCAAGGCCGGCCAGAACGATGGCGGCGCGCCTCAGGCCATCGAGGCCCAGTTGCGGCATCAGGCCCAGTTTCTCGGCATGCCCGACGAAGCGTGTCGCGTCGAGCATGCCCAATTCCGGGTGCTGAAAGCGCAACAGCATTTCGAAGCGCGTCACGCAACCGCTGGCAAGGTCGATTTCCGGCAAGTAGCGCAGATGAAAGCGCCGTTCATCGCGGCCGCGCAGCAACGCGGCATCCAGCGTAAGCAGCGCCTGCGCGGCGGACTGGTCTTCATTGCGGTAAAACCGGCAGTCGCCGCGGCCGTGCTGCTTGGCGGCATACAACGCCAGATCGGCCGCTTCCAGCAACGCATCGGCATCGTCGCCGTCGTCAGGATAGATCGCGATGCCGATGCTGACGCCGATATCGATGACGTGTCCGTCGATCGACATCGGTTCGGCGACCGCCGCGATCAACTTCTTGCCGACCAGAGCCGCCGCCTGTTTCGGGTCGTCGCTTTCCAGCAAGGCCACGAACTCGTCTCCGCCGCGCCGGCTCAGCGTATCGCTGTCGCGCACGCAGGCGGACATGCGCCGGGCCGCTTCGATCAATACCTTGTCACCGAAGGCATGACCATATTGGTCGTTGATCGGCTTGAACCGGTCAAGATCGAGGTACAGCAAGGCCATTTTGCCGCCGCGCCGCACCAGCATGGACACCATGCGCCGCAAACGGTCGCCGAACAATATCCGGTTGGGCAGGCCGGTGAGCGCGTCGAAATGCGCCAGACGGCGAATATGGTCTTCTTCCCGCTTGCGCTCGGTAATGTCGGAAAACAGGCCGACATAGCGGCTGGTGCGCGCGCCGGGTTCGCCGACCGCGACGATGGACAGCCATTCGGGATAGCTTTCGCCGGATTTGCGCCGGTTGATCACCTCGCCCGACCAGCGACCGGCGCTGATCAACTGTTCCCACATATGCTGGAAAAAAGCGGCGTCATGCTCGCCGGAAGCGAACATCGCCGGCGATTGGCCCAACGCCTCGTCGGCCCGATAGCCGCTGATTTCGCTGAACGCCGGATTGACCGCCAGGATGCGGCCCTCCGCATCGGTGACCATCATGCCCTCGCTGGCCGATTCGAACGCCATCCGCGCCAGGCGCAGATCACGCAGCCGCCAGGCGTCGCGTAGACATTTATTGACGGCGTCCAGCAGCAGATGCACATCGAGCGGCTTCAACACATAGCGATCGACGCCGATGTCCAGCGCCTGGCGCAGATGTCCGGTTTCCGACGAGGCGCTGACCACAATGATCTGCGCGTCCGGATCCTCGGCGCGGATCGCCTGGCTCATGGCCAGACCGTCCATCACCGGCATGACGATATCGGTGACCACCAGATCCGGCTGCCAGGTTCGCCACAGCGCCAGGCCCGCCGCGCCATCCGCCGCGTCACGCACTTCCCCGACCCGCGCGGCGATCGCCGTACGCATCAGCAGGCGCAGCGCGGCGGTATCTTCCACGACCAGCACGCGGGCGCCGGAAAACTCGCTCTCGTAGCGGCTCGGCATGGTTTGGCCTCCTCGGCGTATTCGGATGGTCATCGGCAAGGCGGTATGCCCTGGCCGGATCGGGGCCTAAAGGTAGCGCGCCGGAGGACGCGGCGCCAGCTTAATCACAGCGGTCTGGCCGGTCCGCCCCAAAACAGGGCGATATCCGCGCTTTTGCCGGACCCTTGTTGCGTATAAAATGCGCAGCCTCCCCGCGTCATCCCCCCGCCTCGCCATGCAAATCGGCCCCTATCGCCTGAAGAACAATCTGATCGTCGCGCCGATGGCCGGGGTGACCGATCGTCCGTTCCGGCAACTCTGCAAATTGATGGGCGCCGGCATGGCGGTCAGCGAAATGGTGACCTCCAATTCGCTGCTGTACGGTTCGAAGAAAACCCAGCGGCGGGCCGATCACGCCGGCGAAGTCGAGCCGGTTTCGGTGCAGATCGCCGGCGCCGATCCGGCGATGATGGCGCAGGCGGCGCGTTACAACGCCGAACGCGGCGCGGCGATCATCGACATCAACATGGGCTGCCCGGCGAAGAAAATCTGCAACGTCATGGCCGGTTCGGCGCTGTTGCAGGACGAGCCGCTGGTCGGCCGCATCCTCGAAGCGGTGGTCAACGCGGTGCCGGATACGCCGGTCACGCTGAAGATCCGCACCGGCTGGGACAAATCACAGCGCAACGCCTTGCGCATCCTGCATATCGCCGAGGAATCCGGCATTCAGGCCCTGGCGATCCACGGCCGCACCCGCGCCTGCGGTTACTCGGGCGACGCCGAATACGAAACCATCGCCGTGGTGAAAGCGGCGGCGCGGATTCCGATCATCGCCAACGGCGACATCACGACCCCGGAGAAAGCGCGTTTGGTGCTGGAATCGACCGCCGCCGACGCGATCATGATCGGTCGCGCGGCACAGGGCAGGCCCTGGCTGTTCCGCGAAATAAGCCATTTTCTGGCGACTGGCGAACACCTGCCGGCGCCGGAAGTCACCGAGATTCACGATGTTTTGCTGGCCCATCTGGACGATCTGTATCGCTTCTACGGCGATCTGTCGGGCAGCCGCATGGCGCGCAAACATATTGCCTGGTACACCCGCGGCCTGGCCGATTCCGCCAGCTTCCGCCATGCGATGAACCAGCTCGAAGGCCCGCGCGCGCAACTCGACGCGGTCAACGATTTTTTCTGGCGCACCCGCGAACGCACCAGCCGATTGATCTATCTTGACGCCGCGCCGGATCAGCGCGCCGCGGCATGAACCAGAACCAGCCGCCCGACGCCAAGGGGCACCCGATGATCAACGAAAGCGAACTGGCGGCTTGCGTGCGTCGCGAACTGATCAACTATTTCAAGGATCTGGATGGCGAACCGCCAGCCGGAATTTTCGAGATGGTGCTCAACTGTGTCGAAAAACCGATGCTGGAAGTCATCCTCGACCAGGCCGGCGGCAATCAGAGCCGCGCCGCCGACTGGCTGAGCATCAACCGCAACACCTTACGCAAGAAAATGCAGCAGCATGGAATCAAGTAAGACGTGAAACGTGAAATGTGATTCGCCGCTGCGCGGCTCGGGTGAAACGTGAAAAGCGGGTAGCCCAAGTTTCACATTTCACGTTTCACGTTTCACGTTTCCCATTTCACGGAATCAACATGATCAAACGCGCTCTCCTCTCCGTCTCCGATAAAACCGGCCTGATCGATTTTGCCCGGGCGCTGTCCGCGCAAGGTGTCGAACTGCTGTCCACCGGCGGCACCGCCAAGGCGATCCGCGATGCCGGTCTGCCGGTCAAGGATGTCTCGGAATTCACCGGCTTTCCGGAAATGCTCGACGGCCGGGTCAAGACGCTGCATCCCAAAGTGCATGCCGGCATCCTGGCGGTGCGCGACAACGCTGCGCATGTGGCGACCATGAACGAACATGGTCTGGGCTACATCGATCTGGTCTGCGTCAATCTCTACCCGTTCGCGCAGACCGTCTCCAAGCCGCATACGCTGGACGACGCGATCGAGAACATCGACATCGGCGGTCCGGCGATGGTGCGGTCCTCGGCGAAGAACTACAAACACGTCGCCATCGTCACCGATCCGGCCGATTACTCGGCGTTGATCGACGAAATGCGGGCGAATGGCGGTAGTTTGGGTGACGCCACCCGCTTCAACCTGGCCAAGAAGGCGTTCACCCATACCGCCCAGTACGACGGCCATATCAGCAACTACCTGACTTCGCTCAACGAGGCAGGCGAACGTGACGCGTTTGGGGAAAAACTCACACTGCAATTCAGCCGCGCGCAGACCTGCCGCTATGGCGAAAACCCGCATCAGCAAGGCGCCTTCTATGTAGAAGCCAACGCGCCGGCCGGCAGCATCGCCAGCAGCCGCCAGATTCAGGGCAAGGAACTGTCCTACAACAACATCGCCGACACCGACGCGGCGCTGGAATGCGTGAAGACCTTTGACGCCGGGGTTGACACCAAAGCGGCCTGCGTCATCGTCAAGCACGCCAACCCGTGCGGCGTGGCCTACGGCGACAACCTGCTCGACGCCTACAACCGCGCCTACCAGACCGACCCGGAATCCGCCTTCGGCGGCATCATCGCCTTCAACGGCCGACTCGACGGCGAAACCGCGAAAGCCATCGTCGAACGCCAGTTCGTCGAAGTCATCATCGCCCCGGAAGTCAGCCCGGAAGCCTCGGCAGCGGTCGCCGCCAAGAAGAACGTGCGCCTGCTCGAATGCGGCGCGTGGACCGGTGCCATCGCGCAGATGGACATGAAGCGCGTCGCCGGCGGTCTGCTGGTGCAGGATGCCGACATCCTGCTGCACGGCGAGCTGAAAGTGGTGACCCAACGCGCGCCGACGCCTAAGGAAATGGAAGACCTGCTGTTCGCCTGGCGCATCGCCAAGTTCGTCAAATCCAACGCCATCGTCTACGTCAAGGACCGCATGACCATCGGCGTCGGCGCCGGCCAGATGAGCCGCGTCAACTCCGCCCGCATCGCCGCGATCAAAGCCGAACAAGCCGGCCTGGCGGTGCCCGGTTCGGTGATGGCGTCCGACGCCTTCTTCCCGTTCCGCGACGGTCTGGACAACGCCGCCGCCGCCGGCATCACCGCCGTGATCCAGCCGGGCGGTTCGATGCGCGACGAGGAAGTCATCGCGGCGGCCGACGAACATGGCATCGCCATGGTGTTCACCGGTGTGCGGCATTTCCGGCACTGATGACGCGTCTGACTTGAAATCTCATTCTGTGATTTCAAGTTTTGACCTGCCACCGACTGATTCAGACCATGCCTACCGTCAGGGATATTTCAGTTCCTTACCGTTTTTTCTTTTACAGTTTTGACTGTAACGAACCTGCTCACATACATGTAAAGCGGGAAAATCGAACCTGTAAATTCTGGCTTGAACCTGTAATGCTTGCCGGCAATGATGGCTTCCCCGCGCATGAGTTGGGTGTCATCAGGAAGTTGGTCGCCGCACAACACCATCAACTCATGGAGGCTTGGCATGAGCACTGTGGCCATTGAATACGAATATCCACGCGTGATGTCTGTCGCTGTCACCGAAGACAGCATTGCCGCATCGCTCAGCGACGGGCGCACGGTCAGCGTGCCCCTGGCATGGTCCTGGCGGCTGTCGGAAGCCACACCAGCGCAACGCGCGCATTACGAGCTGATCGGCTCTGGACAGGGTGTCCATTGGCCCGAAATCGATGAAGACATCAGTGTCGCTGGCATGCTGCATGGCACGCCGGCAGCTCGCCCGAAGCAACTCTCCACGGTTTAACGGATACGCCATGAAACTCCTCGTCATCGGTTCCGGCGGACGCGAACATGCGTTGGCCTGGCGGCTCAAGCAGTCGCCGCGCATCCAGAAGGTCTTTGTCGCCCCCGGCAACGGCGGAACGGCGACCGAAGAAGGTCTGGAAAACGTCGCCATCAACGCGATTCCCGATCTCGTCGCGTTCGCGCTGCAAGAAGGCATCCAGCTCACCGTGGTCGGCCCGGAAGCGCCGCTGGCGGCGGGTGTGGTGGATGCCTTTCGCGCCGCCGGCCTGAAGGTGTTCGGCCCGACCCAGGCCGCCGCGCAACTGGAAAGCTCGAAGGATTTCGCCAAGCAGTTCATGGCCCGCCACAACATCCCGACCGCCGCGTTCGCCACCTTTACCGACGCCGCCGCCGCGCATGCCTACCTTGACGCCCAGGGCGCGCCTATCGTCATCAAGGCCGATGGTCTGGCCGCCGGCAAGGGCGTGGTGGTGGCGACGACGCTGGACGAAGCGCATGCCGCGGTCGACCGGATGCTGGCCGACAATACGTTTGGCGCGGCCGGCGCGCGGGTGGTCATCGAGGAATGCCTGTTCGGCGAGGAAGCCAGTTTCATCGTCATGGTCGATGGCGAACATGTGCTGCCGCTGGCCACCAGTCAGGACCACAAACGCCTGCTCGATGGCGATCTCGGTCCCAACACCGGCGGCATGGGGGCGTACTCGCCGGCGCCGGTGGTCACCCCGGAAATACACGCCAAGGCCTTGCGCGAGGTGATCCGCCCGGTGGTCGCCGGGATGAAGGCGGAAGGCGTGCCGTTCACCGGCTTCCTCTACGCCGGCCTGATGATCAGCCCGGAAGGCCAGATCAAGGTGCTGGAATTCAACTGCCGCATGGGTGATCCGGAAACCCAGCCGATCATGATGCGTTTGAAGTCAGATCTGGTGACGCTGCTGGAAGCCGCCGTCGACGGTCGGCTGGATCAGGTCGAAGCCGATTGGGATCGCCGCTTCGCGTTGGGCGTGGTGATGGCGGCACAGGGCTATCCGGACAATCCGCGCCAGGGCGACGCGATCAGCGGCCTGGGCAACGCCGGCGGCGGCGAGCATTTCCATGTCTTCCACGCCGGCACCGTGTTGCGGGACGATCAGGTGGTCACCGCCGGCGGTCGCGTGCTGTGCGTCACGGCGCTGGGCGACACGGTCAAGATGGCGCAGACCCGCGCCTATCAGGCGGCGGAGAACATCGACTTCGCCGGCCGGCAGATGCGCCGTGACATCGGCTGGCGCGCCATCGGTCGCAAGAAGAAGTAAGGGGCGGCCAACGCCGTAGCGCCCCGATATTGTCCACGCCGCTGCCCGACATTCGCCGCCTGCGCGCCTACCTGAAGCGCGGCGGCGTCATCGCCTATGCCACGGAATCCTGTTACGGCCTGGGTTGCGATCCGGACAACCGCCGCGCGGTGCGGCGCATCCTGCGCCTCAAAGGGCGGCCGCAACACAAGGGCTTGATCCTGGTCGGCGCCGAACTGGCGCAATTTCGCCGGTATCTGGCGCCGCCGCCGCGCGCCTTGATGGCGCGGCTCGGCGCCTGGTGGCCGGGACCGAACACGCTGCTGCTGC
>JAGUXX010000080.1 GCA_020061585.1 Betaproteobacteria bacterium | reverse complement strand
GGCTGGCGGCAATGCCGCGCGCGGCATCGCCGACCTCGACATCGGCAATCGCGGCGGCAACCGCGGCCAGGTCCGCGCCGGCTTCCCGCATCGCCTTGGCGACCTGCGCCAAACCATGGACCCAGTTGCCGGGCTTCAAAATCATCCGGGCGTTGACCTTGCACAACAAATCGTCGCCGGCGGCGTGCAGCACATTCAGTTGCCCACCGTGCTTCACCGCTTGGCGCAAACGCTGCGCGACCAATGGTTGTTCCTGACGGATGCTGGAACCGATCAGCAGCACCCGGTTCAGCGTGGTCAGTTCAGCCACCGGCATGCCCAGCCAGCGCGCGCCGACACCTTGCGCGGCATCGGCCTGGGCCAGGCGATGATCGATGTTTTCCGTGCCGAGACCGCGCATCAGCTTGGTGAACAGATACAACTCTTCCACGGTCTGGTGTGGCGAAGCCAGCGCGCCGATGGCGGCGGCGCCTTGGCTGTCGCGTAACTGGCTCAGACGGCTGGCGGTGTATTCCAGCGCATCCCGCCAACTTGCCACTTGCCACTGCCCATCTTTCTTCAACATCGGCTGGGTCAAGCGTTGCTCGTTGTTCAACGCCTCATAGCTGAACCGATCGCGGTCCGCGATCCAGCATTCGTTGATCGCTTCGTTGTCCAGCGGCACCACCCGCAGCACCTGATTGTTCTTGACGTGCACCTGCACATTGCTGCCGAGACCATCATGCGGACTCACCGATTTGCGCCGCGACAGCTCCCAGGAGCGCGCCTTGTAACGGAACGGCTTGGAGGTCAGCGCGCCGACCGGGCAGAGTTCGATGACGTTGCCGGACAGTTCATGGCTGACCTGGGTTTCCAGGAACGGCATGACCTCGACATGTTCGCCGCGACCGGGCATGCCGAGTTCCATCAGCCCGGCGATCTCCTGGCCGAAGCGGATACAGCGACTGCAATGGATGCAGCGCGTCATGTCGGTGGAAATCAGCGGCCCGAGTTCCTTGTCCTTGACCACCCGCTTCGGTTCGCCATAGCGCGACGCGGAGCCGCCGTAGCCCACGGCGATGTCCTGCAACTGGCATTCACCGCCCTGGTCGCAGATCGGGCAGTCGAGCGGGTGATTGATCAGCAGGAATTCCATCACGCCGGCCTGCGCGGCGACGGCTTTCACCGAATGCGTTTTCACCTTCATGCCGTCGCTGACCGGCGTGGCGCAGGCCGGCAGCGGTTTCGGCGCCTTTTCGACTTCCACCAGGCACATCCGGCAGTTGGCGGCGATGGACAGTTTCTTGTGGTAGCAGAAATGCGGAATGACGATGCCGGCCTGATGCGCCGCGTCCATCACCGTCGCGCCGGCGGCGACTTCGATCTGCTTGCCGTCAATTTCGATCACGGGCATATCAATGGCTCACCAAGCATTTCTTGTGTTCAATGTGGTACTCGAACTCTTTGCGGAAGTGTTTGACGAAGCTGGCGACCGGTCCGACCGCCGCTTCGCCCAACGCGCAGATGGTATTGCCGGCGATGTTCTTGCCGATGCGCAGCAGTTCATCGAGATCTTCCGGCCGCCCCTGGCCCTGCTCGATGCGCCGCACGATGCGATACATCCAGCCGGTGCCCTCGCGACACGGCGTGCACTGGCCGCAGGATTCCTCGAAGTAGAAGTAGGCCAGCCGCTGCAGCGCCCTGACCATGCAGACGCTGTCGTCCATGACGATGACCGCGCCGGAACCGAGCATCGAACCGGCCTTGGCGATCGAATCGAAATCCAGCGTGCAGGCCATCATCACCTCGGCCGGCAATACCGGCGCCGAGGAACCACCGGGAATCACCGCCTTCAGCGTATGGCCGGTGCGCACGCCGCCGGCCATTTCCAGCAGATCGGCGAACGGCGTACCCAGCGGAATCTCGTAATTGCCGGGTTTGTTGACGTGGCCGGAGATCGAGAAAATCTTGCTGCCGCCGTTGTTCGGCTTGCCCAGTTCCAGGAATGCCTGGCCGCCGTGGCGCATGATCCAGGGAATCGAAGCCAGCGTTTCGGTGTTGTTGATCGTCGTCGGCTTGCCGTACAAACCATAGCTGGCCGGGAACGGCGGCTTGAACCGCGGCTGCCCCTTCTTGCCTTCAATGGATTCCAGCAACGCGGTTTCCTCGCCGCAGATGTAGGCGCCATAGCCGTGGTGCGCGTACAGCTCGAAATCCCAGCCGGAACCGAGGATGTTCTTGCCCAGCAGGCCGGCGGCGCGGGCTTCGTCGAGCGCCGCTTCCCAGGACAGGTATGCCTCGTAGATCTCGCCGTGGATGTAGTTGTAACCGGCAACCGCGCCCAGCGTGTAGCCGGCGATGATCATGCCTTCGATCAACTGGTGCGGGTTGTAGCGCAGGATGTCGCGATCCTTGAAGGTCCCCGGCTCGCCCTCGTCGCTGTTGCACACCACATATTTGTCACCCGGAAATCCGCGCGGCATGAAGCTCCACTTCAGGCCGGTCGGGAAGCCGGCGCCGCCGCGACCGCGCAAGGCGCTGGTCTTGACCTCGGCAATGATGTCCTCGGCCGGGGTCTTCTCGGCGAGGATCTTCTTCAGCGCCTCATAGCCGCCGCCGGCGATGTAGGTTGCCAGCGAGGCCGGTTCGGCATGTTGCAGCGTCCACAGACAGACCTGGGTATCGGGCGTGTTCAAACTCATTGCATGTCATCCAGGAGTTTGTCCACCGACTCCGGCGTCAGGTGGTCATGCATCGTGTGATTGTTGTGCAGGCACAGCGGACCGTGGCCGCAGGCGCCCATGCACTCGCCTTCCTTCAGCGTGTAGCGGCCATCGGCGGTGGTCTCGTTGAAACCGATGCCGAGTCTGGACCGCAGGTGTTCGGCGATCTGGTCGGCGCCCTGCAACTGACACGGCAGGTTGGTGCACAGCGTCACCTTATGACGGCCAACCGGCTGCAGGTCGTACATGTTATAGAAGGTGGCCACTTCGTATACGGCGATGGCCGGCATGTCGAGATAGGTGGCGATGTATTCGATGCAGTCTTTCGACAGCCAGCCGAGTTCGACCTGGGCGATGCGCAAGGCGCTCATCACCGCCGACTGCTTCTGCTCGGCGGGGTATTTGGCGACCTCTTTGTCGATCGAGGCCAGGGATAGGGCGGAAAGCATGGGGAATTCTTACCTGTCTCTTATCTGTCTTTTTTGTCTGTCGTTTATCGGTCGATATCGCCGAACACGATGTCCAGCGTGCCGATGATCGCCACCACATCGGCGATCATGTGGCCGCGCGACAACTCATCCAGTCCGGCCAGATGCGAGAAACCCGGGGCGCGCAGTTTCAGGCGGTAGGGCTTGTTGGCGCCGTCGGAAATCATGTACACGCCGAACTCGCCCTTGGGATGTTCCACCGCCGCATAGGCCTCGCCCTCCGGCACATGCATACCCTCGGTGAACAGCTTGAAGTGGTGGATCAACTCTTCCATGTTCGACTTCATGCCGACCCGCGACGGCGGCGCGATCTTGTGATCCTCGACGATCACCGGCCCCGGGTTTTTCTTCAGCCAGGCGACGCACTGCTGGATGATGCGATTGCTCTGGCGCATTTCTTCCATGCGCACCAGATAGCGGTCGTAACAGTCGCCGGTGCGGCCGACCGGAATTTCGAAGTCCATGCGGTCATAGACTTCATATGGCTGCATCTTGCGCAAATCCCAGGCGATGCCGGAACCGCGCAGCATCGGACCGGTGAAGCCCAGCGCCTTGGCGCGTTCCGGATCGATCACCGCGATGCCGACGGTGCGCTGTTTCCAGATCCGGTTGTCGGTCAGCAGGGTTTCGTATTCATCGACATAGCCGAAGAAACGCTTCGAGAAGTCTTCCAGGAAGTCGAGCACGCTGCCCTGGCGATTTTCGTTGAGGCGACGGATATCCGCCTCGTTCTGGCGCTGATTGGCCTGGTAATGCGGCATGCGATCCGGCAGATCGCGGTAGACGCCGCCCGGACGGTAGTAGGCCGCGTGCATGCGCGCGCCGGACACCGCCTCGTAGACATCCATCAGGTCTTCACGTTCGCGGAAGGCGTAGAGGAACACCGTCATCGCGCCGATATCCAGCGCGTGCGTGCCGAGCCACAGCAGGTGATTGAGGATGCGGGTGATCTCGTCGAACATCACCCGGATGTATTGCGCGCGCTCCGGCACCTGAATGCCGACCAGCTTCTCGATGGCCATGCAATAGGCATGCTCGTTGACCATCATCGACATGTAGTCGAGACGGTCCATGTACGGCACGGATTGCAGGAAAGTCTTGGTCTCCGCGAGTTTCTCGGTGCCGCGATGCAGCAGACCGACGTGCGGATCGGCGCGCTCGATGACCTCGCCGTCGAGCTCCAGCACCAGTCGCAGCACGCCGTGCGCGGCCGGATGCTGCGGCCCGAAATTGATCGTGTAGTTGCGGATTTCAGCCATTACGCCTTGCCTCGCTGCCCGACATCGCCGTATTGATCCTCGCGCACGATGCGCGGCGTGACTTCGCGCGGCTCGATGCTGACCGGCTGATACACCACGCGCTTGAGTTCGGGGTCGTAGCGCATTTCGACATGCCCGGAAATCGGGAAATCCTTGCGGAACGGATGGCCGATGAAGCCGTAGTCGGTGAGGATGCGGCGCAGATCGGGATGACCGTCGAAGATGATGCCGTACAGATCGAACGCCTCGCGTTCGAACCAGTTCACCGCCGGCCAGACTTCCACCAGCGAAGCGAGGATCGGCAATTCGTCATCGGCGCAGAAGGTGCGCACGCGCAGACGATGATTGCGCTTGATCGACAGCAGATGCAGCACCACCGCGAAGCGCTTGCCGTCCCGGGCGCCATCCTGGTAGGTCGAGTAATCGACGCCGCACAAGTCCATCATCAGATCGAACGCCAGGCCGGTGTCGTCGCGCAGGGCCAGCGCGATTTCATGCCAGTCTTGCGGCGCCACCTCGATGGTCGCTTCGTCCAGCGCAACGCCGGACTTGACGATCTTGTCGCCTAGCAGCTCTTGCACACGTTGCAGCAGGGTTTCCGGGGTTATCGGCATATCAATGACTGTGTCCGTGGCCCATCAACGGGCGATGGTATTGGTGCGGCGGATTTTCTTCTGCAACTGGATCAGACCGTAGAGCAAAGCCTCCGCCGTCGGCGGGCAACCCGGCACGTAGATGTCGACCGGCACGATGCGATCGCAACCGCGCACCACTGAATACGAATAGTGGTAGTAACCGCCACCGTTGGCGCAGGAGCCCATCGACAACACCCAGCGCGGCTCGGCCATCTGGTCGTAGACCTTGCGCAGCGCCGGCGCCATCTTGTTGCACAGCGTGCCGGCGACGATCATCAGGTCCGACTGGCGCGGGCTGGGACGGAACACGATGCCGAAACGATCCAGGTCATAGCGCGAAGCCCCGGCCTGCATCATCTCGATCGCGCAGCAGGCCAGACCGAAGGTCATCGGCCACAGCGAGCCGGTGCGGGTGTAATTCACCACCGCATCGACCGTGGTGGTGACAAAACCTTTTTCGAGTACGCCTTCGATGCTCACGTCAAATCACTCCCAATCCAGCGCGCCTTGCATCCATTCGTAGACGAAGCCGACCACGAGGATGCCGAGGAAAACCACCATGGAGAGAAAACCGAACAGGCCGATTTCTTCCAGCACGATGGCCCAGGGAAACAGGAAGGCGATCTCCAGATCGAACAGAATAAACAGAATGGCGACCAGGTAATAGCGCACATCGAACTTCATCCGCGCATCTTCGAATGCCTCGAAACCGCATTCATAGGGAGACAGCTTCTCGGCATCCGGTTTGTGCGGCGCCAGCACGAAACCAGCGACCATAGGCCCCACCCCGACAGCCAGACCAACCAGTATGAACAGCAGAACCGGAAAATAATTTTCGAGCATGTGATCCCCGAAACGCATGAGCACTCATGCCAAGAGGCCGCGAGTCTAGGCTTTCAGGAAGCTGACGTCAAGGCGATAAAAAACAAAAAACCCATTGATATCAATGGGTTATTAATTAAAAGCCATGGGATATAAAGAAATTCGATGGTGCCGACGGCGAGACTCGAACTCGCACGACTTTCGTCACTGCCCCCTCAAGACAGCGTGTCTACCAATTTCACCACGTCGGCATTGCCTGACATGCCGAACCGCGCGGCATGCTTACCACAAACTCGATTACTGAGGAATTGCGCCCGCTTTATCCGTGCCATTCACGGGCGCTGCCGGAACCGCCGGCGCCGAGGTCGCCGGTTGCCGCGCCATCGGTTTGATCTCGGGTTCGTTCTTCAGACTGGAAAAATACGTCAGCCCCAGACTGGTGACAAAAAACAGCGTCGCCAGCACGGCGGTGGCGCGCGACATGAAGTTGGCCGAGCCGCTGGCGCCGAACAGGCTGCCGGAAGAGCCGCTGCCGAATGCCGCGCCCATGTCGGCGCCCTTGCCATGTTGCAGCAGAACCAGGCCCACCACGCTGCTGGCCACCAAAATATGAACAATCCAGACCAGAAATTCCATCTTTTACCTTAAGCCGTAAATCACGCCGCCCGGCAGATTGCCAGAAACTCTTCCGCAACCAGCGCCGCGCCACCAATCAGGCCGCCATCGATATCCGGCTGGCCGAGCAACTCAACCGCATTGGCGGCCTTCATGCTGCCGCCGTACTGAATGATCAAACCCTCGGCAACCCCGGCATCCAGCGCGCGCACCTTGCCGCGTATGAACGCATGCACCGCCTGCGCCTGCTCCGGGCTGGCGGTCTTGCCGGTACCGATCGCCCACACCGGTTCGTAGGCCACTACCGCCTTGGCCAGCGCGGCGACGCCGCACTTGCCGATCACCGCATCCATCTGCCGCGCCACGACGCTTTCGGTGATGCCGCCTTCGCGCTCCTCCAGCGTCTCGCCGACACACAGGATCGGCGTCAGTCCGGCGGCCTGGGCGGCGGCGAACTTTTCCGCCACCAACTCATCACTCTCGCCATAAATGGCGCGACGCTCGGAATGTCCGACGATGACATAGGTACAGCCAAAGTCTTTCAGCATGCTGGCCGACACCTCGCCGGTATACGCGCCCTTGGCCTGCTGACTCATGTTCTGCGCGCCCCAGGCGATGGCGCTGCCGGACAGTTTGGCCCGCGCCTGAGACAAGTAGGGAAACGGCACACAAACCGCCACGCCGGCCTTGACGTTGCTCATGCCCGCCAGCAAGCCGGCAAGCAAAGCCTCATTCTCGGCCAGACTGCCGTGCATTTTCCAATTGCCGGCGACAAGTTTGCGACGCATCAGGTTTCCCCTTTTCAAAGAGCGTGGATAGTAAGTTGGAACCGGTCGGCGGTCAATCCGGAAGGCGCGCATCGACGCTTGCCAACCAGGTATGCACTTCGTTTGCCACCCATTCGCCGGCATCCAGCGCCAGATCATGCCCGGCGGCGGGATGCAGGGAAAAATCCGCGTCCCAGGCCCGCGCCAGGCGTCGCGAACAATCGGGATGCACCATGCGATCCGCCGCGCCGGCCAGCAACAACAACGGCACGGCGGGTTTTTGCGGGGCGGTGAACCGCGCGGCGGCCAGCAACTGGCGCAGCGCGCCCAGGGTGGACACCGGATACTCGCGGGCATAGGCGGTCCAGGCCGGCAGGACCTGACGCAGCTCCGCCGCGCGGGCACTGGTCAGGCGCAGAATGCCGCGCTCTCGGGCTACACCGCGCGCCACCAGCAACCGCATCAGGCTCGGCCAGCCGCGCGGCCGCAGACGTTGGTAGAACGGGCTGTAAGGGCGCAGGCTGGTGCTCAGCAACACCGCCGCGCGGCATTCTTCCGGGTAGCGCAGCGCCCAGGCCACGGCCACCATGCCGCCCAGCGACAAAGCCAGCAGATGATACGGCGGCGGTTTGCCTTGATCGCGCAGTTGCTGGCGGCAGGACGCCATCATCTCGGTCACGCTGAGCGGACTTTGCAAGTCATGCAAACGGCCATTGCCGGGCAGATCCGGCGTCAGAATATCCGTCTCGGCCAGTTCACCCGCGAAAGCGGCGCGGAAACGCCGCGGGAAATCCCCCCAGTGCCTAGCCTCGCGGGTCAAGCCGCGCAGAAAAACCCAGGTCGTCATGGGTGCTCTTTCCAGCCGTACCACTCGGCCAAGGCCAGTTTCTTGTGCTGCAGCCGGTCTTTGCCATGCGGCAGCCAGCGATCACCGCCGCACACCGCGCGGGCCAGAAAATCCAGCCACAACAGATGTTGCCGCAGGATGCGATGCAGCCGATGCCCCGGGCGCGGATTGAACAAGCCCTGACGCGAAAAAAGTTGTGTCGGATTCTTCTTCACCCACAGCCAGGAGCCCATTTCCAGGGTCAACGGCAGAAACACCCGTTCACCACCGACCTGGGCGCGGGCGTTGAGATAGAAATGATCCCAAAGATCACCATGGGTCAGATATTGCCGACTTTGCGGTTCGACCAGGTAGTTGTGGGTCGGATAAGTCTGTTCGAACAAAGTCTTCAAGGCGTGGACTTCCGGCAGGTTGGGAAACGGTTTGGCGCTATGCGCAAAGGGAAACCAGATGCGGTCGCGCACGCCAAAGCCGGAGTGGCAATCCAATGCCAGGCTGAAGCGTCGGTGGGCCAATTCCTCCTCCACCACCCGCGACAGCACCAGGCTTTCGGGCTGCATGGGTGCATCCAGTACCCCGCGATACCAGGCCAGCGTCGGGCTGAAACGCTGACCGCCAAGAAAAAACGGCACTTTTTCCAGCGAATCCAGTGGCGCGTTGCGCATCAGGTCGACGCCGTCCGGATTGCAGCGCGTGTTGCGCAACATGCCGCCCGGATTGACCAGGGGCACGAACACCATGCGCAGCATCTCCAGTTGCCGATGCATCATCGGATCCCATTTCAGGCGATTGATCAACCCGCGCAAATACACCAGCAGCACCCGGGTGCCGATCCGTTCCAGACCATGCACGCCGCCAAAGTAGCCGATCGCCGGCAGCGCCGGATCGGGGTTGCCCAGGGTCAGGACATGGATCGGCAAGTCCTGACCATCGACGCGTACCGTATGCGCAATATGCGCCGCCAAGGCCGGCGGCGCATCATCGAGCAAACGCTGCAGTTCAACGAGTTCGGGAAGGGGTTGCTGCATCAGAGTGAATCAGAGATCCGTCGCGGCTGGTTGGCGGAGGATTGTATTGACCAATTGCCGCCGCCGCGCAACGAAAAAGCCGGGCACAAGGCCCGGCTGAGGCAGAACCGCGGCACGCAGGCGCCGCGCCGCTCACTCAATAGGTCAAGTTGAGTTGCAGCACAGCGGTGGTGCCGCTGACTTCGTTGCCGACCACCAGCAGCGGCTTGCCATTGGGCGAATCCTTGGCCGGGATGAACACCAGGCCTTCAGGACCGAGATCGCCGACGGTGTCCAGCACGGTGGAGGGGTCTTCGGTAGACCAGTCTTCGCGGGTGTTCAGATAATCCACGCGAACCGGCGCGGTCGGGTCGGTGATGTCGTAGACCAGCACGCCGCCCATCCGTTCCAGACCGATGAAGGCGAAGGTCTTGGCGCCGATCGTGCCGACCGCCAGGCCTTCCGGCTCGGGTCCCTTGGCATCGCTGCGACTGTCCATGGCATCACCTTCGTCGTGACCCGAGTTGAAGTAATCCTTGCAGGCAATGGCGCGACCACTGCCCAGCATGCAATCGTCGCTGGCCAGGAACTTCTCGATCTCGGCGCCGGAATCCCAGACCAAAGCCCCGTCTTCATCCCAGATGCTGAACGAGCGAGCGCCGTAGCTGTAGAGGTTGTCGTACATCAGCCGATCGCCGGCTGCGTCTTCCACCCCGCTGGTGTTGAACATGACTGGCGCGCCATTGTTATCAACGCGGTAGCCCATGGTCCAGGAAATATTCAGCCGCCCTAGCTGATCATCGTCACGACAATCCTCCGGGTCGCCGTCCACCGCGCCGCAATAGCCGAAGATGCTCGGGTTGAGCAAAGCGCCAGCCGCCAGCGCACGCAACTGCGGTGGCAGATCGTCTCCCGCGCGGCGGTCGAATCCGTCGGTGTGGACCAGGTGTTTGACGCGGAATTCCTCGACAAAGCCTTTGCTGGCGTCACCTGCCCAATAAGCATCATTGTCTTCGCCCCAGGCGCGGGCATCGCCCTCATTGGCAGTGACCAGGTAGGTCTTGCCGCCGACGCTGTACGACGCCATGCTGTCCGGCAGGTACATGCCGCGTACGCCGGCCCAGTTCTGGATTTTGATGACCTGGTCGTCGTCTGAGGTATCAAGTTCATTACCGACAGCACCATGATCCTTGTAGCCGAGCGGCAGAATGTCGGTGACGGTGGCGGTGGCAATATCCACCTTGGCCAGCGCGTTGTTTTCCTGCAAGGTCACCCAGGCGGTTGCCCCGTCGGCGGAGACGGCGATGTACTCGGGTTCGAAATCTTGTGAAGCGGATGCACCGGGGCCATACAGACGGATACCCAGGCTGCGCAAAGCCGCTTCCTGGCCGGTGTATGCGCCAAATCCGGCGGTTCTCACCACCGGCGCGGACGGATTGCTGACATCGATGATGCTGATGCTGCCTTCCGGATCGATCTGATAGTCGTCACTGGGTTCACCCTCGTTCGCCACCAGCACGGTTTTGCCGTCCGGCGTGAAGGTGATCATGTCGGGCAGCGCGCCTATCGTCACCGAACTGATCAGGCCGAGATCGCTGGCGCGGTACAGCGCCATACGGCCCGGATCGGTTTTTACCGGCGCTTGAATGGCCACAGCCACGATGCCGTTGAACACCGCCACACTGTTGATCTCCGCGCCCGCCAGCACCGTGGTGGCATCGAGCACGCCGAGTTTGACCGGGTTGGTGGGGTCGCTCATGTCCAGCACATCGACCGCACCGGCCAGCGCATTGACCACGAACAGCCGTTTGCTGGCGGCATCAAAAGCCGGAATTTCCGCCGCGCTGACGCCGAATACACCCGCGCTGTAAGCACCGATTTTCTCCAGTGTCAGGCTTGCGGGGGTGGCTTCAACGACCGGATCGGAATCGTCGTTGTCACAGGCGGCGAGCATTGCCGTCAGCAACAGACTGACAGCAAACAGACGGACGGGTTGACGCGACAGACCAGACAGTGCGGGTGACATTCTTCTTTATCCTTTGATTGAAAACGAGTCCGCACTGTATTGAACGAATATGACGGTGGCATGACATCTGCATGACGGCGTACGGGCGCTACCGAAAACCAAACCAGCATCTCGCCTCCGGCTGACATCCACCTGTTATCTATTCCGCAAATTGCATATTCTTTGAATCCGCTGTTGAACATGCACTATCGATACGGCCAGATTTATCCGCGATTGCCGGTCGGCGGTAGGGTGCGCCATGCGCACCGTTTAACGTGCAATGGTGCGCATGGCACACCCTACGGTTTCACGGATAAATCGGGCCGGATCTATAGCGCGGCGTTGCACGCTTGCCGGACCAAATAATACGTAGACGTCTTGGTTCCACCTATCCCCCGACAACCCCGCCATCCTCGCGTGTGATCACCACGGTCGCCGAGCGCGGGTAGCGGCCCTGGTTGGGCCAGGTTCCGGTGAGTTGGCCGGCGGCGAACTGCTCCTTGCTGGTCGTGGCGCCGGGGTGCTGAACATTGACGAACAGGGTTTTGCCATCCGGCGTCGACACCACGCCGGTGATTTCCTGTCCCAGCGGACCGGTCAGGAAGCGGCGCAGATCCTTGCTGACCGGGTCGCAGGCCAGCATCTGGTTGTTGCCGAATTGCGCGTAATCGCCACTGTTCATCGCGCTTTCGCTGCTATCGGTCTGTATCCACAGGCGGCCATCGCGGTCAAACCAGAGACCGTCCGGACTGTTGTGGATCTGCTTGGCATCCAGCTTTGCGCCATTGAATTCGGAATCCTCGGTGGGGCCTGACAGCAGGAAGATGTCCCATTCAAAACGCAGCGCGGCGGCATCATTCGCTTCCTTCCAGCGAAGGATGTGTCCCCAGCGGCTATTGGCGCGCGGATTGGCGGCATCGGCTTGCTTGCGGCTGGTGTTGTTGGTCAAGGTGAAATAAACCAGGCCGGTGGCCGGGTCCACCGCGCCCCATTCCGGCCGGTCCATCTTGGTCGCGCCGACGCGATCCGCCGCCAGGCGGGTGTTGACCAGAACGTCGGCCTGGCTCTGGAAACAGCTGCAATCCGGGTCTTCGACCTGGTTGATCGGTTGCGGCCGCAACAAGCCCTGGCCCCAGACCAGCGGCAGCCATTCGCCGCCGCCGTCGTCATTGAATTTGGCGACATACAGGGTGCCATGATCGAGCAGATGGCCGCCGGCGGTGGCCTTGTGGAAAGGCTGGGCGCTGACGAATTTGTAGATGTATTCGTTACGCGCGTCGTCACCCGAATAGCAGACGACAGGCTTGCCCTCCACCGCCGGCTGGAACACCACGCCCTCATGCGCGAAGCGGCCCAGCGCGGTGCGCTTGACCGGCGTGCTGTCCGGCTTGAACGGGTCGATCTCGACCACCCAGCCGAAGGTGTTCGGCTCGTTGCGGTAATCCTCGCTGGCCTGCGCGGCGGTTGCGGCAACATCGAAACGGACATAGTCATCCGCGCCGTTGTCCGCCAAATCCCAGGCATAGCGGGCGCTGGCGGTGGACACGCCATAGCGCCACTGCTCACGTGGTCGGCTGCCGCGGTTGACAAAATAACCAGCCCAGTTTTCCTCACAGGTCAGATAGGTGTTCCACGGCGTGACACCGTGCGCGCAATTGTTCAGCGTGCCGCGCGTGCGCGCGCCATTCGGGCTGTAGCGGGTTTTCAGCAGATCGCAGCCGCGCGCCGGGCCGGCCATCTCCATCGGCGTCAAACCGGTGATGCGGCGATTGCGCGAGTCGGCCACCACGTCCCAGGCGCCATCCGGTTGCCGTTGAATACGCAGAATCGAAACGCCATGGCCGTTCAGCTCTTTCATCACCTCATCCGCCGGACGCTTGCCATCGATCAAGGCCGGCACCGCGCCACGGGTCAAGGCCTGGCCGATCGCCGCGGCGTGCATGAAGCGCGGTTCGACATATTCATGATTCATCACCAGCAAGCCATCACTGGAACTACCGTGAAACGGGTCTTGGCCTTCTATGGGAAAGAAATGCATGCCGTCGTGGTGGCTGCCGACGCGCTGGGCCTGGTCGGCGGCGCCGATGCGCGTCGGGTCGAACGCGGCATCGGCATCGCCACCGGCCAGCGGCGTCCCCCAGGGCGCCAGTACCTGAGTTCGGTAACCGGGCGGAACCGTGACGTCATCGGCGGAACTGATCGGCACCGGCGTGAAACCCAGTTTGCTGGCGGCTCCGGCAGCCGCCGGGGCCATCGCCTTGGCCGATGAATCCGCGCCGACACCGGCATGTGCCGCGTCACCAAACAACATGGCGATCGAGGCCCCCAAGCCGCCTTTCAAGACGCCGCGGCGGCTGATGCGCGCTTGCAGTACCTGGTCAAAATCGCGATTCGCGGAAAGGTTGCTCAACGGTTCATCACCATCAAGATTGTCGATGATCATCGTGCGGGTGCGTTGTTCGATCCGGGATTCCATTTCTCTCTCCTTGCACGCGGATTCATCTCTCGCGCGGTCATGCCGATTGGCGTTTATTCACGGACAATCCTGCCAGCCAGCCATGCCGAAAATTCGCTTGCCGACATCGGCCGCGCCAGCAAGTACCCTTGATATTCATCGCACTGGCATTCACGCACCAGCGCCAGTTCAGCCTCGGTTTCGACGCCTTCGGCGACCACTTGCAAACCGAGACTTTTCGCCAACGCGACGATGGATCGCACGATGGATTGGTTGATCGGCATCTGGTCTATGCCGCGCACAAACGACTGATCGATTTTCATGCGCTCGATCGGATAGCGATTCAGATAGCCGAGGTTGGAAAACCCGGTACCGAAATCATCGAGAGAAAGGTGCACCCCCAGATTCTTCAGATCGCTCAGCATGTCCAGCACCAACGAGGCGTCATGCATGATGATGCCTTCAGTCAGTTCGAACTCGAGAAATGCGGGATCGACCCCGGTTTCTTCGAGCAGACGGGTGACGCGCAAAATGAAATCGGGCTGGCGGAATTGCAGCGGCGAAATATTCACCGCCAGACGCAAGGGAGGCAGCCCTTCCCGCATCCAGGCGCGATGCTGGCGACAGGCTTCGGCCAGCACCCAATCACCGATCGGCACGATCAGACCGCTTTCCTCGGCCAGACCGATAAAACTGCCCGGATTGAGCCTGCCGCTGCGCGGGTGGTCCCAGCGGATCAGGGCTTCCACGCCGACCACCTGGTCGCCGGCCAGGTCGAACTGGGGCTGGAAGTACAGCACGAATTCTTCATTGGCGAGCGCTTGCTTCAACTCGGCTTCCAGCGCCGAGCGCGCCGAACTGAAGGTGGTCGTGGATGCGGAAAACAACTGATAGCCGTTGCGACCGCTCTGTTTGACCTCATACATCGCGGCATCGGCCTTGCTGAGCAGAATATCGACCTGATCATCGTCGCGCGGATAGATCGCGATACCGATGCTGATGCTGATGCTGAGCTCGCGATCCAGTATCAGGAACGGCTGGCGCATCGTCTCGACCAGGCGCTGGGCCAATGCTTCGGCGTCTCGCGCGGTCTGGATGAACTCCATCAGGATGGCGAACTCGTCGCCGCCCAGACGCACCACGGTGTCGCTGTCGCGCGCGCATCCGAGCAGGCGACCGGCAATCGCCTTGAGCAGGGCATCGCCAAAGCGATGCCCCAGCGAATCATTGATCTGCTTGAAGCGATCCACGTCGATGAACAGCAAAGCCACTTCCCGACCGCTACGCAATGCCTCCCGGCAGGCCTGATTGAGCCGATCGGAAAACAGCATGCGGTTGGGTATTTTGGTCAACGCGTCGTAATGCGCCAGGTAGTGCAGTTCCGACTGTTTGCGCTGGGTGATTTCATGCAGCAGATCATGACCGTGAACCACCCCGACATAACGCTCGTCACGGGTAACGACAACGCCGTTGACCATGTGCCGCATGTCGGAATCGATGATCATTCGGGCGACGTCATCGATGCTGGTCGCGATATCGACCACGATCGGGATGGCGATCGGAAAAGCGCCGATCATGGCATCCCGGTGCGCCTCCCGGATCTGGCTCAGGCTGCGCTTGCCGAACACTTCCTTGCTGAACGGACGCGCGAAAAACTCCATGTACTGATGCCGGTCCATGATCCCCACCGGCTTGGCGTGCTGATCGACAACCGGCAAGGAAAGCAGATCATGCTCCGCATGAAAACGCGGCAGGATATCCTGACAGATCGAGCTGACCAGTGCCGGAACAACCGGATGTAGCAATTGCGCGACGCTGGGACATGCCGGCATCCCATCTTCGGCCAGGCTGAGCGCAGCCATCGATGAATAGTCCCGCGCCTTGGCGTGTGGCTTGGTCTGCATGACTCAGAACGGCTGGTTATTGATCATGCGAAACCCGTTTGAAAATCCCGCCGGGGCAGGATGTAAATTCAAATTCAAGTTTGCTTGAGGAAACGGCGGGCATACGCCGGATGGAGATTCTTCAGCGGCAGCAGGATCGGCAGATCGGCGGTATTGAAGTCGGGATCCCAGGCCGGTTCGCCGCAAATATAAGACCCCAGCCGCAGGTACCCCTTGATCAACGGCGGCAGCATGGGCACGCTGGCTGTTTCCAGAGAATCCAGCGGCAGCGGACAGCGCGGAAAAACCCGCCACTCGATCGGGGACAGATGCTTGTCCTTGACCGCATTCCAGATGCCGACGGCGTTGTGGCCACCATCGGCCATGCCGATGCTGGCGCAACCGATCAGATAGTCGTGACCGCCGCGTATCATGTATTCGGCCAGGCCGGCCCACAGCAGCGTGATCACGCCACCGTCGCGGTAATCGGGATGCACGCATGAGCGCCCCAGTTCGACCAGGTTGCCGCGCAAGTGCTGCAAGCGGGTCAAATCGAATTCGGTTTCCGTGTAGTAGTCGCCAACCCGCTTGGCGGCGGACGGGCTGAGGATGCGGTAGGTGCCGACCACCTCGCCGGTATCCGGATCGCGTACCAGCAGATGTTCGCAATAGGCATCGTACAAGTCGATATCCAGACCGGGCTCAGGCGTCGCCAGTCGCGCGCCCATTTCTTCGGCGAACACTTGCCAACGCAGGCGTTGCGCCTCGCGTACTTCATCCTGATGCCGGGCCAGGCCGACCTGGTAATGCTTCTTGCCGCCGCCATCCCGAGCAATACGTTCCTGTAGCATGGGCTTTCCTTTCTTGACGAATTTGCGTCAAAGATAGGCAGCGCCTGTTACCTGGGCATGACACAACGATGAACAGTGCATGACCCGGATGTTGCGAAATGCTCGCGGTGCGGGAAGCCGGACGGCAATACAACACCTTGGCGTCCTATTGCCGTCCGGCATCCCGATTTATCGTCCGCATTCCTTGCGGTTTGCTGTCCTTGGAGGACAGGCAACGGGTGTTAGTTGAAGAGGTAATTGAAATCCGCCCCGGTCGCGGTTTCCGATCGCCATGAGACATTTCCAAGCGTATCGATTCGCCACCTGGTTTGATCAGTCAACTCAAGTACATTCGAGTCGTCGAATTCCTTGAGAATCAGGTTTATCACCACCGATGTGGCGGTATCGGCCTCCACGACATAACTGACTTCAGCGGTTCCCAGAACCGTTGCCTTGGTGTTGTCCTCGTAGCGGGTATAGGTTCCGACAACCCCGGTGTCGCCGACTATTACTGTGGCGGGAATAACGGGGACACCTTGAACGACCCAATATTCGCCGTTCGACATGCCAAGTGGCGCGTAGCTGGTGGTACTGAAGGATTGCGATGTATCAGTAACAGAAACGCTGATGCCGTTTGCAGTCAGGGTCGCATTGATCGTGCTTGAATTTTGTAGCGCGACCTGTCCCTCAAAGACTGTATCAACGGCTGGCGTCACCGTAATCGTGCCTGTTCCGGTGACGTTGTACGTGATGCCGCCAATTATCTCGGTGCCGCTAACGGTAAAGTTCTGCGTATAGCCATTGTTGATCTGATTCGCCAAGACCGCAGGCAGTGAAAACGTATTGGCGGAGACTACCAGCCCCGTGCCGCCACTACCCCCACCACCTCCGCATGCCGATACCAAGATAGCGATCAGAAACGAAGCCAGGTTGAATAACACTCGAACGTCAAGTCTTGCCATGATGGCCTCCCATGTCATTGAAACCCCTATTTAACAGTAATATTACTTAGGTGATTACCAGCATATATAGCGAACCGCTTAAGTCAAGGCAGTTTTTTCTTCGGCAGGCTGGTCGACACCAACGTGGAAATCCGGGAATCCGAGCCGGTTATTGTGGCATAGAGAAATGCATCTGGTATGCATGTGTCCCCCTCAAATGAACCAAAACCCGACTGGCTCCAAGTGAGTATGCATGCCTGTTGAGACGATAACGCCAGTGTTGCTGGCGCTTCTGAGTGCCGCTCTGTTGAAGGGCGTGACCGGTCTGGGCTTCTCGACCTTGTCGCTGCCCATCCTGGTCCTGTTCATGGAACCGCCGGCCGCCATTGCCTTGGTGCTGTTGCCATCGCTCTACAGCAACTTCGCGGTGATGACCCCGCTGGGACAATTGCGGACCGCGTTGTCTCGCTTCTGGCCGCTTTACTTGGCGTCGCTGCCCGGCCTTCTGGCCGGTTTTGCGCTGCTGGTCAGCCTGGATGCCGCAATCAGCCGGGCGGCTCTTGGCGGCGTCCTGGCGGTTTACGCGCTCTGGTCGCTGGTTGCGCCACCGCTGATCTGTCCAGCCAGGCTGGAAGCCTGGCTGGCTGCGCCGGTGGGATTTGCCACCGGCCTCATCAGCGGCCTGACCGGGTCGCAAGTGATGCCGGTATTGGCGTACATGATGGCCCTCGGCATCGACAAGGCATTGCTGGTGCCAGCCATCAATCTGTCGTTCACCCTTTCCAGCCTGGTGATGCTGGCCCTGCTGGGCGGCGCGGGGTTGGCCAGCGTGGAACTGCTGGGCGTTGCCCTGCTGGCCATTCCCCTGGTCGCCCTGGGCATCCATCTGGGCGGCAGGCTTCGGCGCCGGCTGCCCGAGACAATCTACCGGCGTGCCGTGCTGCTGGTACTGCTGGTCACTGGCCTGAGCCTGCTCATGCCGAAGTGAGCGCATGGTTCAGCGCCAGATAAAAGGCATCGAAGTTGCGCAGCGGCTGGCCGGCCACGGTACTGTCGACGGGCCGGTTGAGCAACAAGGGCACGCGCTGCTCGGTGACTCCGCCATGCGAGCGAAGAGGCACCTTGAGCTGCGACAAATCGTGTTGTTCGGCGCGCGTACCCAGGGTCTGCTCGCTGGTCGAAATCACGATCAGGTCGCCTTCTCGATCGGGCGGCAAACCAAAGCGGGTACAGCCATCGACGCGGTTCAGCACCTCCAGGATGCCGTCCACCTTCCGCAGTTTCTCGGCCACTGTGTCAACTTCCAGGCCGTCATGAAGGTAGATTCGGGCAAAGCCGCCTAGGGCGCCGTGATGCACCACGTACGGATCGGTGATCGGCAGGATGACCCTGGCACGGCCCGGCCCGAACAGCTCGTCGAGCTGGCTTTGCAGGTAGATGACATTCGGTTGGCCGGCGGCGTCATGCTTGGGCTTCATGCCGTGGTCGGCGGTCAAGGCGATGCTGGCGCCCAAGCGGTCCAGCCGCGCCAGATAGCCGTCCATCATGGCGTAGAAGGCATTCGCCACCGGGGTGCCGGGGGCGTGCTTGTGCTGAATGTAGTCGGTGGTGGACAGGTACATCAGGTCCCAGTGTTGCGATTCGAGCAGTTTGACCCCCGCGGCAAACACGAACTCGGATAGCTCTGCCGAATAAACCGAAGGCAGCGGCAGCCCGACCAGTTCCAGGACATCGTCGATGCCGTTAGTCTTGCAAGTGGCCTGATCGGCTTTTTCCGACGAGAAACAGACCGCGTCACCCGGTGTCATTTCGAGCCCATGACCCAGCAGGGCACGCAGCTTGTCCTTGGCGGTGACCACCGCCACCCGCGCGCCGGCTTCGGAGAAAGCGGCCAGCAGCGTGCCGCAGCGCAGAAAGGCTGGATCGTTCATCATCACTTCGGCGCCGCTGTCCGGGTCGAGAAAGAAGTTGCCGCAGATGCCATGCACAGCCGGCGGCACACCAGTGACGATGGACAGGTTGTTGGGATTGGTGAAGCTGGGCACCACGCAGTCGGCGCGCAGATCGGCGCCGCGTGCCAGCATGCCGGCCATGAACGGCATGACACCGGCGGCGACCGCCTGTTCGATGTAAGCGGGTTCGCTGCCGTCGACACAGATGACCACAGTGGGGGATTGCGGCCAGCGATATTCGCGGCCGTTGACGACGAGAGATTTAAGCATAGTCATATGAGTCACTTATATTGAATCAGCCGCGACCGCCGATCAGCTTGGCGCGGGCATGAGAGGACAGGGATTCCACGGCCATGACCAGAACGAAGATCATCAGCACGATGGTGGCGGACTGGTCATAACGGAACATCTCCATCGATGTCGCCAGCTCGGCGCCGATGCCGCCGGCGCCGACCAGACCCAGTACCACCGAGGAGCGCACCGCCTTTTCCAGCGCGAACAGGCTGGTGTTGACCAGGCTGGGCATGGCCATGGGCAGGGTGGCGCAGGCGATGATGTCGATCGGACCGGCACCGATGGCGGCCATCGCTTCGGGCGGCCCGGAATCGACCTCCTCCATCGCCTCGGCGAAAAACCGGGCGCAAAAACCGATGGTGTCGACGATCAGCGTCAGGGTGCCGGCGAACGGTCCCAGGCCCACCGAGGCAACGAAAAACAACGCCCAGGCCAGGTCCGGCACGGTGCGCACGAAACTGACAAAACCGCGTACAGCGGAGCGTATCAGCGGGTGTGGCGTGTGGTTGCGCGAAGCCAGCACCGCCAGTGGCAGGCTGAGCAGGATGCCTATCACGCTGCCGACCAGGGCCATCTGGAAGGTGACCAGAACTGAATCCAGCATCGGGGAAAAGCGGTCGGTGGCCGGTGGCACCATTTCCGAGCCGATCTGTGCCATGTTGGGCAAGCCCTCGATCAGCTCGGAAATGGAAATGCCGGCGCCGGCCAGTGACCAGGTGAAGAAGGCCAGAAATGCGGCGAACAGCACGGCCGAAACCGGGCTCGGCGGTTCAAACCGCGACGGCGGGGCGGGACGTATCGACTCAGTCATACATGCTCCTCAGGGATTCAAGGTTTTCGCTCGCCGTGGGCGCATCGAGATCGAGCCGTCCATCGCGCAGGCCCAGCACCCGGTCGGCGTAATGCAGGGCGTGATCGAGGTGATGCGACACAAACACCAGGGTCAGGCCGTGATCGAGCGCCAGTTTGGCGAACGTCTCCATGACCTCTTCGCCGGCCTGCGGGTCCAGGCTGGCAACCGGCTCGTCGGCAAAAATGGTGCGTGGTTTCTGCATCAGGGCGCGGGCCACCGCCACCCGTTGCGACTGACCGCCGGATAGATGGTCGGCGCGCCGCTCGGCCAGGTGCGCCAGGCTGACCTGTTCCAGGCAATGCATGGCGTATTCGCGATCTTCCCGGCTGGCCAGGGCGTGATGCCAATGACGCGGCCCGCGCGACCGCGCCATGCCGCCATGCAGTACGTTGGACAGCACAGACAGGCGCGGCACCAAATTGTGTTTCTGAAACACGAATCCGACATTGGAACGCATCTTTCTCAGATGGCCCGCCGGTTTGCCGGTCAGGGTCTCGCCGTGCAGGTGGACCTGACCGGCATTCGGCTCGATCAAGCGCAAACAACAGCGCAGCAATGTGCTCTTGCCGGTGCCGTTGCCACCGATGATGGCGACGCTCTGGCCGGCCGGGACGTCGAAGGAAACGTCCGACCACACCGGCGCGGCGGCCCCGTCGAAGCGCTTGGCCAGCTTGTCCACCCTGAGGGCGGGTCCGGCCGGGTTCAAATTTGCGTTCGAGCCGGCCATGGCATCAGTCGCCGATGAAGTCGGCGTACTCGGGATAGCCGGCGGTGCCGAACATGGCGCGCACCACGTCGTAGTCTTGGTCGCCGATGTTGATCAGGAAACGCATACCCTTGTAGCGCTTGACGTGGTCGGCGCCTTGCAGGATCGAGGCGATCAAGGCATCCGAGTTCTGGCCGATGGCCTGACGCACTTGCTCGACAGTCTTCTTCGGCACATGGGAACCGACCATCAGGAGATCGTTGGGCAGGTCCGGGCTACGCGCCAGAATACGGAAGGCATTGCGTTGCAGACCGTTGTTCTCGGCTTCCTTGGCCAACAGTGAATCGTAGTCCGAGCGGCCGATGCCGGCGGCGTCGATGTCACCCTTCTTGAGCGCTTCCCAGACCACTTTGACGTTGGTATGGGTGACCTTCATGTCCTTGAGCGGATTGACGCCGGCTTCGGACAGCACATGCATCGGGCCGAGATGGCGGGAAGTGGAACCCACCGAACCCATGCCGATATGCTTACCCTTCAGGTTCTTGACCGAAAAATAGGGGCTGTCGGCCTTGACCACGATCATCGAGAAATAATCCGGGCGATACAGGCCCACCACCACGTCAGCCTTGGCGCGCTTCTTCATCACCACATACTCGGCCGGGCCGGCCAGGACGAAGTCCACCTTCTTGAAGCGCAGCGCTTCCAGGGCCGCCGTACGGTTGGTGACCGGCAGGAATTCGATCTGATGACCAGTGACCTTTTCCAACTCGGCCTTGAACGGACCGAACTCGCGTTGCAGTTCCTCCATGCCGACCAAGTCGGTGACGGCCAGCTTGAAGGTCTCTGCCTGGACGGAGGCGGCGGAGAAAGCAAGCAACCAGAATGCCGTGGCAACGGCGATCAATTTCTGAAACATGGTATTTCCTCATGAGTGGGTTGGGGCATACACATGCTAGCCGCCGAATATTGCATATTGTTGACAATATTCGGCGAGCTCACGGCCTATCGGCTGTTGCCAAAGAATGTACTATTCGGCGCTATTCCCTGTTTGACAGGCCGCTAGCCCAATGCGGCGGCATTACCCCATAGAAATGATCTTGCGCGACGCTTTCACGGTACTCAGAACCCGATCCCTGCCTAATCTGGTCCAGGAACAGATCGAGCGGATGATCCTGGACGGCACCCTGAGCCCTGGCGAACCCCTGCGCGAGGCCGCGCTGGCCAATACGCTGGGCGTTTCCCGCGGTCCGGTCCGGGAGGCTTTTCGCGGGCTGGAAGAAAAAGGCCTGATTCGGGTGGAGAAGAATTGCGGCGTGCAGGTGCGCACCCTCAGCCATATCGAAGCCGATCAAATCTATGAAGTACGCATCACTCTGGAGGCCCTGATCGGCCGCAAAGTGACCGAGAACATGACCCGCCAGGGCATCAACGAGTTGACGGCCATTCTGGACGACATGGCGATAGCGGCCGAGGACAGCAACGTCCACCCTTACACCAGCCTCAACCTGGCCTATCACGACACGCTGGCCCGCCTGACCGGCAACCCGCAACTGCACGAGACCTACCGACGGCTGGTCTCCCAGCTTTCGCTGTTTCGGCGCCGCGCCTACCTGCACGACATGCAAAGCATGGCATTGTCGCTGC
Organism: Betaproteobacteria bacterium; assembly: GCA_020061585.1. Classification (GTDB taxonomy): domain Bacteria; phylum Pseudomonadota; class Gammaproteobacteria; order Burkholderiales; family Thiobacillaceae; genus PFJX01. The sequence continues at coordinate 363 of JAGUXX010000080.1, read as the reverse complement.
GTGAACATCGGGCGATTTTTCAAGCCATCGCCGATGCCGACGGCGCACGCGCGTCCGAGCTGCTCCGTGACCACGCAGAGGACAGCAGACGCCGTTTACACGATGCGCTTTTGCCGAGCGATGTACCGGATTGACCAGAGGCCGAATGCCTTGACGAACGGATGATCCTTGAACCTGGTGTGGTGTTGCACGCTATCCGGTGCATATATCGGCGGCTTTTCCCGCCATGCGTCGTTGCGAACCCTTGCCGCATACCCCGTACGGCGGCAAGTCCGCGCCTAGCCTGGCGGAATAATCCTTGAAACAGCAGTTGACCGCTTCATAGCCCTTGTGAGGCCTCATGCAGACTGATGTTAGCCGCTT
>JAGUXX010000322.1 GCA_020061585.1 Betaproteobacteria bacterium | reverse complement strand
CGGTCACCGGAGTTTCCACTTTGGCGATCAGTTCTTTCATCGTATTCTTCGGCATCGTCGCGGGCTCGGCGATCACCATGAAGGTTCAGTATTACCTGATGATGCGCGATGCCTGATACAAATGATTGATTCAAGCCGTTGCTATAGCGGCCGATAATGAAATAGGGCGGATTGCAAAATCCGCCGCATATTGAAGGGGATTTCAATGCGGAAGTTGTTGATGGGTTCGTTGATGATGGGCATGGCGGCTTTGATGTCGATGCCGCTCCATGCCGATACGGATTCGACCAAGGCGATCAATTTCGAGTTTGTGGATATCGAGGGCAAAAGCCTGAAATTGTCTGATTTCAAAGGCAAGTGGGTGCTGGTCAATTTCTGGGCACCCTGGTGCCCGCTATGTTGGGTCGAGGTGCCGACGCTGAACGAACTCAACAAGCGCAAGGACTTCGTGGTGATCGGCATCGGTCTCGATTACGGACCCGATGCAAACGTGGTCAAGGAGACCGCCAGTCGCCACAGCATCGATTTTCACGCCGTGGTCGCTGGCGGCGCGCGGCGGAATACGGATAGCCCGTTCCGTCAGGTCGGCCCTGTCGACTTCTATCCCACCTCTTACATTTACGATCCGGAGGGCGAGATTGTGATGTTCATCCCCGGGCAAGTCAGAATGAACAAGATTACCGCGTTCATGGAGAACTACAATGCCAAGAACACCCGTTACGCGGGCGGCAAGCCGGCCACAGCCTCGCCGATCAAGGAAGTGAACTTCGCCAAACCCGATACCGGCGCGGCACCCAGGCGCCCGGCTCGCACCATCACTTATTAGTATCGGTTTGCCAAGCATCCTGGTTGACTGACAGGGTGTTTTTGACAATAATTGCGGACTTTTCCGGGTCGGTAGCTCAGCCGGTAGAGCAGCGGACTTTTAATCCGTTGGTCGCGAGTTCGAATCTCGCCCGACCCACCAGTCAATGGGCTGTTAGCTCAGTTGGTAGAGCAGCGGACTCTTAATCCGTAGGTCGAGTGTTCGAGCCACTCACAGCCCACCAAAACCAGGGTCTGGTGCAATCCAGACCCTTTCCTATTTTGCGCTTCGGTTGTTGCACCAGCTTGACCGGATCAGGCGCAGTCGCTAGTGTTGAGCCCTTTTGAAAGAGCAAGATAATCCACCATGGCAGACATGGAATTGACCGGCGCGGAAATCGTTGTGAGCTGCTTGCGGGATGAGGGTGTCAAACACCTGTTCGGCTATCCCGGTGGAGCGGTTCTCAACATCTACGACGAAATCTACAAGCAGACCGCCTTCCAGCACATTCTGGTTCGTCATGAGCAGGCCGCGGTGCACGCGGCGGATGCCTATGCGCGCGCGACCGGCCAAGTCGGCGTGGCGATCGTCACCTCCGGTCCGGGTGCGACCAATGCGGTGACCGGCATTGCCACGGCTTACATGGATTCGATTCCGATGGTGGTCATATCTGGTCAGGTTCCCACGGCGGCGATTGGTCAGGATGCATTCCAGGAAGTCGATATGGTCGGAATTACCCGGCCCTGCGTCAAACACAATTTCCTGGTCCGGGATATTCATGATCTGGCGACAACCATCAAGATGGCGTTCTACATCGCCGCCACCGGCAGGCCGGGACCGGTTGTGGTCGATATCCCGAAGGACGTCACCCAGCATTCTTGCAAGTACGAATACCCCAAGACCATCTCCATGCGGTCCTACAATCCGACCAGCAAAGGGCATGCCGGTCAGATCAAGAAAGCCGCCCAGATGCTGCTCGATGCCAAGCGGCCGATGGTCTATACCGGTGGTGGTGTGGTGCTGGGCAATGCGGCGCCGCAGGTCACCGAATTGGTGCGCATGCTGGGTTATCCGGCGACCAGTACGCTGATGGGCCTGGGCGGCTATCCCTCCCCCGACCCGCTGTTTCTCGGCATGCTCGGCATGCACGGCACGATCGAAGCGAACATGGCCATGCAGCACTGCGATGTGTTGTTGGCGGTCGGCGCGCGTTTCGATGACCGCGTCATCGGTAATCCCAAGCATTTCGCCAAGGAAGCGCGGCGTATCATCCATATCGATGTCGATCCTTCCTCGATTTCCAAGCGGGTTCGTGTCGATGTGCCGATCGTCGGCGAGGTGTCGCAGGTGCTTGATGAAGTCATCAAATTGTTGCGTGCCGATCCGGCCAAACCCGACGCGCAGGCATTGCAGGCGTGGTGGGCGCAGATCGAGTTGTGGCGGGCGCAGGATTGCCTGAAATACGACCGTGGGTCGGCGCTGATCAAGCCTCAGTTCGTGGTCGAAAAACTCTATGAAGTGACACGTGGCGACGCCTATGTCACCTCCGATGTCGGTCAGCATCAGATGTGGGCCGCGCAGTATTACAAGTTCGACAAGCCTCGGCGCTGGATCAATTCCGGCGGCCTGGGCACCATGGGCTTTGGACTGCCGGCGGCGATGGGCGTGCAGATGGCCCATCCGGAAGCGATGGTCGCCTGCATCACCGGCGAAGGCAGCATCCAGATGAACATTCAGGAGCTGTCCACCTGCAAGGAATGGAACATGCCGATCAAGGTGATCCTGCTCAACAATGGCTATCTGGGCATGGTGCGGCAGTGGCAGGAGTTCTTTTACGATAAGCGCTATGCCGAGTCATACATGAATTCGCTGCCCGATTTCGTCAAGTTGGCCGAGGCCTACGGCCATATCGGCATGACCATCGACAAGCCGGAGGATGTCGAACCGGCGTTGCGTGATGCCTTCGGAAAATACAAGGATCGTCTGGTGTTCCTGAATTTCCTGACCGATCCACGCGAAAACGTGTTTCCCATGATTCCGGCGGGCAAAGGCCTGTCCGAAATGATTCTGCTTTAAGGCCTAGCCATGCGTCACATCATCTCCTTGCTGATGGAAAACGAATCCGGAGCGCTGTCGCGGGTTGCCGGCCTGTTTTCGGCGCGCGCTTACAACATTGAATCGTTGACTGTCGCGCCGACGGAAGATCCGACCTTGTCACGCATGACCATCGTCACCAGTGGTTCGACCGACGTCATCGAGCAGATCACCAAGCAGCTCAACAAGCTGATTGACGTGGTCAAGGTGCAGGATCTGACCGACGGCAGCCATATCGAACGCGAGCTAATGTTGGTCAAGGTGCGCGCGACCGGCGAACAACGGGAGGAAATGAAACGTCTTACCGATATTTTTCGCGGTCGGATTCTCGATGTCTCAGACAAGACCTACACCATTGAATTGACCGGGCCGGTCTCCAAGCTGGACGCGTTTCTGGATTCCGTCGAAGCGGCGAACATCCTGGAAACCGTGCGCACCGGTGCTTCCGGCATCGGTCGCGGCGACCGCATCATGAAAATTTGATTGCAACGAAAGGAAACGACATGAAGGTTTACTACGAAAAAGACGCTGATCTCTCCCTGATCAAAAAGAAAAAGGTCGCCATCGTGGGTTACGGTTCGCAGGGCCACGCCCATGCCAACAACCTGAAGGATTCCGGCGTCAAGGTGACGGTCGGGTTGCGCAAGGATGGCGCATCCTGGAACAAGGCCAAGAATGCCGGCCTGAATGTCAAGGAAGTCGCGGAAGCCGTCAAGGGCGCCGATGTGGTGATGATCCTGGTGCCGGACGAGCAGCAGCCCGATGTCTATCACAACGACATCGCTCCGCATATCAAGCAGGGCGCGGCGCTGGCCTTCGCCCACGGTTTCAATATCCATTACAACCAGATCGTGCCGCGCGCCGACCTCGACGTGATCATGATCGCGCCCAAGGGCCCCGGCCACACGGTGCGCTCTACCTATATGCAAGGCGGCGGCGTGCCTTCGCTGATCGCGGTCTATCAGGACAAGTCCGGTAAAGCCAAGGACATCGCGTTGGCCTATGCCGCCGCCAACGGCGGCGCCCGAGCCGGTGTCATCGAAACCAACTTCCGCGAGGAAACCGAGACCGATTTGTTCGGTGAACAGGCCGTGCTGTGCGGCGGCGCGGTCGAACTGGTGAAGATGGGTTTCGAGACGCTGACCGAAGCCGGTTACGCTCCCGAGATGGCCTATTTCGAGTGCCTGCACGAATTGAAACTGATCGTCGATCTGATCTATGAAGGCGGTATCGCCAACATGAACTACTCGATCTCCAACAATGCCGAATATGGCGAGTACGTGACCGGCCCCGCCGTCATCAATGAACAGTCGCGTATTGCGATGCGTCAGGCGCTGAAGAATATCCAGAACGGCGATTACGCCAAGCGCTTCATCCTCGAGGGCAAGACCAATTACCCGGAGATGACCGCGCGACGTCGTTTGAATGCCGAGCATCCGATCGAAATCGTCGGCGAAAAGCTGCGTGACATGATGCCCTGGATCAAGGCCAACAAGCTGGTCGACCGGACGCGTAACTGAGCTTGGTTGACGGACGGTTGCGGCGCCCGCCGCTGACCGTCCCGCGCCGGTCGCAATATCGACACGCAAGAACGACCCACAAAAACGGCGCGATCTCGTTCCGCACGTCAGCAAATTCCCGCGCTCGACTAACGACGATGTCCCGGTCTGACCAAAACGCCACGCAACGTGACTGGGGTAGCGCCATGAACTCTGTATGGGTAGGTCTTTGAAGATGATGGAATCGGACGCCAGCCCAGGCCAGGAGACGGCTAGCGAAGGTGAAGAGGTGCGCAAGCCATCTCGACGAGGCATCTTCCTGTTGCCGAATCTGCTGACCACCGGCGCGCTGTTCGCCGGCTTTTTCGCCATCGTACAGGCGATGAATGGTCGCTTCGAGCAGGCTGCCGTGGCGATTCTGGTGGCCATGGTGCTGGATGGCCTGGATGGACGTGTGGCGCGCCTGACCAATACCCAAAGCGCATTCGGCGCGGAATACGATTCGCTGTCCGATATGGTTTCCTTCGGCGTCGCGCCGGCACTGGTGATGTACAGCTTCGCCCTGCAAGGCATGGGCAAGCTGGGCTGGATTGCCGCGTTTGTATACTGCGCGGCGGCGGCGTTGCGACTGGCGCGTTTCAATACCATGCTGGCGGTGCAGGACAAGCGCTGGTTCATGGGGCTGCCCAGCCCCGCCGCCGCGGCTTTGGTCGCGGCTTTTGTATGGCTGATGGTGGACAACCAGGCGATGGGAAATGGCGCGCATTGGCTGGCCTGGAGCGTCATGTTGTTCGCCGGCATCAGCATGGTGACCAATCTGGCCTATTACAGCGGCAAGGATTTCAATCTCAAGCGCAGCGTGCCGTTCGTGGTCGTGGTGTTGATCGCGCTCGGTTTTTCGTTGATTTCGCTTGATCCGCCTATCGTGCTGTTTCTGCTGTTTCTGGGCTATGGTCTGTCGGGCTATCTGCTGTGGTTGAAACGCCGCTATTTCCGCAAACATCCGGTATCGTCGAGCCCGAATTAGTCATGTTTCCGGCGACGGAAGACTGACGATTTTCGCTCTGGCGCTGTCGCCTTTTTCCCGTCGTGAAAGTATTGAATTCTTGATCGCCCAGGGCTTGGGCCGATCTGCTTCTGGAGCTGGCCATGAGTGAGCAACTGATTATTTTCGACACCACCTTGCGTGATGGTGAGCAAAGTCCCGGCGCGGCGATGACCAAGGATGAAAAGATCCGCATCGCCCGGCAACTCGAGCGGCTGGGCGTGGACGTCATCGAAGCCGGCTTCGCGGCAGCCAGTCCGGGGGACGCGGAAGCGATACGCAGCGTCGCCGGCATCATCAAGAACTCCACGGTCTGTTCATTGGCGCGCGCCAATGAACGCGACGTGCGTGCCGCCGGCGAGGCGATCAAACCGGCCGCGGCGGGGCGCATCCATACCTTCATCGCCACCAGCCCGATCCACATGGAAAAGAAGCTGCGCATGCAGCCTGATCAGGTGGTCGAGGCGGCCGTCAAAGCCGTCCAACTGGCGCTGGAATACACCGACGATGTGGAGTTTTCCGCCGAGGACGCGGTGCGTTCCGAAATGGATTTTCTTTGCCGGGTGTTCGAGGCTGTGATCAAGGCCGGAGCCCGGACGCTGAATGTGCCGGATACCGTCGGTTACAGCATTCCGGCGCTGTGGGGCGAGCGCATGCGCCAGTTGATCGAGCGCGTGCCGAATGCCGATCAGGTGATCTGGTCCACCCACTGTCACAACGATCTGGGCATGGCGGTGGCCAATTCCCTGGCGGCGGTGATGAACGGCGCGCGGCAAGTCGAGTGCACCATCAACGGTCTGGGCGAGCGCGCCGGCAATGCCGCGCTGGAAGAAGTGGTGATGGCGGTCAAAACCCGGCGTGATGTGTTCAATTGCGATTCGCGTATCGATACCACCCAGATCGTGCCGTCTTCGCGTCTGGTATCGCAGATTACCGGCTATCCGATTCAGCCCAACAAGGCGATAGTCGGCGCCAACGCGTTCTCGCACGAGTCGGGCATTCACCAGGACGGGGTGCTGAAGCATCGTGAAACCTACGAAATCATGCGTGCCGAGGATGTCGGCTGGAGTCACAACAAGCTGACGCTGGGCAAGCTTTCCGGGCGCAACGCCTTCCGCACCCGCTTGCATGAACTGGGCATCATCATGGAGAGCGAGGAAGCGTTGAATCAGACTTTTGCCCGATTCAAGGACCTGGCCGACAAAAAGCGGGAGATTTTCGATGAGGATCTGCACGCGCTGGTCGCGGTGGAAGGCCATCTCGATACCTGTGATCGGTTCAAACTGATCTCGCTCAAGGTGTGCTCCGAAACCGGCGAAACGCCGTATGCCCGTATTGTCTTGTCCGATGGCGGCAATGAACTCAGCGCCGACGAAATCGGTGGTGGTCCGGTGGATGCCACCTTCCGTGCAATTGAAAAGATCGTCGAAAGCGGCTCCACGCTGCTGCTCTATTCGGTCAACAACATCACCACCGGCACTGACGCGCAGGGCGAAGTTACGGTGCGCCTGAGCCGTAATGGCCGCATCGTCAATGGTCAGGGCGCGGATACCGATATCGTCATCGCTTCGGCCAAGGCTTATTTGAATGCCTTGAACAAACTGTTCGGCGCGGAGGAACGGGCGCACCCGCAAGTTTGATCCATGCGGGCGTAAAAAAGGGGCGGCCTTGGCCGCCCCTTTTTGTGGTTTGCCGATTACTGCTCGGTATGCAGGCAGGGGACCCTGCCGTTGTTATCGCTGATGTTGGCCGGGACTTTCCAGAACCACATCTGCCAGATGGACATGGCCCACATGATGGCGAACGACATGCCCATGAGTGCGCCGGAGATGATCACCACCCAGGCGAAACCGGTCCAGACCTTGGTCAGATACCAGGAAGCGACGTCGGTAATCAGCGTGGCGAAGGGAACGGCGATAACCAGGCACTTGAACCAGGTGGGCCGGACATACGCATGGCTGAAGATAAAGCCGACGATGAAGAAGATGAAGGTGATGGAGAACAGGTGGATGTGGGAAACACGCACCAGCGTATGGATGGTCATGCCCTCATCCTTGCCGGTGACTTTGGCCACGCCCTCGGCTGAGGTGAAATTCGGCAGGTGCGGATTGGCTTCAGGGCTGTGACAGACGACGCAATGTTCCTGCAGGATGGGATTGATCTTGGTCTCGAACTCCGCTTCGCTGTTCTCCGAATGCAGCCAGTCGATGATGACCTGCTTCTTCTCCGGGGGCAGCATGTCGGACATGGAGCCGCGCAGCGCGGTTTCCAGCTTGGTGCCATCCGGGTTGCCGCTGTAGGCGATCATCAGATCCTTGCCGGACAACATCGGGTCGCCGTCCTTGTTGGCATGGTTTTCCCACACCTGAATCATGGCCATGAGGTAGCCCGTGCCGAATACCAGCAGGGTCATGGTGAACAATACCCGCATGGACATCGGCAGATACTTGAAATGAAGAGAATTCAGACTGGACATGGGGGCTCGCAAAAGAGGCTCGAAAACGCTTGCGTGAGCGGGGTTGACGAAAAATGACGACGGAGTTTATTAGTGGATGCTAATGTCGTCAATTGTTGCGTTGCACGCAAGCGGATAGGTTGATCAAAATCAAATGCGTGTGCCGACGCGTGTATAAAGCGCAGCAGAAACAAAGAAAATCAGCGCCAGCAGCCATTCCAGGGTCGCCAGTTGACTGGAAAAGCCGGCATCCGACCAGGCGCGAACCACCCCTTCGGTGAAATACAGCCAGATCAGCAGCGTCGACCAGCGGTAGGTATAGAGCTTGCCGCGCAATATTCCGAACAACGGCAGCAGTAGCGGCAATACCTTCAGCACCAGCCAGGAGCCTCCGGGACGCAACGGCGCCAGCCACAATTCCCAGGCGACGGACAGCAGGATCAGGGCGATCAGGCTGGCGGAGGCAACGCTTTGCAGAATGGCCGGCTGGCGAGCCGCCGGTATCACGTCCGCGCCGCCTGGGCCATGGTCACCAGGGCGTGGCGCGCCTGTTGCGCATCAAGCACCGGCGCGGCGAAATCGAAGCGCAACAGTTGCTGATCGGCGCGCACATCGAAGCCGTCCGGATCGATGCCGATCATCTCCGCGTGGGTGGGATCGACGGCATGTACATGCCGGCAGTAAGCGCGCAGATTGTCCGCATGATCACTGTTCATGTGCGTCAGGATGTCGGCTTCCTGATGCGGCAATGGCGACTCCGGGAGCCGATACTGGGCGGGTTCCACCCAGTGGATCCGTCCGAACCCGCCGATGTAACGAACCCGCACCGGTTCGATCCGATAGAAACTGAAGTCGTGCATGGCAAAGTAGCTTTCGGCCTGCGGGTGAAACCGCAAGTAGCGTGGCCCCAATGCTGATTTGTCTTCCAGAAGCTGGGCACGACCGAGTAAAGTGACGCGGCCGGCGACCTGCATGTCCGGACTGTAGGGCTGGACGATCAGCGAAACGCGCGAGTCGGCGGCGATGTTCTTGGTATGTTCGGCCAAGGTCGAGATCAGTATCACCGGGCAGCCCGAGTGATCCAGGATGAACGGCGCGACCGAGCCGAATGGAAAACCCTCCACCCGTTGCGAAACGGTGGACAGCACGCCGCTATGCTGACCGCGCACGAAGCGACGCGCGGCAGCGCCGTTGTTTTCAGAGACTTCGCTCATATCGCCAACTTCCCGGCGATCTCGGCCAATCGCTTGCCTTGCGCGAACGCCAGTTTGCGTTCCTCCTCGGTGATCGGCTGGCGCCCGTCCGCGCCCGCCCAATGACTGGCGCCGTAGGGCGTGCCGCCGGAACGTGTCAGGTTGAGTTCCGGGTTGCCGTAAGGCAGGCCGACGATGACCATGCCGTGATGCAGCAGCGGCGTCATCATCGACATCAAGGTCGCCTCTTGCCCGCCGTGCAGACTGGCTGTGGAGGTGAACACGCAACCCGGCTTGTCGATCAGGTCGCCGTTCAACCACAGCCCCGAGGTGCCATCCCAGAAATGTTTCATGGCCGCCGCCATGTTGCCGAAGCGGGTCGGCGATCCGACCGCGACGCCGATGCACTCGCGCAAGTCGTGGTGGCTGGCGAACGGCGCGCCGCTATCCGGCACCTGTTTGGCCGGAGCGTCGGATTCGGTCATCACTTTCGGCACGGTGCGCACCCGCGCGGCCATGCCCGGCACCGATTCGACGCCATGCGCCAGATGTTGCGCCAACTGTCTGACCGAGCCATGCAGGCTGTAATACAGAACCAGAATTTCTTTCATAGCGGACCTTTCTTTAGCTTGCCGATGATACCGCGAGTGCGGGGCGGGTTCTGGCGATGTGCGTCGCTTTGCCGGAAAATGACGGTTTTCCTGAACCCGGGTTGCGCGTCATGAATCTTCACGAATATCAGGCCAAGTCGGTGTTGCGCGACTATGGCATCGCCACCCCGCGCGGTGTGGTCGTGGCCAGCGCCGAGGGCTGCGCTTCGGCGGCGGCCGAATTGGGTGGCGAGGCATGGGTGGTCAAGGCGCAGATTCATGCCGGCGGTCGCGGCAAGGCGGGGGGCGTGAAGCTGGCGCGCTCGTTGGAAGAGCTGCAAGTGTTCTCGGAGGGTATGCTTGGCGGTCGCCTGACTACTTATCAGAATGCCCCTGATGGTCAGCCGGTGCACGAGTTGCTGATCGAGGAAACCTTGCCGATCGCGCGTGAGCTGTACCTGTCGCTTACCGTCGATCGCGCCGCGGAGCGTATCGGCCTGGTCGCCTCCGCCGTAGGTGGCATGGACATCGAGGCGGTGGCACGCAGCGAGCCGGACAAGATACTCAAGGAATGGGTCGATCCGGCCACTGGCCTGATGGATTTCCAGGGCCGCAACCTGGCTTTCGGTCTGGGCTTGAGCGGTGATCAGATCGGCGCCTTCGTGAAACTGGCGAAAACACTGTATCGCGTGTTTGTCGACAAGGATCTGGCGTTGCTGGAGATCAACCCGCTGATCGTCAGCGTTGACGGACGCCTGCTGCCGCTGGATTGCAAGATGGGGGTGGATGACAACGCGCTGTTTCGTCAGAAAGCCCTGGCGGATATCGCCGATCAGACTCAGATCGATCCGAAGGAGGCGGAAGCGCAAGGCCACAACCTGAATTACATCGCGCTGAACGGCGATATCGGTTGCATGGTCAATGGCGCCGGTCTGGCGATGGCGACCATGGATCTGATCCAGCTTTCCGGCGGCCATCCGGCCAACTTCCTCGATGTCGGCGGCGGCGCCTCGGCGCAGACCGTTACCCAGGCATTCAAGATCATCCTCTCCGATCCCGACGTCAAGGCGGTGCTGATCAACATTTTTGGCGGCATCATGCGCTGCGACGTGATCGCCCAGGGCGTCATCGACGCGGTGCGGGAGGTCGACGTGTCGATTCCGGTGGTGGTGCGGCTGGAAGGCACCAATGTCGAACTGGGACGCAAGATGCTGGACGAATCGGGCTTGTCGATTATCGCCAGCGATGATCTGAACGCGGCGGCCAGATTGGCGGTAGAAGCGGTGGCGGCCGAAGCCGCGAAGGGAAATTGACATGAGCATATTGGTCGACAACAACACCAAGGTCATCTGCCAAGGTTTTACCGGCAAACAGGGCACGTTTCATTCCGAACAGGCCATCGCCTACGGTACCCGCATGGTCGGCGGCGTCACGCCGGGCAAGGGCGGTCAACGCCACCTCGATCTGCCGGTGTTCGATACGGTGCGGCAAGCGGTGCGCGAAACCGGCGCCGATGCCTCGGTGATCTACGTGCCGGCCGGCTTCGCGGCGGACGGCATTCTGGAAGCGGCGAATGCCGGGATCAAGATCATCGTCTGCATCACCGAAGGCATCCCGGTGCGGGACATGATCAACGTCAAAGCCGCGCTGCGCGACAGCGGCGCGCTGCTGATCGGTCCGAATTGTCCGGGCATCATCACTCCGGAAGCCTGCAAAATCGGCATCATGCCGGGTTTCATCCATCAGCCCGGCAAAGTCGGTGTGGTGTCGCGTTCCGGCACGCTGACCTATGAGGCGGTGTATCAGACCACCCGCCTGGGGCTCGGTCAGAGCACCTGCGTCGGCATCGGCGGTGATCCGATCAAGGGGCTCGATTTCATCGACTGCCTGAGCATGTTCCAAGCCGATCCGGCTACCGAGGCGATCATCCTGGTCGGTGAAATCGGTGGCAGCCGTGAGGAAGAGGCCGCCGAGTTCATCAAGGCGCGGGTCACCAAGCCGGTGGCCGGCTATATTGCCGGTATCACCGCCCCGAAAGGCAAGCGCATGGGGCATGCCGGCGCGATCGTCGCCGGCGGTAGAGGGCGCGCGGAGGACAAGATTGCGGCGCTGGAAGCGGCCGGCGTGGTCGTCGCCAGGAGCCCGGCGGGGCTTGGCGAGGCGTGCGTCGAGGCGATAGAACGCAAACGCGCACGCAAGGCCTGATTTAGCATGATCAACCGACCATGACGCGATTCTTGCCGGCGCGCTTGGCCAGGTACATCGCCTGATCGGCGCGCCTGATGGCGTCGGCGGCCGACTCCTCGCGCGCCAACAGCGCGACGCCGGCGCTGAAGGTGATCAACAGCTTTTCCTTGCCGGCGAGGAAGTAATTTTTGGTCAGCTCGCGTTGCAGCCGAGTCATCGCGATGTGCGCTTCATCCAGTCCGGTATCCGGCATCAGGATGATGAACTCCTCGCCGCCATAGCGGGCCAGCGTGTCTTGCGGGCGCAAGTTTTCGCGCACCACCTTGACCAGGTGCAGCAAGGCTTCATCGCCGGTGTCGTGCCCCAGACGGTCATTGAGTTTCTTGAAATTGTCGATGTCCAGCAAGGCCACGGACAACTGGGTGTCCTTGCGCCGCATGGCCGAGATTTCGCGCGCCAATGCCTCGTCCAGACCCTTGCGGTTGAGTGTGTTGGTCAACGGGTCATGCCGAGCCGAGGCGCTGGCGTTGTGCAGTTCAAGATGCAGTTTGGCGATTTCCGCCTCGGTCGCCTGTACTTGCAATTGCAGGCTGTGCAATTGATCACGCGCCATGGCTGTTTCATCGGCCATGGTACGGCTGGCATCGATCACCTCGCGCAACAATGGAGCCAGTTGTTCGAGGCTGTCGATCTGTTCGATCTGTCGCGCGCTGGATTCGATCTTGTGCTGAAACGACGAGCTGGAATCGTTCATGCTCGCCAGACGCTCGATGAATGCGCCCAACATCCGGCGCATTTCCTCCTGCGCCTGCAACGAGCGACCTTTCGCCGCCTCCTGCTTGACCATCACATCCCGAATCCGCCGTTCGACATCATCCAGGCGGCGCAGTGTCAACGGCGGCTTGACGGCGTTGAGCAAGGCGCCGATCTGTCCATCCAGCCAACTGTCGGCGAGCGTCAGCTTGCTGATGTTCTCAATGATCAGATGCAGCAGTTTCAGCAGCGCCTGCTTGATTTCCGCCTGCTCCTCGGCGGCGAACGACAGGTGGTGGCTGAAGCTGGACAGATCCTGCTCGGCGCGTTGTATGTCCGGGGAAGGCAAGCGCAAGGTTTGCAGCAGACTCGAAACCTGCGCCGAAAAGCGCGCATCGTCGCTTTCCAGCGCCGGCAACATGCTTTCGATCATCTGCGCCAGCTTGCGCAGGAAATCGCCGTCTATCGGGTGCGGGTCGCTCTCGGACGAGAAATCCACCGTGTCAACAGCGGCCATGCCGGCCTTGTTGTAGGCGATCAGCGCCGTCTCGACGCCTTGCCAACTGCCCTTGCCGATTGCGGTATCGAGCAGGTCGAGTTGTTCCTGTTGCGCCGGATTGCGCGCGCTCAACGCCAGCGCGATCTGGCGCAAATGCGCTTCGGGAAAGAACGACGGGTTGCTGATGCCGGCGATTTCGTTGTAGCACTCCTGATAATTCAACGGCGTCGGCGGCAACTTGCGCGCGGTGAGCAGGCGCAGCGCCTCGCGTGCGATGACGGAAGGGCTTTTGTGCGGGGTCACTGGATCAATTACGTAACATTGGTTGGCGGCATGCCAAGCGGTTTACATGCATAAGTACGCGTGAATCGTCCCAGCGTAACGAGTGGCAAGATTCTAATCGTCCATTGTAGGACTTGATACAAATCTTGCAGTGGATGCCGCCAATACGCGGGGGCGGTATGCGGTGGATGGCATCGATAGCCGGGATGAAACAGTCGATTTTCGTCAGGGTGTCCTGTTCCATCGGCAAAGATCATCCCCGCCGCGCGTCGGATGATCGACACGCCACGAGATGAATTGGGTGTGTCTGAATGGCGGCAAATGCAACATAATTCCCTACACTTATATGCTTATTCTTCACGAGATATGGCCCAGACCGAATCCTCCCCTCGTTCCCGCTCCCGATCACGATCGCATCGCCGCAAACCCTGGCACCGTTTGACCAAGCATTTGCCCAAGATACTCGCGGGGCTGATCGGCATCGCGGTAATAGCCGGGGGCGCTTATGTCCTGACTCGAAAATCCCCGGAAGATCATTATCGTGCGGGAGTCGAGCTGCACCAGAAGGGCAATCTGAAAGGCGCGGCCATCGAATTGAAGAACCTGCTCCAGTCCACGCCGAACAATGGCGATGCCAGACTGCTGCTGGGTCGCATCCATTTTGCTCAGGGTGATATGCCAGCGGCGGAAAAGGAACTGCAAAAGGCGCGCGAACTCGGCGTCAAGGATCCGCAACTTGAGCCGCTGTATGCCAACACCTTGTTGTTGCTCAACCAGCCGAAGCGGGTTATCGATGAAATCAAGGAACAGGAGGGCGCCGGTGCTGACAGCAATGCCGCCATTCTGGCCCTGCGCGCCCGCGCGCAACTGTTCCTGAATGACCCCGCCGCCGCGGATGCCGAATTGGCGCAAGCCGATACGCGATCCGATTCGCATCCGGAAGCGCTGGCGTCACGGGCATACTTGGCGTTGTCGCGAAAAGACCCGCAACAGGCCTTGGACTTCGTCGAGCAAGCCATCGCCAAGGCGGACCAGCGCGCCGATCTCTGGATCATGAAGGGCGATCTGCTGCGAACCTTGAAGCGCAACGCCGAAGCGTTGCCGGCTTATGCCAAGGCAAGCGCCATCGACCCCGCCAATGTTCCGGCGCGCCTGGCCATCGCCCAGTTGCATCTGGAAAACGCGGCGCTGGACAAGGCCGAAGCAGAATTGAAAGTGTTGGCCAAATATGCCCCGAACAACCTCATGGGGCGTTACATGACGGCCTACATCGAATTCCGCCGCGGGCGCTACCAGGAAGCGGATGCCAAATTGCAGGATGTCTTGCGCACCTCCGCCAATTTCCTTCCGGCGCATTTGCTGTCGGGCGCCGTCAAGTTGGCGCTGGGCAATCGTGAAGCCGCGAAACAGCATCTCGATAAAATTCTCGGCGTGGCGCCACAACATCCTTTGGCGCGCAAATTGATGGCGGCGGCGCTGGCGGAAATGGGCGATGTCGCGGAAGCCCGGAAATTGCTGGAATCGTTCGGCGATGCCGGCAATGATCCGATACTCAATGCCATGCAGGGCGAACTGGCGTTGCACCAGGGCGATTACGCGCAGGCGCGCAAGCACCTCGAAAGTCTCGACAAGGATGTGCAGTTGAGCGCCAAACAGTTCACCGAACTCGCCGCAAGCCGCATGGGCACCGGTGACCAGGCCGGCGCTATCGAGGCGCTGTCGAAAGCCGCCGAACTGGATACCGAATCGGCCCGGCCGGATGTGTTGCTGGTATTGGCGCATCTGAAGGAAAAACGTTTCGACGCGGCGCTACAGGTCGTCGCCAAGCTGGACAAGGAGCGTCCGAATGATCCTGTGGTGCATAACCTGCGCGGCACGATCAACATCTCCCGCAATGACAAGGCGCAGGCGCGTGGCAATTTTGCCGATGCGTTGAAAGCCAACCCGGTCTATTTCCCGGCCGCTTCCAATCTGGCTCTGCTGGATATCATGGACAAGAATGTCGACGCGGCGCGCGCGCGATTCGATCAACTACTCAAGAAGGCACCCAAGGAAACCCGCGCCTGGCTGGCGCTGGCGGCGCTGGATGCGCAGCAGAAAAACGAGGCGGGATACCTCCGAAACCTGGAGCAGGCGCAGAAGTCCGACGCCAAGAATGTCCAGGCGCACCTGTTGCTGGCCCGCTACTGGCTGGACAAGCGAATTCCCGGAAAAGCCTTGTCCGTGGCGCGCGAGGGGCTGGACGCCACTGGCCGGCCTGAGTTCCATGAATTCATCGGTTTGGCGCAACTCCAGCAGAACGACCCGGTCAACGCGCTGGCAGCGTTCAAACGTTGGGCTGAGGCCAGCCCAGGTAATCCAATGGCGCATTACCGGCTATCGCAGGCGCAAGCCATGAACAAGGACCGTGACGGTGCGCTGAAATCACTGGACCAGGCTATCGCGCTACGCCCGGATTTCGTTGATGCCAGTAAGAGCAAGGCGCAGTTGCTCGGGCAAATGGGGCGCTCGCGGGAAGCGCTCCAGATCGCCCGGCAGCTTCAGTCCAGCAAGCCCAAGTCGGCTTCGGGCTTCCTGGCGGAGGCCGAGATTCTGTACAGCGAAAAAAACTATCTTGAAGCCGGCAAGCTGTACGTCAAGGCCTCTCAGGTTTCCGGTCTGGGACAGCCATTGGCTAACGCTTATCAGGCCTATGCGCGCGCTGGGCAGGCGGCCGAGGGCGAGAAGCTGATGCAACAATGGCTCGCGCGGAATCCCGCCGATGCCGCGCTGCGCCACCAGTTGGCATTGGCTCAGCTTAACGCCAAGCGACTCCAGGATGCCGCCGATAATTATCGTATTCTGGTCAAGAATAACCCTCAGGATGTCGTGGCGTACAACAACCTGGCCTGGCTGCTGGGCGAGCTGAACGCACCCGATGCACTTGCGGTAGCCGAGCAAGCATACAAGCTGAGCCCCGAGATTCCAGGGGTGCAGGACACGCTGGGCTGGATACTGGTGAACAGTAACCAGGCCAAGCGAGGTCTGGAACTACTCAAGAAGGCGTTCGCGAAGGCGCCTGGTTCGCCGGATATCCATTGGCATTTGGCCGTCGGCTACGTCAAGGCGGGGGATCCCGCCAACGCGCTGGCCAATCTGGAACTACTGCTGAGCAAGAATCAGGATTTCTACAATAAACAAGACGCCATCAAACTGTTCAATCAGCTCAAACAAGGGAATCGCTAGTGTGGTGTTGCACGCTTGCCGACACAAATATAACGGATGGATTTTCCCGGCAGGCTAGGCGCGAGCCCACAGTCGTTTGGGTTATACGGCAAGGGCTCGCAACGACGCATGGCGGGAAAGGCCGCCCATTTATGGACCGGATAGCGCGCAACACCACACGAGCCTGTTTCAATACAATCGAACGCGAACGCAGACCGAGATGTTCACGTCATGCCCGATCAGGGGCGGGCCGGTGTGCAGCGGGTCGTTTGCGGCAACAACCGGCGGCGTCGATCGCCGCTACGCGATAGTTTACGTTCATCCTCCATTCCAAAGACCCACCAACCATGAAACTACCTGCCCACACTCATTCCATCCTGTTTGGCGCGATGCTCGTCATCGCCTTGGCCGGATGTGGCAAATCTCCCGACGAATATGTCCAAGATGGCAAGGCATCATTCGAGAAGGGCGATTTCAAGACCGCTATAGTAGAGCTCAAGAGCGCTTTGCAGGAACAGCCCGGCAATCGTGAGGCGCGATTGTTGCTGGGGAAGGCGTATTTGGCTCAAAGAGCCTATGCCAATGCGGAAAAGGAGCTGATAAAGGCGCGTGAACAGGGGGCAAGCCAAGATGAAGTGTTGCCTGCGTTGGCCAAAGCTTATCTCAATCAGAGGCAACCGGAAAAAGTGGTTGAAATGTCCTTGCCAAGTTCGGTGCTGGATCCTAAGTCAGTTGCCGCTGTACAAACACTACGCGCTGAAGCATTCCTGTCCATGAATCGACTGGATGATGCACAAATTGCGATCAATCTGGCAGAAAGAGCAAATCCGGATCACCAGGAATTGCTATTGCTGAAGGCACGTATTGCAGGCGGTCAGGCAAATTTCGTGGAAGCTTATAGACTTATTGATATTGCCTTGGCTGCCAATGCCAAGTTGGTGGAAGGATACTACTATAAAGCGGTATTTTTGGAATCTGAGGGGAAATACGATCAGGCGGCGCGGGTATTTCAGGAGGCATTGAAAATCAATCCCAAGGACTGGCGCTCGCATCTTGCGTTGTCGAATTTGTATTTTCAGCTTGGACAGGATGATGCGGGCTTGAAATCGTTGCAGGCGGCTGAAGCGATTGAATCCAATTTGTTATTGGTAAGATATTCTCGTGGCATCTACGAATTGCGAAAAAACAATCTGCAAGCCGCACATGAAGCGATGAGCCAAGTGTTACGCGCATTGCCGGACTATGTGCCGGCTCAACTGGCAAGTGCCATGGCCAATCTGGGATTGGGAAATCATGAGATGAGCTTGAAATTGGCTCAATCTGTTTTGTCGCGGCAGCCTGATAATGTTTTTGCGGCCAGAATAGTGGCGGCCAGCCAAATCCAGGCGGGCGACCCTAAAGATGCATTGCAGACTTTAGCGCCGTTTCTGAAGGTGAATACAGACAATGCACATTTGCTTATGCTGGCGGGCGAAGCAAGCTATCGGAATAGGGAGTTTCAGCAAGCGGACAAGTTGTTCAGGCAGGCTGAAGCGTTGGCGCCCGCAGTGGCTGAGATCAAGATCAAGCAGGCGGCCAGCTTGCTTGCATTGGGGCGATCCGAAGAGGCTGTTGCTGAACTTGAGAAGGCGGCGGCTCTTTCGGACAACTTGGGCCGTTCAGATATTGCTTTGGTAACGCTCAGTCTGGAGCGCAAGGAGTTTGACAAGGCATTGCAGATGTTGAACAAATTGGAGCGCAAGACACCCAACAGCGCGTTGGTTCACAATTTTCGAGCCATTGCGTTACTCGGCAAGAAAGATTTGGCGGGTGCCAGGCAGTCGCTGGAAAGGGCCGTTGCAACGGATCCTAAATTCTTCCCGGCGATAGCCAATCTTGCACGTTTCGATCTTTCAGACAACAGACCTGATTTGGCCAGGCTGCGTTTTGAGCAATTATTGAAGCAGGATAAGGATAACCTGCAGGCCATGATGGCGTTGGCTGAACTGTCATTGACTGAAAAAAAGAACAAAGACCATATTTCATGGCTGGAAAAAGCGATCAAGTCTCATCCACAAGCGTTGCTGCCCAGAACGGAGCTTTCACGCTATTACCTTACGAATGGTGAAAATGCCAAGGCAATTTCAATCGCAAGGGATGCCTTGAAAATCAACCCGAATGATGCTGATGCGCTTAAATTGCTTGGCGCGATTCAAATGGCAAGCAAAGATGTCAAATCAGGTGTTGCAACCTTCAAGGCGCTTGCCCAGAAATTCCCGGATTCCGCGGAAGCGCATTTGCGCCTTGGTTTGGCTGAAGAATCGGCTAACAACCTGGGCGCGGCGCGAGACAGCGTAAATACTGCGCTTAGATTGAAGCCTGATTCATTAGAGGCGATGGATGCGCTGCATCGTTTGGCGATGAAGGAAAACAAGCCGGATATTGCAATGCAATGGATCAAGAAAATGCAGGCCACTACCCCGAGTTCGTTCTTGGGGCATGAACGAGAAGGCGATGTCCTGATTACTCAAAAGCGCTATGACGCTGCAGCCCAGGCCTATCAGGTGGCGGTTGACAAGGGTGCTGGCACAGCGGTTTTCATTAAACTCCATTCCGCGCTGAACTGGTCTGGTAAAGGAAAAACCGCGCAGGCGAAATTGGAGGATTGGCTTGCCAGCCGCCCCGGCGACTTGATGGCCAGGGCCTATGCTGGCGGTCAGGACATCAAGTCGGGGAAATATAAATCAGCGATTGCCCATTTTGAAGAAATATTGCGTCTGAGTCCGAGTGATGCAATGGCGCAGAATAATCTTGCCTCGCTTTATCATCACTTGAGGGATCCCCGGGCATTGGCTTTTGCCGAGCAGGCTTATAAGAACCTGCCGGGAAATCCTGTTGTACAAGATACATTGGGCTGGATTCTTCTTGACCAGGGGCAGTCTAAGCGGGCGCTGGAGTTGCTGGCGAAATCCGTGGAGAAGCTGGACACAAATCCCACTGTACAGTATCACTATGCCGTTGCGCTCGGACGTAATGGAAACAAGCAAAAAGCAAAGGAACTATTGCAAAAGATTACGGCTGCAAATGTAAAATTTGCGGAAATGGAAGAAGCCAAGGCGTATTTGAAAACCCTTGATTGATTTTTTCTGAGCTCACGCCACCTTGTGCGTGAGCCGATGTAGCGGGTTTTATACCGAAAAAAATCGGTTCTTGGTTTTTACTTTGCTCCAAAGCACGATAAGTGCGGGCAGCAACAGGAGTTCGAAAATCTGACCAGCCAGTAAGCCTGTTGCTGTAAGCATGCCGAAATGCGCTGTTGGTTGAAAATCCGATCCAGTCAGCAACAGGAATTGGGAAACCAGTAGCAAGGAAATTGCAACAACTGCTCGTCCAGAAGCTTCGAAGCTTCGCGCCAAAGCAAGCACCACACTACGACCATGCAGTCGTCGTTCCCGGTATTGGTGAAGAAAGTGTATGGTGTCGTCGACAGTGATGCCTAGCAGAACACTGGCGATCAGCACGGTTGCAATATCTAGGTATACGCCAAGTGTTCCCATCAGAATAAAAACGACGGATAGCGGTGCCAGATTCGGCAGCATGCTGATTATCGCGGTTGGCAATGACCGCCACAGGAGCAGCATGATCAGGAAAATCTGACCAAACGCCCCGGCAAAACTGTGTAACTGGCCGATGACAAGCAGTTCTTGCTGATCCGCGAATTGTCGTCCGAATCCGGCAAAGTCGAAGGTCAGGCCAGGGTAATTTTCCTCCCTCAAGTGTGTCTTGATCTTTTCGATGACCTCGTTGTTCTCATTCGCGCCATGAACATTGAGATTCAGCACAATGCGGGCGCGCTGGTATTCCGAATTCACCAATTCTTCCAAATCCTGACCGTCATAGATCAACAGCAGTTGGCTCAACAATTTACTGTTTTCGGGTACGGAACGAAATTCGGCTTCTTCGGCGTGAAACGCCCAGTTCATTTCCTCGACCAGATCAACCATGGAGAAGCTGCGGTCTACCTCTGGAAGTTCGTTCACCCAGGTTTGCAGCTTCTTGATCATCCGCAGGGTATCGGCGTTTTTCAGGGCATCCCTTGCTTCACCGTCAATAATGATCTCCAACGTCCCCACACCAACGAGTCGTTCCTCGATGACGCTGGTCGATTTACTGATGCTGTGCTCTTCATTGAAGAATTTCAGCAGGTTCGATTCGACAGTAACTTCCCAGATCTTGTGGGCCGATAGACCAACCGCCAGCACGATGCCCAGCACTACCCAACCTGCGTGGCGCATGCTGAAACTGGCCAGCCCGTAAGAAATCCGTTTGGTCCATGCAAATCCCGCGCTGCTCTTCGGCCAGGGACCTGTATCGTAGGCAACCAGCAAGGGTGGGATCAGGTAAAACACAGTCAGATAGATCATGACTGTGCCGAATGCGCAAACAAGTCCGAAAACCTGAACAGGCGGGATAGGCACCAGTATCAGGCTACCCATGCCGGCAATCGTGCTCAGCAAGTTGAAAAAAGCCGGTTTATGTACCAGACGGCTGGCGTAAATGACTCGCCTGGGGCGACGGAATCCGGCATGCCGGGTACGTTGCAAGGCTGCATAAAAATGCAACAAATTGGCAACTGTGTATGCGGCAAGCAGCGTTGGCACCATGGCTGTCACCAAGGTGTAAGGTTGTCCTACCGCCGAGATCAGCGCAACGCAACTGACCACCACCGTACTCATCGCAATTGCGCCTATCACCATCGGGCGGAACCGTCCGACGACCCAGAGCAGCAGTTCAAGTCCGAGTGCGAACACCAGCGGAGTAAACATGATGCTGTCCTGGATCATCGATCGGAACTCGGCGGCATCCAGTGCGACCGGACCCGCTACGGCAACCAGTCGATCACTCAACCCGACATCGGCTACCGCTTCTCGAAAAAACTCTTCGAGCGCGACACGCTCACGGCTTTCGTTCAGCTTCTTGACACGAACGACCACTGACAGCACGGTGCCGTCTTCTGAAGCCAACCATCCTGGAGCAAACCGATCGGCGAGCACTCTTTGCCGCCACTCTTCACTGCTGAGTTGATCCAGATTCTCCGCATCGATCAGGCGTTCGACCGTAAACCCGTCATCTGTTGCACCGATACGATCTACGTGTGTCACGGATAGCACGCGATCGACCACGGGATTCTGTTCCAGTTGACGGCCGAGTTTGTCCAGCGCCTGAAGCACGTTGAGGGAGTACAGCTCCCCTCCGCTGAATAGTGCGATTAGTAGCTCGTCATTGGGGAACTCTTCGCGAATCTCCCGTTCCAGTACGGCGGCCGGGGACTGTTCCGGGTAATAGAGCGAAGGCGAATTGTTGAATTCAAGGCGCCAAATAAAGAAAGCCGCAACAACATGTATCAGAACAATTAACGCGATTGCAGTGTGCTGACCAAGCAACCTGGGCTCAACGAACTTCCAGAACCTGCCTTCAGGTTCCGGGATATGTATCAGGTGGGGTGAGTATTGCGGTACATCCGGAATAATCGTGTTGGGCTGTGTATCTGGCGAGCCCTTGCTGGAAGCCATTCAATACCCCCGAAATCTGGTCAGAACTTGGCTTGCCAGCCTAATTCGATCAAATCCTTGTCTTCGTAATAGCCACCCAAGGTTTTTTCCGTGCCGGAGAACAGATGCGCGGCAACAAAAAACTCATGCTGGTCGATGCCCAGGTAAGCGAGTCTAGGGTTGAAGTACACATTGCGTTCATCCAGTCCGGCGGAAAACCGCACATTCATCCGCCAACGTCCTTCCGAAAACGGGTGCTCCACTTCGCCGGTCAAGGCGTGCCATTCATCTCGGTCCAGTATCGGTCCATTGGCATTGGTCTTGTGGCCGGCCAGTTGCACGGTGACCCGGGTTTCCGCGTCGCCGGGGAAGAATTCCGAGCCCAGCACCCAGTCCCAGCCGGAATCTTTGCGCAACTCAGCTGCTGTAGTGGTATAGGGTATATCGCTGTTCCAGGCGATTTCCGCGCGCCAAGTGGCGCCGGCCATTTGCATTTCCAGTTCGCCGCCGAGCACCCAGGTATAGGGATGCACCCCGGTCAGCACGCCCGCGCCCAACTGGTAGTAGGGCAATGAAAGCCTGACACGCTGCGCGCTGATGCCGTAATCGATATCGCCGCCGGTGCGGGTCAAGCGCAGGCCACCACCGCCGCTGCCATGTTCGTCATCGTGTATCTGGAAACCACTGATACCTGGGACTGAACCCAAGCCGATGATGCGTTCCCTATCTCTATCCACCGGATGCCACGCGCTATCGGTATGCGGCATCACTGCCGACTCGAATACCGGCAGCCAGACGGCATCCAGCTTGTAATCGCCGAAAAATCGCTCCATCCGTACGGCCGGCACGGCGCGCCGGCGATCCGGCTGTTTGTCGAGGATCAACCGAGTCAAATCGACCCGGCTGAGACGATCAATCGGGGAAATATCATCCACTCGACCCCACAGCACAGTCTGCGTGCCGATGGTCAGGCGTAGTTCATCGCTGCGCCAACGCGCATAGTTCTCGCCGTAATCCAGTTTGCCGCGCGTAAAGTCCGGGTTGCCGCCTTGGGTTTGCGCGTCGACACGCGCGCCGAGGGCGAATTCCCAGGCGCCAGTCTGCATCTTGCCACTGGCCGCGCCGAACAGGTCGACGCTGCTTGAGGGGCCCGGATCATCGGTATAGGCGCCGACCGAGGCGCGCAAGTTATCCATTTTGAAGGTCCAGACACCTTCTTGCTTGCGCTTGCCCTTGGACGATTTTTTTGCTTTCGGTTTGGCGGCCATCTCGCTCATTTCATCCGCATCTTCATTCAATTCGGCTTCTTCGGCGTGACTGGCAAAACCGGCTGTCGACAAGGCGATGAATAGACTTGGGAGCAAAAGCTTGAGTTTGATGATCATGGCAATCCCTTTATTGGTCAGGCGGACTGAATCTGTATGTTGAGGTGGTCAATCATTGATCAGGTCGTTGATAACTAGAAACGTCATACTGGCGCGGGCCGGCATCCAGTCAAGACGGTGGTTCAGTTGAACTCCGGCTATATCCAGCGTGACCTGCACAAGCTTGTTTACGCAAGTTCCATCGAACGCCACCTGATCTTTGCCAAGGCGGCAAAATCGTGTCAGGGCCGGTATCTTTCCTCTGCACTTTCATCTTCCAGCGTTTGTGTGGTGAACAACCTGTTCGGCAGGCGGCGGTCATAGCGCATTTTCTCGACATTCAGCCGGGTCATGCTGCCTGTCTTCAGGTCGGTCATGACGCTGTCCATGACGGTCCAGTAGCCTTGGATTTTTTGCGTGTCGAGAATTTCCAGACGCTTGTTGGGTTGGCTATTGTTTTTCTCGAAAAAATCGATCCGCATCGGCAAGGCTGTCGCTGGGTCAACCCAACTCAGCCGCTTGGTATAGACCGAATTTTCGGCTTCCGTTGGTATGCTTTCGAGTAATACGCAGTTCAGCCCGGAAACAACTTCCTGACCAAGAACACGGTGGTTATCCTGAGAGACTTTGCGGTCGCGTAAATCCTCGTAAAAATAATTCGAGTTGACGAACCGCCCGCCTTTTCGGCCGCTGTCTATCCTTCGGACGCGATCCATGGCCGGCAGGTAAACCCATTGATGTGAATCACCGTTTGCCTTGTCAAGGGTCAGCAATCCAGTGCCTTCAATGTCTGCCGGCTCCAGGAAACGGATCAGCGAGGCGATTTCACCCCGCTGTTTGTCAAGCCGGTAGACCAGCATCTTGCGCAATCTGGGCGGCCGGCCTTTTTCCTGCAGAGTCATGCTGACCAGGGATGTGGCATCCTTGCCGTTGGGCCTGTCGTAAACCTGCTGCGCCAAACGGTCTCCGGCATCGTCAGCCCAATTGGCGGTAGTAAAAGCGGCGCAAAGTATGCAGGCGGCCAGTTTCAGCAACAGCATGACATGATGACGATTGTTTTCTGCGGCTCCGTGCCTCATCTTGGCTCCATGGCTGTGAGGATCATGGACTGGATATTACCGTGCGCAGGCGGCGAGTAAAAATAAAAAAGGCCCCAAGGCGCAAACCCTGGGGCCTTTTTAGCTGCGGTGACTGGGCGATCAGGCCGCTTTACGACGCGCGCCGAAGCCGAGACCGGCCAGACCAAGACCCAGCAATGCCAGCGTGGTGGGTTCCGGGACCAGGAAAACGGCGGGACGGAAGGAGCCATCATTGGTGACATAGATGTCGCCGATGCCGTCAGGAATGCCATCACCGGTCGAGGCGACGAAGTCGGCAACCACTGCATTGACAGGCGTGATGATGTTCGCGTTGGAGTCGGTCAAGCCAACAGTCAGGGCACCAGCCAGCAACAGGTCGGCGACATCGGTGTCGGCAATGCCGTCATTGTTGGTGTCCATGAACCAGTAGCCAGTAGCAACCGAGGTAATCGCGAACAGGATGTTGATGTTGCCATCCACGCCAGACGGATTGCCGAAGTTGATGTTGCCTTCACCTTCCATGATGGTCAGGCTCATGACCGGTGTGCCATCAGAAGAAGTCGCGAAGGTGTTTTGGGCCATGGTGCCGCCAGCAGCCGTGCCCAGGTAGATTTCCATGGTGCCGCCGGGGGTGAAGGCGTAACCGGTGTTGAAGCCGCCGAGGCCATTCGGCACCGGGTTGGCGAAAGTGCCGGTCCAGTCGGTGAATACGCTGGTGAGCGCATAATCCAAGCTAAGGCCGGTGTCGACTGCGGCAAGCGGGCTGCCATCGTTGGAGAAGCCGGTCGCACCCAGGCGGCCGTAATCGTTGAAGGTGTCGCCCGCGTCGATGACGCCATTGGTGTTGACGTCGGTGCTGCTGACGTAGCTGAGGCCCTGGAACGTCATTTCGTCGATGGGCATGTAAGCGCCGGCTACACCGGTGCCCAGGTAGTTGAAAGCCCAGTTGCTGTCGAAGGCAACGGTCACGGCGGAGGCTTGGGTGGAAGCGGCCATCGCGAAAGCGATCGCGGTCAGTTTGAACAATTTCATTTTCATTCTCCAAAAAAGTGAATCATGTGAATTCGTGATCTGGCAAGATGCTGCGTGATATGTAAAGCATCAACCGTGCCATGTTTTTATATCCCATATAAAACAATGTGTTGCGTGGATATCCCGGTTTTTGCTCGGCGTCTGTGTAAAGTTATCCGACAGGGTTCATTGCAGGAACAATGATTCTTCTCTGCGTCTGGATTGTTCCGGCACCCGTATGACGTGCCCCAATCTGAAAATCATCACCAGATGCTGATCCGCTGGCGCATTCACCGCTCCGCGCCAACAGGCATCAGCCTGGGTCAGACGCCGCCGGTGATGTTCGGTCAGCCCGGCGCCGGCCAGTTCCCTTAGGCGAAGAAAATGCAGAGGTAGCGCGCCAAACGGTTGAAAGGCAAGTCCGGCATGCGTAGCCGCCAGCCAGACGCGTTGCAATGCTCTGCCCATGGCAAAACAACTGGTTTCGGGTTGGGCAACGATGACCCCGATGGCGCCGGCAGCCCACATAGGCAGCCAGCCACCGCGCCAGGCCATGATGTAATGCAGTCCAAGCCGGTTCAGCGCGTTGGACACTGGCCAGGGTTTCAGCAGCCGAAGCAGCGGCAGCAGCGGTTTTTCCAGTCCGAGTGTCGCGGCGGCAAGGCCATCCCGGCTGGTGATCGCATCGCGGCCAAAATGCAGTTTTTCGTGAAAATCATGATGAATCTGTGGCTGTGTAAACCTCACCAGATCCGCCAGCATCACGGCTTTCATCACCTTTTTGCGGGATTCGCCGTCGCTTGTCCAGTGAACCCGGCAACCCGTATCTCGTTCAATGGATAATTCGATGCCTGTCAGCGCCGAGGCTTCGATGGGCATGTCGCGACGATAGAGGAACCGGTTGGTCATTCGGGTTGCGATGGCATCCGCCAGAGGCGAAGGGCTGGCTCCAGCCGATGTCAGGTGCAGTGTGAAGACGGGGTTTCGCGCTTCATGACTCGCGTTGTGGAGTTCCACGTCAACTTGGTAACCCAGTTTCCCTGCCTGGAGCCGCATGTTTTCACAAACCGCTCCCAGGCTCATGTAAGTCGCTGTCAGCGCGCTGTCAAAGAACATCCCCACGCGTTCGGTGTCGTAGGAAACGTGTATCGAGTTGCGATCAGGGCGGAATTTCCAGGGTTGGCTGTTGTCTGCCGATGGCGCCTTGATTCCGGCGCTGATGATGGTCATGACATCTTCTTGCTTGATTTCCATAATTCGGCTCCGATATTGGACTATCCATGCAGGAACGACCATACAGAAACTGTGTAGCCAGCCTTCGCGCGCTACAAGCGAAGACTGATGCTTGATTTGATTCTTGAGTATCCTGCAATATTGCTATGCTAGTGTTGTGTCGCACGCTTGCCGGCGCAAATAAAGCGGCAGGATTTTCCCGTCAGGCTAGGCGCGAGCCCGCGGCCGTATGGGGTATACGGCAAGGGGGCGCGATAACGCATGGCGGGAATAGCCGCTGTTTTATGGGCAGGATAGCGTGCAATTCCATACTAGACAAACCATGAAATCAAGCAGTTACTTTAAGTAAAAAAGCCGCATGGCGGGCAAACACGCCAAGGCATCCCCGGCGTCTCGACCCAGCTTGAAAGCTGATGCTGGTTATGAATTTCGTCGCTAATATCAATGATATGGATGAGGAAGACGGTAATGGGAATGTTCGATTGGACTAAAGGCAACCGGGCCAAGGCCGACCGCTTTGCGCGTACTGTTGTGCAGATGGCGGTACCAAGACGGCTCAAGCCACTGTCGCCGGAGGCGCTGGATCTGGCTGAAGATCCTGCGAGCCAGACGCCGATCAAGATCCGTTTTGCCCAGAGTGAAAATGCTTACGAAGGCGCGACTTTGCTGGTGCAGAAGCGCTATGCCTGGCGCGGCTACCCAAAAGCGCACATCAAGGGCAATCCCAACCGGATCACCATACTGACGCATCTGGGCGAGCAGGTCGTCGGTACAGTCACGGTGGGCTACGATTCTGACCAAGGTCTGCTGGCTGACGAGATATACAAGGACAAGATCGACGAGTTTCGTCAGCAGGGGCGGCTTGTGGGGGAGTTGAGCAAGCTGGCCATCGATGAGGATCACGGCAGTAAAAAGGTGCTGGCCGGCATGATACATATTGCTTTTCTTTATGGCGTCTTGCATGAGTGCAGCGATGCCGTGATCGAGGTGATACCCAGGCATCAGGCGTTCTACGAGAAGAAACTGGGGTTTCGCATGCTGGGTGAAGAACGCATGAACAA
Organism: Betaproteobacteria bacterium; assembly: GCA_020061585.1. Taxonomy (GTDB): domain Bacteria; phylum Pseudomonadota; class Gammaproteobacteria; order Burkholderiales; family Thiobacillaceae; genus PFJX01. The sequence continues at coordinate 2,325 of JAGUXX010000322.1, read as the reverse complement.
CCGCGTCAACAAATCGGTTGTGCTGTTGCATCTGCCGATGGCCGAGATGCGGCAACAAATCGAGACGTTCGGTGGTAAAGGCGCAAGCAGCCCGGAACGCAGTCTTTACCCGTTCTTCTTTTCGCCCGAAGAACAACGGGGGATTCTGGAACGGCTGTTGGCGGAGGAGTGACGCTTCTGGTTGCGTCCCGCCGCGGCGTATCCTGAATTGCTTCTGGTTACTTGTTCAACATCTGTCGATTGAATTCATCCGCCTGAGCGTGGAATTTGCGGGCGACGATCCATCGTTTGAAGGACTGTAAAGGCCCCTTGCCGCCAAGCCACAGGCGACCACGCCTATACAACCCACGATAGGGGTCGAACTGCACGAACATCGGCGCCGCCTGCACGGGGCGGCGAGTCAACAGATGCGCGAAGACTTCCGTAGTCAGCAGTCCCGCGCTGATGTCGCAGGCACTGGCCAGTGATGGACCGGCGTGACTGTTCAAGTCCACCTTGGTTAGATCCATGTATTTCCAGTGTGTACCGCGCGGGGTCAGGCCAATGGTGAACGCAACCAGTTGGTCGAACGGCGTCATGTCCTCGCGGATCGCGTAGTAGTCGAAGAAGGACATGCCGTCCGGCGTAAACGCGTGCAAGGTGCCGGAATGGCCGATTGGCGCCGAGAAAAACACGGTTTTTCCCAATTGCCTTGCCGTTTTGTAGAGCAGGATACGCGCCTTGATGGCGAAAAAGTCGATGCTGTCGACCACCGCATCGGCATCTTGCAGAAACTCCACGACATTGTCTGGTTGCACGCCGTTTTCATACAGCCGCAAATTGACCTCGGGGTTGATGTCGCGCACTACGTCGGCCATGACCGTTACCTTGGGCAGGCCGATGGTCTTGGCATTGGCGCCATACTGACGGTTCATGTTCACTTCGCCGAATGTATCCAGATCGGCCAGGTTGAAATTGCCGATGCCCATGCGCGCCAGCGTGGCCAGATGGATGCCGCCGACCCCCCCCAGGCCGGCGACGGCGACGCGGGATTTCCGGAGAGTTTCCTGATCCGATGCGGAGACCAGACCCAGATTGCGCTTGAACAGTTGTGCGTATTCAGCCATGTTTTCCTCGACGATGCGATTCAGTAGGGAAAAACCAGATTCCGCAGCGCATATTCCGCTCGGATCTTTGCCTTTTCTTCAGGGGTGAGCGTATCGAGAAATCGGGTTTTCTGCGTCAGAAAGTAATCGATTGTAGCGGTATCCCATGGCGCTCCTTCATTCATGGACAGCTCTATCTCGCCGGCAAAAAAGAAGTCATGAACGTTGGCGTCGAAACCCTCGGTCGAATAGGTTGCCTTGGAATCGCCGAAGGCATGGTCGATATTCAGGACATGTCCCTGGACTTCAAGGTTGTTGCCGGCGGAATACGGCAACAACTGCCCCAATGGGCGAAACAGCAGTATGTCCCGATAAAACTCGATATGCCGCTTGGTCACGGCGCAGCAGATATCGGTGACGCCTTTCAGTCGGGCGTATTCGAACATGATCTTGTACAGGAACATCATGACATTGTGGCGGCGAAACTGGGGGTCGATCGCCAAAGCAATGACTTCGGCCAGTTTCGCGCCCTGGTCGCGCATCTCCTGAATTTCCGTGCCACAGACCTGCTCCACCGGCAAGCCCAGTGATGAGTCGAGCACCAGAGTTAGCGTGCCGACCACCTGCTTGTTGTCATTGACATGGCCGCGCTCGAATTCCGGTTTGGTCAATTCCGGCCGGAACACGGCTACAAAAACCTTGGTGCTTGGTATGACATGGTATTTGGTGAAACGGATGCGGGAGTCGGTTTCGGCTTGCAGGCCAACCTCGGTATACGCTTGGTAAACCAGGCCAAACGCTTCCTCGATAGTGGCGGGCTCGCGGGCGATCGAGTAGTTGACGGCCAGATCCAGCGGGTTGTTCAGTAACGCCCGTGTTTTTCTGAGGCGTATCTCCCGTCGTTGGTCTTGTCCTGTGCGAACCGGTTGCATCTAGACTCCTCGTATTTCCGCAACAAAGCATACCGCACTCGTGCCAAGCTGCCACTACCTCGAACTGGATTGTCCGCTTTTTTCGTAAATGCTCGCGTGTCTTCGCTCGCTCCTTGACCGCACTGAATGTGAATGGTTTTGCTCGGTGGACGTACGAATGACGGAAAGGGTTGAGTGCGGATGCTCGCCAAAAAGCATTTTTCGTTCAACTAGTGTGGTGTTGCACGCTTGCCGGTGCAAATAAAACGGATGGATTTTTCCGCCAGGCTAGGCGCGGACCCGCTGCCGTATGGGGTATACGGCAAGGG
>JAGUXX010000208.1 GCA_020061585.1 Betaproteobacteria bacterium | reverse complement strand
GGCCCTCGCCGAGCAGATGGCAGACCCGATCCACCACCCATCGATCGACCTGCGGCATCAGATTGAAGCGCTCCGCCGCCGGAATGAACACACTGGGCGAGATCAGCCGGCCCTGGTCGCCGATCATCCGCAACAGGACTTCGACATGCTCTTCCAGGCCCGGCTGCAACGGCACGATGCGCTGGTAATACAGCACCAGGCGGTTTTCCTTGAGCGCGCCGGCAATCTGCGCCACCGACAGAATCTGCGCTCGCTGCGACTGGTAATACGCGTCTTCCGCCGCGTACACCTCGATCCGGTTGCGTCCCTTGTCCTTGGCGGCGTAGCAGGCCTGGTCGGCGGCGATCAGCAACTCGTCGATGCCATCGGCAGCGTTGTTCACGGCCACCATGCCGATCGACGCGCCGATGTGGAAGTACTGGCCCTGATAGACGAACACATGGCCGCGTATGCTGTCGATCAGCTTTTCCGCGCGCCGCCGCGCGTCGGACAGATCGGCCTGCAACAGCAAGCCGAACTCGTCGCCGCCGAGGCGCGCCAGGAAACCTTCCAGCACGCTGTTGCGCATCACCGAGCTGATTTCGCGCAGCAATTGGTCGCCGGCGGAATGGCCGCAACTGTCGTTGACCAGCTTGAACTGATCCAGGTCGATGTACAGCAGGGTGCGCGCCTCGCCGCCATCGCGCAACGCCAGCAGCGCCGCATCCAGTTCCTGCTCGAAGGCGCGGCGGTTGTGCAGGCCGGTGAGCGCGTCGTGGCTGGCCTGATAGACCAGTTCCTCGCGCGCATGGTGTTCCAGCGAAATGTCGCGCACGCTGGAACGGTAGCCCAGCGACACGCCGGCTTCGTCGAAGATCGGCTGCCAGGACATCGCCACCCAGATGATCCGGCCGTCCTTGCGCCGGATGCGGAATTCCTGGTCGCGCCCGGTCTGTCCGGACAAGCCCAGGCGATGGCAGTCGAGCATCAACGCCTGATCGTCACCGAACACCAGGTGCATCGGAAAATCGGCCATCGCCTGACATTCCGACGGCGAAAATCCGGTCACCCGTTCCACCGCCGGGTTGACCCACAGCAGGCCGCCATCCGGCGCAAACCAGTTTTCCCAGCCATAGGTGTAATCGGCGATCGCCCGCGACCGCTGCTCGCTGTCGGACAGCGCATCGATACGGCTCTGCACGGCGCTGGACATCCGATTGAAGCGCTCCGCCAATTGCCCGACCTCGTCGTTGGAACCGACCTCGACCCGGGTTGCGTAATCGCCCTCCGCTACCCGTTCGCTGGCATTCATCAACGCCGCCAGATGCCGGGTCAGCCACATGCCGATCAATGACAGCAGCAGCATGGTGATCAGAATCTCGGTCAGCGCGATCATGCCGCCCTGGGTCAGCAGTTCGCGCTTCGCCACCTGGATGAAGCCGGTCGACAGGCCATACTGCACATCGCCATAAACCTGGCCGAGAAAATCGACGCTGAACCGCACGTGGCGCACATCGCCGCCGCGCGCATCCGGGCCTGGCGGCGGCAAGGCATCACCGTTGTGCCAGCCGGAGGCCGCCAGGGTGCGGCCCTGTTTGTCGATGACCACCAGATAGCGCACATCCTCCGCCCGCTTCCAGCCATCGAGTATGTCGCGCAGCGTCGCGTAGTCGCGCGCCGCGAGCGACGGCGCCACCGCCGTCTTGTAGGCCAGTTCGATGGCCTGGATGCGCGTCTCCAACTGTTGTCCCAGATGCTGGTCGATCAAGCGCACGCTGTTGCCGAGCAGCAGCCCGAGCATGACGATCTCGACCAGTATGCTGGCCAGCAACAGTTTGCCGCGCAGGGTGATGCGCGGGGTGATGTGTTTAAACATGATCGAGCCCCGCTGATTACAGCCCCATCATCTGTTTCACGATCGGCACATAGGGTTGCAGCATTTTCAGATCGTTCGCCCCGACCGGGTCATAGCCCTGATAGCCGGTATCGCGGAAAAACGTCTGGCCCTCCGCAGTCGCCGCGAACGACTGCAACGCGCCGCGCGCCTGTTCCACCAGCGCCGGCCCCAGACGGCTATGCGCCAGCGTCATCAGATGCGGCACCTGCACTGTCGTCGGCAACTCGCCGACCTTGGCGCGCACATCGGCCGGCACCTGCTTGAGCGGCGTGTAGGTGGTCAATACCGCATCCAGATCCCCCACCGCCACGGCGGCAATCGCCGCGCCGTGGGTGGCCTTTTCCAGCACCTCGAAATCGCGCCCGGCCTGCAAGCCCTGCTCCTCCAGCCAGCGCAAACCGACGATGGAAGAGACCGACAGACGATTCGACAAGCCGATACGCTTGCCCTTCAACTTGTCCACGCTATTGATGCCCGCCATCTTGCCGACCACAAAAATCGGCTTCAAGCTGGTTTTGTAGTGAAACAGCGGGGTATAGCCCTGATCGATGCACATCACCCCGAAATGCGGCCCGGTGATCAGCAGATCGAACGCCCCGGCCAGCGAATCGCGATGAAACGCCGCGTAATCCGCGGCGGTATAGATTTCCACCGGCCGCTTCAGCGCCGCTTCCAGATGCAGGCGCAACGGCTGATGCGTCTTGATCAGCGCCAGCGTGCTGTTGAACGGCATGATGCCCAGGCGCAACGCGGGCTGCTGGGCATGCGCCAGCGCCGCGAGCAGCAGCATGATCAGGAACCCGGCGAAACGAACCGATAGTCGCATCTCGTACTCCTTTCCCGCCACGCCTAGTGTTTGCCGGCGCCGCGTCGATGTATACAGGATAGAGCTATCGGCCAAAATTCGCGCAACTTGAAGGCGGCCCGCCGCCGTTCAATCGCGGAACAGCTTCGCCAACAATTCCGCCGCCCGCGACAGGGCGGTAACGCCATGCTCACGCGTCAATGCGGTCTGATTGGCCGGTTCAGCGACCCAATCGCGCAATTCCCGCGCCTGTCGCCAGAGCAGCAAATCGGCATCCTGGATCAAGCCATAGCGGGCCAATACCCCGAGGTTATGGCCGAAAGACAGCGGGTGCGCCTTGCCGTCGCGATCGACGCAGACGGTGTCATGCCCCAGGCGCGCGCAACGCACCCGGGCGCCAAGCTCCAAGGCGCGATAGCATTGTTCGACCCCGGTGATCAGCAGCGGCTGGAAAAAATAGCTGTACAACATGCCGCCGCGCGCCACCTCGATCAGCCGGGCGACATCGGCGGGCACGCCAGGCGCCAAGCGTATCGACAAAAACGCCTGCCGCCACGCCCGCACATCCGCCGCCTCTCGCCGGCCGCCGGCATCGGCTTGCAGCCAGTTGTCATGATCGATCACTTTCATGTGGGGAATTTTGCACCAAGCCGGTGCCCGCTACGGCAACTTGCGCCAAAAACCCTGCACATGGCGGGCCAAGCATGGGTTTCGCGCAACCGTCATCCCCCGATGCCGATACTCCGTAGGGTGCGCCGTGCGCACCATCCGACATCAAACGGTGCGCACGGCGCACCCTACGTGATTCTTTGGTACGCGGCCGATTACTACGCGAATACCACAATGCCGAGCACCAGCAGCAGCGCCCCAGCCACGGCGGTGGCGATGGACAAGGCCTTGACCTTGCCCTGCAATTGGGCCAATTCGGCTTGCCAGGCGCCGTCGACCGCCGGCTGCGCTGATGCCTGTTTCTCGACCACAGCCGGCGCTTGGCTGCTCGGCTGGAGGCTGGCCAGAGATTCCGCGACCAGCTGACGCAAGCGGGTTTCGCTGTCGCGCTGGCGCAGTTCGCCAAGCTCGGCCTGGATGGCCTGCAGCGCTTGGTGGGTCACTTCGCCCAGCGCCTCGGCAACCGGTTCGACAGGCTGCCGGGCCGCGTCGAGTTGTTCATGCAGTTGCGCAATGCGCTGATCCAGGCGTTGTTCAGCTTCGGTCTGGGTGGATCGCATGGATTGCACGTCCCGGGCAACCTGGGCAAACGCCTCGGCCAAGCTGTCCAGACGGCCGCCCCATCCGTCTATGCGTTGCTCGATCTGGGCGGCATGCGCATCGACCCTGGCCCGCGCATCGTGGACATCCTGGCGCAAATTCTCCATTTGCGGCAGCAAGCCATCGGTACTGGCCTGGAGGTCGGCCTGGAGATCGGCCTGGAGATCGGCCTGGAGATCGTCGCGCAACCGCGCCATGGTCACCCCCGCCAGCCGCTCCACCAAAGCCTGCAGCTCGGTCATGTCGATCGACGCCGCCGGCTCGGGAAGCGCCGCCTCGGCCGACTCGGCCTCCCCCGTGAGCGCCGCTTCCGCGCGCAACTTCGGCAGCGACGCCAGCAGCGCCTC
>JAGUXX010000019.1 GCA_020061585.1 Betaproteobacteria bacterium | reverse complement strand
GGACAAATACCGCAAGAAGTGGAAGCAAAAAGTTCGCGGCTTCTTCGACCAGGTGTTCAACACCAATACCGGCAACATCGACCAGGATGCGATGTCGATGGTGGCCGATGCCGAATCGGCGATTGCCGAAGTCAATAGCGGCTTGGTGGCCCAAGGCTATTACACCAGCGTCGTGATCCTGATGGACGAAAACCGCACCAAGCTGGAAGCGTCCGCGCGCCAGGTGGAGAAGGCCATCAACCGCCTCGGCTTCGCCGCCCGCATCGAGTCCATCAACACGCAAGATGCCTTCCTTGGCAGTCTGCCCGGTCACGGTGTCGAAAACGTGCGCCGCCCCCTCATCAACACGATGAACCTGGCCGACCTGCTGCCGACCAGCACGATCTGGACAGGCTTGGACGAAGCGCCGTGCCCGATGTACCCGCCGCTGGCTCCGGCGCTCATGCACTGCGTCACGCATGGCGCCACGCCTTTCCGCCTGAACCTGCATGTGCGCGATGTCGGCCACACGTTCATGTTTGGCCCGACCGGCGCGGGCAAATCGACGCACCTGGGAATAATTGCCGCCCAGCTCAGGCGCTACAAGGGCATGTCGATCTTCGCCTTCGATAAAGGCATGTCGTTGTATCCGCTCGCGGCCGGTATCCGCGCGACGAGCAAGGGCGCATCTGGCCAGCACTTCACGGTGGCCGCCGATGATGACCGGCTGGCATTTTGCCCGTTGCAGTTCCTTGAAACAAAGGGCGACCGCGCCTGGGCAATGGAATGGATCGACACGATCCTTGCCCTGAACAACGTGGAAACCACGCCAGGGCAGCGCAACGAAATCGGCAACGCCATTATGAGTATGCACGCCAGCGGTGCCCGCACCTTGTCGGAATTCACGGTGACGATCCAGGATGAAACCATCCGTGAAGCCGTTAAGCAATACACGGTGGACGGAACGATGGGTCACTTGCTTGATGCGGAAGAAGATGGTTTGTCGCTCTCGGACTTCACCGTATTCGAGATCGAAGAACTGATGAACCTGGGCGAAAAATATGCGCTGCCGACATTACTCTATCTATTCCGCCGCATCGAGCGCGCCCTGAAAGGTCAGCCGGCCGTCATCATCCTCGATGAAGCCTGGTTGATGCTCGGACACCCCGCCTTCCGCGCCAAGATCAGGGAATGGCTCAAGGTGCTGCGCAAGGCTAACTGCCTGGTGCTGATGGCGACACAAAGCCTTTCGGACGCGGCAAACAGCGGCATCCTGGATGTGATCGTGGAATCGACGGCCACCAAGATGTTCTTGCCGAACGTCTACGCCCGCGACGAAGACACGTCTGCACTTTATCGCCGCATGGGCCTCAACGCCCGCCAGATTGACATTCTGGCGACGGCGCTCCCCAAGCGCCAGTACTACTACGTCTCGGAAAACGGCCGCCGCCTCTATGACCTCGCGCTCGGCCCGCTTGCGCTTGCCTTTGTCGCCGCAGCGGACAAAGAATCCATCGCCACCATCAAAACCCTGGAAGCCAAGTTTGGCGACGGATGGGTGCATGAATGGCTGGCGAACCGGGGATTGAATCTAAACGACTACGGAGCAACAGCATGAGCATCGGAGAAACGATCAAGGGCTTGATCTTCAAGAAGCCCAACAACGATCAGCGGCGCAGCGCCGAACCAATGGCGGGCGGTCGCCGCCAAAGCGAAAGCGAGAACCCCTATCTCACCGCACGGCGCACCTGGAACGATCATACCGCTTCGGTTGTGGCCGCCCGCAACATGTGGCAACTGCTCGGCATCCTGGCGCTGATGATCGCGCTGGCCGGGGTCGGCGGGATGATCTACATCGGCGGGCAATCCAAGTTCGTGCCGTATGTCGTCGAGGTGGACAAGCTGGGGCAGGCCGTCGCCGTTGCCCCGGCCCAGCGCGCCGAACCAGCCGACCAGCGCGTCGTTCATGCCTCGGTTGCCTCCTTCATTACCGACCTGCGCATGGTTACGCCCGACGTGGCCTTGCAGCGCCGCGCAGTATTCCGCGCGTATGCAATGTTGGCAACCAACGAGCCAGCAACCATCAAGGCTAACGAGTGGCTGAACGGCACCGCCGAAAGCAGCCCGTTTGCCCGTGCCGCGACGGAAATGGTGAGTATCGAAATCGTCTCCGTCATTCCGCAGACAGCCGACACCTGGCAAGTCGAGTGGGTGGAAACGACACGCGACCGCCAGGGCGTCGTGAAGAACCCGCCCTTCCGTATGCGCGCCCTGGTCACGGTCTACATCGTGCCACCCACGCCGCAAACCACGGAAGATCAAGTGCGCAACAACCCGCTTGGCATCTATGTCCGTGACTTCTCCTGGTCGAAACAACTTTAAGGGGCATCCCATGAAAAAATATCTCTTCGCAATAATCCTGGGCACCGCGCCCGCTCTCGCCCTCGCCTCCGGCGACAACGCGGCCGACGCCTATTTCTCAAAGCAGAATCCAAAATTGACCCCGCAGGAAAAGGCGGCTGTCTCTATCGCTCAAAAATGGCAGGCGGCCAGCGCCACCGGCATGAAGCCGGTTTCCGGCCCCGAAGGGTCGATCCGTTTCCTGTTCGGCGCGCAACAGCCCAGCATCGTTTGCGCGGTGCTGCAAGTCTGCGACGTGGAATTACAACCCGGCGAGCAAGTGAACTCGATTCACCTGGGCGACCAGGCGCGCTGGACGGTCGAGCCGGCCATCACCGGCACCGGCTCGGCCGAAGTGCAGCACCTCATCATCAAGCCGCTGGATGTTGGCCTGGAAACATCGCTGATCGTCACCACCAACCGCCGCACCTACCACATGCGGTTGCGCTCGCACCGCACCGAGTACATGCCGCGCGTCGGGTTCACCTACCCCGAGGTTGCCGCCGCCAAGTGGGAAGCCATCAAGAACCGCGAAGTCAAGGAAAAGCAGGAGCGCACGATTCCACAAACGAACGAGTACCTGGGCGACTTGAATTTCGGCTATGAGGTATCCGGTTCGGCGGCATGGAAGCCGGTGCGCGTCTACAACGACGGCACCAAGACGATTATCCAGATGCCGTCGGCGATGGCGCAAACCGAAGCACCGTCCTTGCTTGTGGTGCGCAAGGACGGCGGCTTCTTCACCGACGATGAAACCGTCATGGTCAATTACCGCGTGCAAGGCGACCGCTACATCGTGGATACGATTTTTGACAAGGCAATCCTGATCGCCGGTGTCGGCAGCGGCCAAGACCGCGTAACCATCACCAGGGGGAAATAACATGCGCCAATTCATTGTTCTTTCCATTTCCCTGCTCTTGGCCGGCTTGGCCGGGTGCGCGACCACCACCCCTTCGTCCTATGGCAATTTCACCCAAAGCGTGGCGGCCAATGACCAGAAAATGGCCGATGACGCGGTGAAACAGCTCGTCGCGCTGTACCCGCCCGCCAACACCCGGTTCAACCTGCAACACCTCACCCCCGATGCCTTCGGCAGCACGATGATCGAAGCCATGCGCGCCAAAGGCTACGCCGTCCTGGAGTTCAAACCCGAACCGGCAGGGCAGGGCAAGCCGCTCGCCGACGCGCCCGGCCTGCCTTTGAGCTACATCCTCGATCAAGCCGGTGGATCGGGTTTGTACCGCGTCACGCTGCTGGTCGGTAATCAATCGCTGGCGCGCGCCTATCAGGCGAAAGACGGCACGGTTTATCCGGCCGGCCATTGGGTTCGCAAGGAGTAATCGACCATGAGTGACAACACCGAAGAACAAATGTCGCCAGACGCTTCGCCCGGCGAAGTATCGAAGAAAGCGGGCGTGCGCCGCGTCAATAACATGCCGGTGTACATCATCGGCGGCGTGATGCTCGCCTTCCTGCTCGTCATGATGATGGTGGCTATGGATCGTTCAGCCCAGCAAAACCGCCCCGCCGAAGCCAAGGCGGAAAAGGCCGGCAAT
>JAGUXX010000218.1 GCA_020061585.1 Betaproteobacteria bacterium | reverse complement strand
GTCGCTGAGCGCGCCGCCGCAACTGCTGCCCTGGCCGGCGGTGCAGCCGTAACAATGGTCGGCCACCAGGATCGGCGCGTCGGCGAGGTCGGTGGCAAACTCGCCGCGCAGCAAATCGGCCAGATGCGGGCGGGCGGTTGCCGCGCCATGCAGTCCCAGACCCAGCATCTGGTTGAAATCGCAGTCGTACAGATGACCTTGCCAGTCGACGCTGATCAGCGAACGGCACATGACCTGTTCCAGGTTGGCGGGGCTGAAGTTGTCCTTCAGCAGATGCAGGTATTCGTCGAAGCGTCCCTTCGAAATCAACGTGCTGCCGAAGCGCAGGATCGGCATGTTGGTCAGCGTGAACAACTGGTTGAACAGGATGCCGTGGCGCTCGAACAGTTCGCGCTTGTAGGCCGCCTCCAGGCCGACCTGATCCGGCGGCAGGAAGGCGCCGGTCGGGTTGTACACCAGCGTCAGATCGAGTCCGCTGCCGACTTTGCCGTAGCCCAGCGCGTTCAACTGCTTCAAGCCGGCGATGCTGCGCGCGTAGACGCCCGCACCGCGCTGGCCGTCGACGTTTTCCTCCAGGTAACAGGGCAGCGAGGCCACCACATCGACCCTTTGCGCCGCGAGAAACCCGGCCAGATCGTCGAATCCCGGTTCCGACAGGATGGTCAGATTGCAGCGGTCGATGACGCGCACGCTGAGCGCGCGCGCCGCCATCACCAATTCGCGGAAACGCGGATGCAGTTCCGGCGCGCCGCCGGTCAGATCCAGCGTTTCCAGGCCGCGCGCCGCCAGCACGGCGGGGATCAGTTCGATGTTCGCGTCATCCATCATCTCGCGGCGCGACGGTCCGGCGTTGACATGGCAGTGCAGACAGCTTTGATTGCAGCGATAACCCAGATTGACTTGCAAGGTGGTCAGACGGCGGCGACGTGGAACGGGGAAATCGGTTTTCCGCAACAGCGGCAGGGTGTCGTGCATGGTGGGGTTTCCTTGCTTGATCGGCAGTGTATGGCTTGGTCGGACGAAAAGCATATTCCTGACGCAGCCATCCTGTCAGGAATGCTTGCTGCCGCGTCCTCCAAGATACACATCACGTTGGGAAAAGCCGGCGGTTACTTGTCGGCGCCTGCCGCCGTATGCATCGAACATTGCTGGAACGCCTACGATCGCCCCAGTATTGTTAGTTGGTCAGCGCGCAATTAGGCAAAATGCAGGCGTTCAAACACCTTGGCCGCGCGCTGACTCGCGCTGGGCGGCTGTTATATGGATATTGCGTTATTGCTGCTGTTGATTTTGCTCAACGGCGTATTTGCGATGTCGGAAATAGCAGTGGTGTCATCTCGCAAAGCTCGCCTGCAACGTTTGGCGGACGACGGCAGCCCCGGCGCCCAGTCGGCCCTGGTTCTGCACAATGAACCTTCGATTTTTCTCTCCACCATCCAGGTTGGCATTACCTCGATCGGCATCCTGAGCGGCGCCATCGGCGAATCTGCGCTGGCCGATCCTCTGGCCGTCTGGCTGGGTGGGTTTGCCTTGATCGCACCCTATGCCAAGGGGATTGCCCTCACCATAGTGGTCATTGGCCTGACCTATGTCACCGTCGTGGTTGGCGAACTGGTGCCCAAGCGACTCGGACTGTTGGCACCGGAAGGCATTGCTTCCTTGATCGCCCGGCCGATGAACCTGTTGTCGCGTTTGACGCGGCCGCTGGTCTGGTTGCTGTCGTCGTCCTCCAGTTTCGTGTTGCGCATTCTGGGCGCCCGCCGCAAGGATGAGCCGCCGGTGACCGATGAGGAAATCAACGTCCTGATGGAACAGGGCGCCGAGGCCGGGGTATTCCATGAAAGCGAACAGGAGATCGTCTCCAATGTGCTGCGCCTGGACGAGCAACGCATCAGCGCCATCATGACCCACCGGTCCGACCTGTATCTGATCGACCTTGACGATCCGGAAGCCGAAATTCGCCGGCGGATAGCCGACAGCCCTTACGAGCGCATCGTCGTTTGCCGTGACGGACTCGACCACATTGCCGGCATTCTGCGCACCTCCGATTTGCTCAATCCGGCCTTGAACGGTTTGCCGTTGGACATCGAGGCGGCGTTGCGAGCGCCGCTGTATGTGCCGGAAAGCGTCAGCACCACCCAGTTATTGGAGAGCTTTCGCACGTCCCGCATGCAATTCGCGTTGATCGTCAATGAATACGGTGATCTGGAAGGGGTGGTCACGCTGACCGATGTGTTGATCTCCATCGTTGGGGATATGCCATCCGCGGATTCGACGGATGAACTCGACGTGGTTCAACGCGAGGATGGCTCGTGGCTGGTGGATGGCGGCGTGACCATCGAGCGGCTCAAGTCCGCGCTGCAGATCGACGAGGACTTGCCGGGCGAGGAAGATAATGAATTCAATACTTTGGGTGGGTTGGTCATGCACAGGCTGGGGCGCATCCCGACCGCGGCCGATCACTTCGAGTGGAACAGTCTGCGTTTCGAGGTCATGGACATGGACAAGAACCGGGTGGACAAGGTGCTGATCGCACGGCTGACGCCGGCGCGGGATGTCGTCGAGATGAACTGATCGATTGCGAATACGCGACCGATCTGCTGTGCGCTGTTGCTCAAGCCAGCGTCATCACGACAAACCATGCGACAGCGATGGCCATCAGCAATGTGTTCCGATCCGGCGCACGATTCAGCGTGGCTAACAGGAACAGGTTGAAGGGCAGCGGCAGGAAATGCAGCGCAACCGCAAATCCGGCATGGATGCCATTGATGATCATGGTCAGGGCCAGCGCGGTGGTCGTCAGATTGATCAAGGTGCCGACCCCCAGCATGTCTCGCCAGAACAGTGTCGCCACCGGCACTTGGCCTTGCCAGCGCCGCGAGAAGTAATTGTTCGAGCGCATCGCTTTATTGCAATACCTGAGTGAACAGAAAAATGCCGGTCTTGATCATGGCGAAGACCATGCCGGAAACCACCACGATGGCCAAGCCCGCTGTGACCAGGCCCGCCAGCACCCACAAACCGTCACGCTCCAGCACACCCAAAGCGATCAGGCTGATCGCCAGGGCCGGCAGCATGTTGCCGAGAGGGATCGGCAGCACCAATAACGTCGCCAACAACAGGCACAGCAACCCGATCACATACTCCATGGGCGGCAAGGCCAGGCTGCTCAGGCGCGGCTTCAGCAGTTTCTCCGCCCGTGCCAGCCAGGGGCCTATGCGGCGGATCATGGTCTGAAAGTCGTCTCGCGACATCGACCGTTGGGTAATGATCGCGGGTAGCCATGGCTGGCGGCCGAAGGCAAGCTGGGCCGCCAGAAACAGCAACGGCGCGCCCAGAATGGCCGATGTTCCGGGCGGTGTCGGCAGCACATTGGGGAACGCAAAGATGAACAGCAGCGCACCGATGGCGCGATCCCCCAAGGTTGCCAACAGATCGCCAACCGAGATGCGTTCGCGAATCGGGTCGTCGGCCAGTCCATGCAACACTTGCGAGAGCGGAAGTCTTCCAGTGGTTTGGCGCATGGCTAGTTTCAAAACCCGATCCGATCGTGCTCGCTATTGCTGTTCACGTGCAACCACAGTCCGGGCGATGCGGACCAGCTCTATGCGGCGATCCGAAGTCTGTGCGATATCGAAGCGGAACTTGCCAAACCGGAACGTCTCGCCGATGGCGGGAATGCGATCCTGCTGAGCAAGCAACAGACCCGCCAAAGTGGCGTAGTCATCATCCGGGCTGACCAGCGAGACGTCGCCCAGGGATTGCTCCAACTGATGCAGATCCGCCGTACCCTTGACCAGCCATTCATCGCCTTCGCGGACGATGTCCGGGGTTTCGTCCGCATCGGGGAATTCACCGGCGATGGCCTCCAGGATGTCGAGCGGGGTAACCAGACCCTGCATCGTGCCAAACTCATTGACCACCAGCACCAGACTGCCTTTTGCCTTGCGCAACACGCCCAGAATCTTGATCACATCGATCCGATCATGCACCAGTATCGGCGGATACCGCGCCGCGCATTCCGCCAGATCCTGTCCGTTGTCCAGCGCGGTAAATAGTTCCTTGGCCCGAACCACGCCGATGACCTTGTCCAGCGATCCCCGGCAGACCGGGAACAGACTATGCGGGGTGTCCAGCAACTGTGCGCGAACAGTGGCCGCGTCGCCGGCGCAATCGACCCACGAAATATCACCGCGCGGCGTCATGATGGTGCGTATGGAACGCTCGGCCAGGGTCAGCACGCCGGAAATCATGTAGCGCTCCTCTTCGCCAAAAGCCGCTGGTGGCTCGCCTTCCTCAACCTCCGCCGACTTCTCCGCCGCAGTGGCCATTCTGCGCCCCCCCATCAGACTGAGGATGGCGTCGGCGGTGCGCTCCCGCAACGGCAGGCGGGATTCGTTCTTGGTCTGATTGCGCCAGGCAACCTGATTGAAGGTTTCGATCAGGATGGAGAAGCCAATGGCGGCGTAGAGATATTCCTTGGGAATATGGAAGCCGAAACCTTCGGCCACCAGACTGAAGCCGATCATCAGCAGAAAGCTCAGGCACAGAACGACGACAGTGGGGTGCGCATTGACGAACTTGGTCAGCGGTTTGGAGGCGATGATCATCACACCCATGGCGATCACCACGGCCGCCATCATGACGCCCAGTTCGTCCACCATGCCCACGGCGGTGATGACCGCATCCAGCGAGAAGACCGCATCGAGAATGATGATCTGCGCCACCACCAGCCAGAAACTGGCGTAGGCGGACTTGGGGCCATCCTGATGTAGGTTGCCTTCCATGCGTTCATGTAATTCCATGGTCGCCTTGAACACCAGGAACAGGCCGCCGACCAGAAGAATCAGGTCGCGTCCGGAGAAACTGAGCTGGGCGATCGAGAACAGCGGTTCGGTCAGGGTGACCAGCCAGGACATGGCGGCCAGCAGCCCGAGCCGCATCAACAGTGCGAGCGACAGACCGATCAGGCGCGCCCGGTCGCGCTGGTGCGGTGGCAGTTTGTCGGCCAGGATCGCGATGAATACCAGGTTGTCGATGCCCAGCACGATTTCCAGCACGACAAGCGTCAGCAGGCCTACCCATATGGACGGATCCATCAGGAATTCCATGAAATGCTCCAGGGGAGAATGTCGCGAGCCGGGGAAAAGTGCTCGGTAGGCGCTGAAGATTCTGCCGCGGCGTCGATGCGCGCGATTGGCTTTTTAGTGCAAGGGGAGGGGGGTATTGAAAACCAGCTGCTGGCGGGGATTTGCGAATAGTCCGGGGCCAGGAAACATCTATGACAATCCATAAATAGCAGGGGGTAACCCCAATGCCGTTAAGTTAAGCCCAAAGCCCCGCAGCTGTGTTAAAATATTTCGCGTAATGTCTTTATTAATCAATAGGATACATCAAAAATGACATTG
>JAGUXX010000171.1 GCA_020061585.1 Betaproteobacteria bacterium | reverse complement strand
TTCGGCAAGTTCTCCGACCACGCGCGTCAGGGTTTTCGCAAGTTCATCCGATAGCCGCGCGGCAATCAGGTCACGGCAACTATCCAGCATTGCGGATTCAGACATCAAACTATCTCCTGGAAGGACGCAGGATTCGCTGCGCATCAATCTTCCTCCCTGATATAGACCCGATTTTCACGCAAAAAATGCTTTCCGGACAGCAAACTATGAAATGTCTTGTCAAGCCTTGTCGAGAGCCGCGGCTTGGCCCATCCTCGCTCACCTTCGCCGTTTGATTGATCGCTTATGTCCGTGCTTATGTCCGCGCTTATTCCTGTCCCCGCCGCCATCGAAAACCGCATCGCCCAGGAACTTGCCGTCCACCCGCGACAGATTGCCGCTGCCGTCGCCCTGCTTGACGATGGCGCCACCGTGCCGTTCATCTCGCGCTATCGCAAGGAACTCACCGGTGGCCTTGACGATACGCAATTGCGCCATCTGGAAGAACGCCTGGGCTATCTGCGCGAACTGGAGGAACGTCGCGCGGCGGTGCTGGCCAGCATTGAAGAGCAAGGCAAGCTCTCCGCCGAACTGCGCGCCGAGATCGTCGCCGCGGAAACCAAACAGCGTCTGGAAGACCTCTATCTACCGTACAAGCAAAAGCGTCGCACCAAGGCGCAAATCGCCCGCGAGGCCGGCCTGGGACCCTTGGCGGAGCGACTACTGGCGGATCCGCTGTTGACCCCGGAAGTCGAGGCCGCCGCCTTCATCAATGCCGATCTGGGGGTCGCCGACTGCAAGGCCGCGCTGGATGGCGCGCGGCAGATCCTGATGGAACAGTTTGCCGAGGATGCCGCTTTGATCGCGCGCCTGCGCGATTACCTGCGCGCCAACGGTCTTGTCGTATCGCGACTGATCGAGGGCAAACAAGCCGAAGGTCAGAAATTTCGCGACTGGTTCGACTTCGATGAAGCCTGGCGGAGCATGCCTTCGCACCGGGCGCTGGCGTTGTTTCGCGGTCGCAATGAAGGCGTGCTGTCGATCGCGATCAAGCTCCCGGAAGAACTGCAAGGCGCCGTCGTCAGTCCTTGTGAAGGCCATATCGCCGCGCATCTCGGCCTGCGTGACCAGGGCCGGCCGGGCGATAAATGGTTGCTCGACACGCTGCGCTGGGCCTGGAAAGTCAAGCTGTCGCTGCATCTGGAGCTGGATTTGATGAATGCCTTGTTCGAACGCGCCGAGGCGGAAGCGATCCGGGTCTTCGCCAGCAACCTGAAAGATCTGTTGCTCGCCGCGCCGGCCGGCCCGAAGGCGGTGATCGGCCTGGACCCGGGCATCCTCACCGGGGTCAAGGTCGCGCTGGTGGACCGCACCGGCAAGGTGCTCGATACCGCCGTGATCTATCCGCACGAACCGCGCAACGACTGGCAGGGCTCGCTCGCCACGCTGGCCCGACTGGCCGCCCAACACGGCGCTGAATTGATCAGCATCGGCAACGGTACCGCCAGCCGCGAGACCGACAAGCTCGCCGCCGATCTGATACGTCTGCATCCCGAACTGGGTTTGAGCAAGGTCACGGTCAGCGAAGCCGGCGCCTCGGTCTATTCCGCCTCCGATCTGGCCGCGCGGGAATTCCCGAATATGGATGTCACCCTGCGCGGCGCGGTGTCCATCGCTCGGCGCTTGCAGGATCCGCTGGCCGAGCTGGTGAAGATCGAGCCGAAAGCGATCGGCGTCGGTCAGTACCAGCACGATTTGGGTCAGTCCCGGCTCGGTCAGGCCTTGGAAGCGGTGGTCGAGGGTTGCGTCAACGCGGTCGGCGTCGATGTGAATACCGCTTCCGCGGCGTTGCTGACGCGCGTCTCCGGTCTCAACACCACGCTGGCCAATCAGATCGTCGCGCACCGCGACGCGCACGGCCCGTTCGCCAATCGCGAAGCGCTCAAGCAGGTGCCGCGCCTGGGACCGAAGACCTTCGAGCTGGCCGCCGGCTTCCTGCGCGTGCCGGGCGGCGACAATCCGCTCGACAGCTCATCGGTGCATCCGGAAGCCTATCCGCTGGTGCGGCGCATCCTGCTCGACCTGAAACTGGACATGCAAGGCGTGATCGGCAATGTCGATATCTTGCGGCGGCTCGATGCCGGAAAATATGTCGATGAGCGCTTCGGTTTGCCGACGGTGCGCGACATCCTGAAGGAGCTGGAGAAACCCGGACGCGATCCGCGTCCGGCGTTCAAGACCGCCGTGTTTCAGGACGGCGTCAATGATCTGAAGGACCTGCAACCCGGCATGCGCCTGGAAGGTGTGGTCACCAATGTCACCAATTTCGGGGCGTTCGTCGATATCGGCGTGCATCAGGATGGTCTGGTGCATATCTCGGCGCTGTCGAACAAATTTGTCAAAGACCCGCGTGAAGTGGTCAAGGCCGGCGACATCGTCATGGTGAAAGTGCTGGAAGTGGATGTTGCCCGCAAACGCGTGGCGCTGAGCATGCGCATGCAGGATGAAGTGTCATCCGTAAATCCCGCCAAACCGGCGCCGTCGCCACGCGGTCAGCGGATGCCGGGCAAAGCCATCGAGCCGGCGGGCGGCGCGTTGGCCGATGCGCTGAAACGGGCCATTACCCGGAGCTGATCCCGGTCTTGAACCGCTCCCGACTTCAGCTTTCCACCGGCGGCGCCCAGGCGACGCGATTGCGGCCGGTGTTTTTCGCGACGTAGAGATAGGTGTCGGCGAGACTGAACAGCTCCGGATTCGGCGTGCTGTCGCGCGGTATGCGGGTGGCGCCGCCCAGACTGATGGTGATCCACGGCGCGACATTCGACACGGCGTGCGGAATGCGTTCCGATTCGACATCGGCGCGCGTGTGCTCGCACAGGACGCGCGCGCCTTCGCTGTCGATGCCGGGTAACAGCATGACGAATTCCTCGCCGCCATAACGCGCGACGAAGTCGCCGGGGCGACGCAGCGAGGTCTGCAGGGTGGTGGCGATGCGGCACAGCACTTCGTCGCCGGCGGCATGGCCGTAGGTGTCGTTGAACGCCTTGAAATGATCGACGTCGACCACGATCAACGACAGCGGCGCGCTGTCGCGCTTGCAGCGTCGCCATTCCTGCTCGAACACCTCGTTGAACCGACGCCGGTTGGGGATGCCGGTGAGGCTGTCCAGCATCGCCATCTGTTCCAGCATGCGGCGCTGTCGGACTGATTGCAGATGGTTGCGGATGCGCACCCGGACGATCGCCGGGTTGAAGGGTTTCGAAATGTAATCGACCGCGCCGAGTTCCAGACCGCGTTCCTCGTCGCCGGCCGAGTCCAGCGCGGTAATGAAGATCACCGGGATATTGCGCGTCAGATCGTCGTTCTTCAGCGCGCGGATAACCGTGTAACCATCCATTTCCGGCATCAGCACATCCAGCAGGATCAAATCCGGGAGGTGTTCGCGCGCGCGATCGAGGGCTTGTTTGCCGTCCTTGGCCAGAATGATGCGATGTTCGCCTTGCAGCAGTTCGGTCAGCAGCGCACGGTTCTGCTTTTCGTCATCGACGCACAGCAACGTGAATGTCGGGTTCATTCTGCATCTCTCCCATGGATGGCCGGCATGGTCGCATCAGCCAGCTCTGCCGGGTCGATTCGGATTATGTGTACAGCCATGAGTATCGGCCTGGATCAATCACGGGTTTATCGATTTTCATGTCGCGGCGCCCTGCAAAGCGCCACGCATGCGTTCGAGCACGGCACGCGCGGGGGGGTATTCGATGTCCTCGATCAGATCGCGCAACTGCTGCAGTTCGCCCAGCCAATCGGGACCGCTGAGGCTGGCTTCGAGCTCCCCAAGCAGCGATTCGGCGGCGGCGTCGTCCTGTTTCAGCAATCGGTCCATGTGTTCGATCACCCGCAACGCGGCATCGATTTGCAGCGTGCCGCTCGGCCCGACCTGATTCGCTCGCGCCAGTGGCGCCAGGGTCTTGACGATCCGGGTCAGCGCCGCGCGGAACGGGATCAGCTCGGCGTTGGCGGCCTTGCCCGCCGCCAGACGATGTTCCAGGATACGCGCGCGGCGTGACAAGTCCTCGGCGCCGATGGTGGCGGCGGCGGACTTGACCGAATGCGCCAGACGCCGCGCCAATTCGAAATCCTCGGCGGCGATCGCGGCGTCGATGTCATCGGCGGTGGCGCCGAACTCGCGGTTGAATTGCGCCAGAATGCGACGATAAAACTCCGGCCGCCGCATATGGTTGGCCAGGCCGCGCGCGGTATCGATGTCTTCCAGATCGGGCAAGACGAGTTCCTCGTCGTTCGAAGTCGGCGCCGCGAATGCCGCTTCGGGCAGATAATTTCCCGGCGGAATCCAGCGCAGCAGGGCTTCGTACAAGGATGACGCATCGATCGGCTTGGTCAGATGGTCGTTCATCCCGGCGGCCAGGCTCTGCTCTTGATCGCCGCTCATGGCATGGGCGGTCATCGCCAGTATCGGCAAGTCGGTGTAGCGTGGGTCGGTACGTATCTCGCGGCAGGCGGCCAGACCGTCGAGCACCGGCATCTGGATGTCCATCAATACCAGGGCATATCCGCCGCCGCGTATCTTGTCGATCGCTTCGCGACCATTGGTCGCGACATCCACCCTCAGGTTGGCGGCGCGCAGAATTTCGCGCGCCACTTCCCGATTCAGTTCGACATCGTCGACCAGCAATATTTTCGCGCCGCGGATCGGCGAGAAGTCGAATTGCGGATTCTGGTGTTGTTCGCGATAGCGTCGATGCGCGGCGGCCATGCTGTCTCCGAGCAGCACTTCGAGCAGCGCGTCGTGCAGAGTCGATTCGTTGATCGGTTTGACCAGCAGGTGGGCGAGGCCGGCATCGGCCATTTTCGAATTGATCGTCTCGTAACCGCTGGCGGTGATCATCAGTATGGCGGGCGTTTCGCCGATGTCCGAAGCCGTGCGGATGCGCCGACTGGTCTCGATGCCGTCCATGCCGGGCATCAGCCAGTCGAGCAGGATCAGGTCGAACGGATCGTTCGCCGCCGCCGCCGCGCTCAGGCCCAGCAGGCACTCCTTGCCGCTGGCGCTGGTTTCGACCCGCATGCCGAAGTAGTTGAGCATCTGCGACAGCACCTCCCGGGCGCTGGCATTGTCGTCGACCACCAGCACATGACGCCCCGCCAGGCGTTGCGAAAGCTGCTCGGTGGCAACCGGTTGCGAGTTGACGCCGAGCTTGACGTCGAAGCTGAATTCGCTGCCTTGCCCGGGAACACTGGCAATGCTGATCGAGCCGCCCATCATCTGCACCAGTTGTTTGCAGATCGACAAGCCCAGGCCGGTGCCGCCAAAACGGCGGGTAATGCTGTCATCGACCTGGGTGAACGGTGTGAACAATTCACGTTGCCGTTCCGGCGGGATGCCGATGCCGGTATCCCGCACGCTGAAGCGCAGGTCGGCGCCGGTTGCGGTCGGGGTGGCGTCGATGGCGACCAGCACTTCGCCGGATTCGGTGAACTTGATCGCGTTGTTGATCAGATTGACCAGAATCTGCGCCAGCCGCATCGGATCGCCGATGCAGTAGCGCGGTACATCGGGGGCGATCCGGAACAACAGTTCGAGCCCCTTTTCCTGCGCCTTGAACGCCACCACGCCGGTGACCTTGTGGATCACCTGATTGATTTCGAACGGAATCGCTTCCAGCGACAGTTTGCCGGCTTCGATGCGCGAGTAGTCGAGCACGTCATTGATCACCCCGAGCAAGGCATCGGAGGAGGCCAGAACTTTGTCTTGATAATCGCGCTGCTGCGCATCCAGACGGGTTTTCATCAACAGCCGCCCGAGTCCGACGATGGCGTTCATCGGGGTGCGAATCTCGTGGCTCATGCGCGCCAGGAAGTTGGATTTGGCCTGGTTGGCGCGCTGTGCTTCCTGTATGGCCTGATTCAGCGCATAGGTGCGCTGCGCCACCAGCTGTTCAAGATTGTCGCGATACTCGGCCAGCTCGCGATCGCGCACTTGCACCGCTTCGATGAATTGATTGAAACCACGCGCCAGGCCGGCGATTTCGTCATTGCCTTTGGTCGCGGCGCGCTCGGACAAGGTCATGTCGTTCGACATGCGCTGCATCAGGCCGTTGAGTTCTTCGACTGGCGCGGACAGTCGTCTGACCACCCGCCGCGACAGCAACAGCGAGATGGAAAGCGCGACCAGCGAAGCCAGCGCGGTTTCCAGCGCGGTGCGTTCGAAGGCGCTATGCATCGGCGCCAGCGTGGCGACCAGTTCGACGCTGCCCTGGACGGCGTCGCCCGCTTTGATCGGCGCCCAGACGGTCAGCGTGTCGGCGTCGAAGCGATGGCCGGAGCTGCGTCCGTCGGACGGCGGGAAGGATTGATGGCCGGCGCCGTCGTCGCGACTGAATTGCGCGAAAATCCGCGCATCGGAAAATTCGATGCGCGCCCGCAACACCACCGGATTGGTCTTCAGCGCCGCCAGCAGGCGACTCGCCTCGATCGGATCCTCGAAGGCGATGGCGGCTTCGCTGTTGGTGGCGATCAGCGTGGCCTGGGCGGTCAGCGATTCGACCCATTCGGCGCGCAACAGGCGTTGTTGCTGATAGGACACCAGCACGAACACCAGCAAGGTGGCGAAGATCAGCGAGGCGGTGCTGAGCAGCACCAGCTTGCCGCTCAAGGTGACGGGAAGACGCAGATGCCTCAAGAGTCGGTTCATGGTTCGACGATCTTCGCCAGGCGCAACAACTGCGCATTGAACTCGATGCCTTGCTTCTGCGCGGCCTTGCGGTTGATCAGGATGAGCAGGCCGGAAGCGTCACCGCGCAAGCTGAATTCGACCATGCCGCCGGCCATGGCGAAACCCTCGATGTCGGATACCGTGACCACCCGGCGACCGCTCAGTCGGCGCAGCAAGCTATCCAGGCGCACGCCTTCCGAGCGGCCAATGAAGACATACTGGCAGTCGTCCACATCCGTTGTGGTGGACAGGGTGCGCAATTCGACGCGGCGTCCGTCGGCCAAAGTCGATGGCAGCTTACTCGCCGCATCGCCCAACGGCGCCTCGCCGAGCGTGCAGATGTTGATCGGGTAGCGTTTGTCGCCGGCGCCGGAATAGACGAACAGCGGCAGTTTGTAGAACAGCACCGCTTTCAGCGCTTGTTCGGAAACCGCCGGGTTTTCCGCCTGGGCGTGCAGCGCCAGGCACATCAGCGGCGCGATCATCAGCGCTCTGAGTATCGGCATGGCGTGTTGGCGTCCCACTGCGGCTGCGATCAGAACGGATACTCCAGTGACAGCGTCCAGGTGCGTGGCTGTTGCGGCATGTCCACGAAGCTGCCGGCGCCGGCGGCGGCGTAATAACGTTTGTCGAACAGGTTGTTGATGTCGAGCCAGGCGCTGGCTTTGCCGTTGAGCAGCTTGTGCCAACCGAGGTGCAGATCGGTGACCACGTAGCCGGGCGTCATCAGCCGATCCGGCGCGCTAGCGCGGCGATCGTTGCTGGTATCGCCGATCCACAGCAGGCGCGGGGTGACGCTGAACCGGTCGCGATAGCGAAACGTGGTACCCAGTTTGAGCTTGTGGTCGGCGACGAAGGGGATGTCGAATTTCGTGCCGTTGGCGCCGATGATCGTGCCGCGCAACCAACTGGCGCTGCCCCAGAGATCGCCGGACCAGCCCGCGCCGAGTTCGAATCGATATTGCGCCATCAGATCCAGTCCGCTGTGTTCTTCCTCGCCGGCGTTGATCTTCATGCGCGGGCCGATCAGCGTGGCGCCGGGAATACTGGTGGTGTCGTCCGGCATGTTAGGCCCGGTTATGATCAGATTGTCGATTTCACTGCGATAGGCATTGACGATCAGATTCAGTTCCTGGCGAGGCCGCCAGTCCCAGGTCAAGCTGAGCGTTTTGGCTTGTTCCGGAACCAGATCGAAATTCGGCAGGCGGAACCCCGGGTTGCTTTCATAGCCGCCCGCAACCGGCGTAAATGAACCGAACGAGCCCAGGCTTTCTTCAGCGGAAGGCGCGCGGAAGGCTTCACCGTAGAGCAGTTTCAGATAGTGCTGAGGGCGGGGATGCCATACCGCGCCGAGTCGGACATTGCTGCTGCTGCCGTATTCCGATGGCCGGTCGTGGCGCACCCCGGCCATGGTCGAAAAGCTTGCGCTCCATTGCGATTGCAGTTGGGTA
>JAGUXX010000001.1 GCA_020061585.1 Betaproteobacteria bacterium | reverse complement strand
GCTGCTGAAGGGCGAGGCCCAACGCCTGAACTACGACGATGGCCGCTTGCTGCGCGATCAGATCATCGCCCTGGACACGCTCACCCGGATGCGGCGCGACGGCCTGGTGTTCGGCAGTCCCGCCAACAGCGCGGAATGCGTGGCGCGCTGCTTTTCCGTGCGCAACTACCCGAAGCAGGCGCATCTGGCCGCCATGGGAGCGCTGATCGGCGACTTCCTGCAGGGCTCCCAAGCTTATTCGTGCCCCTTCCTGATTACCTTGGGGCTGCGCATCCCGGATTACGAAGCCACCCGTTCCTTCGCAACCCTGAAGAGCGCACGCGCCACCCAGGCGTCGCAGAGCAAGATGGCCGCTTTCATGCCCGACTGGCAGGACAACAAGCTGGACTGGGATACGGCCATGGCCGCTTTCACGGGCGCCGGCTCCCTGGTGCACCTCTATCACCAACTCACGTTGTTCTCCCAGCCGCGCCAGGCCGCCAAGGACGAACTGGCCGCCCGGGGCGTGTGGCGCGGGCTCGGCTTCGATCTGCAGGAGGACAGCTTTCTGCACTTGCAGAGCTTGTTCCTGGGGCTACCGATGGCCTACACCCGCTCCCTGCAGCAGGAAGCGAAGCGCACCGGCCGGGATAGCCTGAAGACCTCCGCCAACGCCATCCATCTGGCGCCGCTGATCGCCGAATGGGAAGGCATGGGCGAGCCGGTCATCGCGCTGTTCGGGCGGCGGGGCCAGGCTATGGGGGTCGATCTGTTCGCCAATCCCCCCGGCAATTACAACGCCTGTGTGGTGGGGACTTCCGGTTCCGGCAAGTCGGTTTTCATGAACGAACTGGCTCAAGGGTATCTGGGCATCGGCGCCAAGGTCTGGGTCATCGATGCCGGCCATTCTTACGAGAATCTCTGCAAACAACTGGGCGGGCAATACATCCAGTTCAGCGCGGATTCCTGCCTTTCCCTGAACCCGTTCTCCCTGGTCATGGACCTGGACGAGGACATGGAGATGCTGAAGCCGGTCGTCGCCCAGATGATTTCCCCCAACGAACCCTTGCCTCAGTATGAAATGTCCCAACTGGACATCGCCTTGCGCCAGGTCTGGTATCACGCGCAGGGACAGGGCCGGCTGCCCACCTTGACGGAGCTGGCCGAGCATTTGAAGACCGCCTGCAAGGACGATGAAGGCAAGTGCGACGTGCGCGTGCGCAACCTGGGTATCCAGTTGTTTCCCTACACCCAGGACGGCGCTCATGGCCGCTGGTTCGAGGGTGCAGCGAACATCCGCTTCGATACCGACCTGGTGGTGCTGGAACTGGATGAGCTGGAAGCCAAGAAAGACTTGCAGAGCGTGGTCCTGTTGCTGCTGATGTACCTGATCACCAACGAGATCTATCTGAACCGGGAAGACGGCCGCCGCAAGCTGGTCATCGTCGACGAGGCCTGGAGCCTGATGAACGGCACCAGCGGCGGCTTCATTGAGTCCGGCTACCGGCGAGCGCGCAAATACAACGGCGCCTTCGTCACCGGTACCCAGGGCGTGGACGACTACTACCGCAACGAAGCCGCCACGGCGGCGCTCAACAATGCCGACTGGATGTTCATGCTGCGGCAGAAGCCGGAATCCGTCCTGGCCCTGGAGAAGAACAGCCGGCTGGCCTTGACCGAGGGCATGCGCGGCATGCTCAACACCCTGCATACCGAGGCGGGGGCCTATTCCGAGGTCTTCGTCCATTGCCCGGTGGGGCACGGCATCGGCCGCCTGGTGCTGGACCCTTACTCCCTGTTGCTGGTCTCGTCGAAAGCGGAAGACTTCACCGCCGTGCGCGAGAAAACCCGCGCCGGCATGAATGTGGATGCGGCCATCCGAGCGGTGCTGGCTGAACGGGAGCAGGCGCATGGCTGAAACCGACGGAATGGAACCCTCCGTGCCTACCGCAGCGCCCATTTCCACCCTTGGCTGGCTGCTGAGCACTGCACTGGCCTTTGCCATCAGCGCCGCACTGCTGGCCGTCTATCACTTCCTGGCGCCGCCGCCGGCAGCGAAATTCGGCCGGGTCGATCTTGCCAGTGTCATCGCCGAGCAGCAGCGCGGCTTTGCCGAACTGGTGGCCAAGGGCGAGACGGAACAGGCCTATGACCATGCTGCTCACACTGGCAAGGGCCTGTCCCGGGCGGTCAGCGAACTGGCGCGTGAATGTGGCTGCGTGATCCTGGTCTCCGATGCCGTCGTGGCTGGCGCCGTGGACCTTACCCCGAGATTGCGGGAGATCGTCCATGCCAAGAATTGAGCGTCTGCTCTTCGCCTTGCGGCCCAAGGTGGGCGCGCGGGCCTACGCTGCCCTGCTCTGGGCCGCAGTCCGGCGCCATCCGCGCGCCTGGACCGCTTTCGCCCTGTTCGCCGTCGCGGGTTTTGCCTTCAGCCACTTCTACTGGCTGCGCTTCACCCTCACCGAAAGCATGCCGTACAGCCTGGTCATGGTTGAGAAGACGCCGCCGGCGCTGGGCAGCCTGCAACGTGGTGATCTGGTGGCCTGGCGCTGGCCGGGCGGCTTGATCTATCCGGAGGGCGCTGTGTTTCTCAAAGTGGTCAAGGGATTGCCCGGTGACCCGGTGACGACCGTCGGGCGGGACTTCTACGTCAACGGCGAATACCTGGGCCGGGCCAAGATGCTCTCCCGCTATGGACACACGCTGGATGCGAACCAGCCAGGCACCGTGCCGGCCGGCCACTACTACTTCTACGCGCCGCACCGGGATTCCCTCGACTCTCGTTACGCGGCCACTGGCTACGTCGCCCACGAACGCATTCTCGGCAAGGCGTATGGAATCTTCTGAGCTGCGGGTCAAACCCTGGGCTGCCACCATCATGCTGGCCGGTCTTGCCTTGCTCGTCTCTCCTGCTTGGGCCCTGGACCTGGGCCGAGTGGGGCCGGTCTATCCGGTGGCCGAACCGGACCTGCTTGAACTCATCCAGTCGCGCCTTCAACAAAAACAGAACAGCGGCGAACTGGCGCGGATCGAGCGGGATTTCCGCGATCGCTCGCGCCGGTCGATCGAGTCCCCGCAGCCGGTGGCCGGACTGGTGCGCACCCGCACACCACGTACCTATCACTTCGACCCGTCGGTCAGCATCCCGGAGACCTTGCGCGACCATGAGGGCAAGGTGCTGGTGGCGGCTGGGACACGCGTCAATCCGCTGGATTTTGTGTCCCTATCGAATCATCTGATCTTCTTCGATGCGCGGGACAGCGCCCAGGCGCAACAAGCGCTGGCGCTGCGCCGCCACTACCAGAACAGGGCACATCTGATCCTCACCGGCGGCAGTTATATCGATTTCATGAAGCGCTTCGATGTGCGCGTCTACTTCGACCAGCAGGGGTTGCTGGTGCGGCGCTTGGGCATCCGCCAGGTGCCGGCCTTGGTGACGCAAGAGGGCAAGCGGTTGCGGATCGATGAACTGAAGGTGGGGTCATGAACGCCACGCGTCTGTGGAAGCACTGGCTGGCCATGCTCATGGCGGGCTGGATGATGCTCGTCCCGGCTTGGGCCGGCCCCACCTGCCCGGGCAAGTTCCCCAACCCCATCACGGACATCTGCTGGTCCTGCATGATGCCGCTGAGCCTGGGGGGCGCGAATCTGCTCACTTTGGATCAAGAAGACAACGGCAACAACCCGGGCGACGCCATCTGCGGTTGCGCCAATCCGCCCCGGGTCGGCATTTCCACCGGTTTCTGGGAACCGGTACGCATTGCCGAGGTGGTGCGGCATCCCTACTGTTTTCCGACCCTGGGCGGTCTGAGTATGGACCTGGGCATCCATGCTCCCGCCCACGGTCGCGGCAAGGGCACCCACGACAGCCATGGCTCCAGCTTCTATCAGGCCCACTGGTATGTGTTCCCGGTGCTCTACCTGCTGGAGGTGCTGCTGGAATCGAACTGCCTGGAGCCGGGCGGTTTCGACATCGCCTACATCACGGAGGTCGACCCGCTCTGGAACGAGTCGGAGCTGACTTTCATCCTGAATCCTGACGTGGCGCTGTTCGCCAATCCGGTGGCCCAGGCAGTGTGCGCCGCCGACTGCGTGGCGGCCACGGCGGGTTTCCCATTGTCTGAGCTGTACTGGTGCGCCGGGTGTCAGGGCAGCCTGTATCCACTCAACGGCAACGTGGCCGCCCATATCGGCGGCGTGCAGGCCTCGACACTCATTACCCAGCGCATGACCGCCAAGATGCATCGGGAACTGCTGGTCTGGGGCGCGTCCGGCAACCGCGGACAGTGCGGTTATTACCCGCAGCCGGTGATGGACAAGCGCAACTACAAGATGACCATGCTGCACCCCATTCCGCAGACCGAGAAGATCGACGGCAAATGCTGCCAGCCGTACGGCCGCACCACGGCGATCTGGGGAGCCGGCCGCGAGTTTCCCTACCAGGGCGAAGACTTCGCCTATCTCATCTTTCGCAAGAGGAATTGCTGTGCGTCGGTTTTTTCTGCTGCCAGCCTGGCTCCTTAGTCTGGCCGCCTGGGGCGCGCCGCCCGGCTTGCCGGATGTGGACGCTATCCAGCAGGAAATGGCTCGCCAGAAGGCGCGCAGCCAGGAACTTCTGCGTCGGGCGGAAGACACCTTCCGTGCCGATCCGGAGCGGCCAGTGCAGTCCGCGCCAAGGGTGGAAATCCCCACAACGGGTGCCGACCCGCTGGCCATCGCCGAACGCTACCGGAAGACGCGGGACGCCCTGCGTGACGGCAACACCGGGCCGGACCTGTTGGTTTTCGTGTCGTTCTCCATGCCTGAGGCCAGCCTCAAACGCCTGGCGACGGACGCGGCCAGGGCGAACGCGGTACTGGTCTTCCGGGGTCCCAAGGATGGATCGCTCAAGCAAACCCTGCAGGCCTTTGAACCCCTGGCCAAGCTCGGCGCCAGCGCCATCCTCCATCCGGAAGCCTTCACCTGGAACCGGATCGATTCAGTGCCGGTGTTCGTCCTGGGCACGGCTGCCGGCGGCGGTTGTGATGATGCCGCCGATTCCTGCCGGGAAACGATCCGGATTGCGGGCGATGCCAGCCTGGAATACATCCTGGAACGCATGGCCCGGGCCGCGCACCCGCTGGCCGAGGAGGCCGAGCGTCGTCTGACTCGGTTGCGGGGGACGCCATGAACCGGTGGTGCCTCTCACTTTTTCTATTGACGGTCTCATCCGCCAGAGCGGATATGACGCCTGCAGAGGCTTTCGAAGCCGGCAAGACCTTCGGCCAGTCGGATTCAGGTGCGGCGGCAGTGAAGGGGGCCATCTCCGACACGACAGCAGCCGACAGCGTGCCCAACTACGGGACCGCCCACGCCCATTCAAACTATTACGGCGGCGGCGATGGCGATCCGAGGACACCCGGCGGCGCGCGCGTCAGCGAGTGCGCTTCCGTTACCTATGGCGATGCAAAACAGCAGACGGAATGCGATGCCATCAACGATCTGGCTAACAACCGCTCGACTCGACCGCCGCTGGCCATCGTCCCAGCCGACCCTATCCTGGTGCAAGGCGCGACGGTCAAGGCGGATCCATCCGCTGTTGCCGGAGCATTCGGCGGCGCCTATGGGGCATGCGGTACCACCACCGTTACCCGGCCAGCGACCTACGAAGAAGAACTCTGCAACGAGTACAAGACCCTGGGCGAGGAGGTCTGCCAGAAAGTTCTCACGGTTTCGGTGACTGAAGCTGCTAGCTGTGTGACGGGCACCGATCTAGCGAGCTACCTGCCTGGAATCAACCACTGCGACAGGGATGACGGTCCGGACTGGTGGTATGGACCCGGGGCATTGAAGGTCAGATGCGACTCTTTCGGTTCAAACACACTGTTCATCGCTGCGGAAACTTTGGTCAGAGAGGGCTCGTATGGCGCCTCGGGTTGTCGCCCCAGCGTAAAGCCCAATCTCGATTTGCTACCGTATCGAGCCGTCAACGCATACAACGTGGATTGGTCTGAGGTCTACGGTGATTACGGTGCAGGCTCCTTCAACCATCTCTATATCCGGGGTGGATGTATGACCGGGCAAATCGACTGCGCGCTGGAAGTCGTCGCTTCGACCAAGAAATTGGCCAGTATTGCGACCTGTCCTGCAGGCCAGATCTCACGCCAGGAAGCAGAGGCTTATGGCTGTGGCGCTTATCAAGATGGCTGCTACACGTCAGCCAATTGGTGGACCTGCCCAACCTACGTTGGACCGGCTTCCAGCAGCCAGATGCTATGCGATGACGGGGGCTGGTCAGACAACGGCCCCGTTGGTTGGCTGAACTGCGAAGCCATCGTTCCCAGCACAACCCTGAACTTCCAGCGGCAGCACATCACCTATGCCACATCCGATGCCTGGTCGGATGGCTGCGTCCCCCTGGAAGCGAGGACGAAATGAGCCTGATCAGGCTTTTCCTGATGTCCTTGCTGCTGGCATGCCTGCCTGCGACCGTCTCGGCAGCCGAGTGCGCGAAGTTGTCCGAGATTTGCCTTGACGGCCCCTCGACCAAAGCCATCTCTGACTATCCGGTCTATCGCGACTGCTGGAAAGTCGAGGCTCGCTACACCTGCTTGTCCGGCGCCATGGACGTCAGCGAATGCGATGAACTGCGCGACCGGGGTTGCGGGCAGATTTCTTCGACGTGTGTTGAGACCTCGGACACCGGCTGTTCCTACTACGAGAACAAATTCCAGTGCCAAGTCACTGCCGCACAGACCAGCACCGTGGCCGATTGCGGTACCCAAACTTTCTGTCTGGATGGCAAGTGCTTCGATGCCGGCTATGCCAACGATACCGATTTCGCCCAGGTGGTGGCTTCCATGGAGGCGGTGCGGGAAGCCGGGATGTATCTGGATGAGGGCTCCCTCACCCTGTTCAATGGCCGATCCGGCACATGCGCCCACAAGCTTTTCGGCATCACGAACTGCTGCAAAGCGAAATCCGGCGGAGCGCCCACCAATGCTCAGGGATTCAAGGCGATAACCGAAGCCGCCGGCATGGGCTACGACTACGTCCGCTCCACCTACATGTACGACGCGCTGTTCAACAGCGACGCGGCGGACTGGGTTATGAAAGGGCTGTATGGCGCCGACGCCGGCCTGTCCCTCAACCCGAGTTTCAGCTACTACGGCTTCACCGGCACCTTTAACGCCGCGTCCCTCTCCTCCTCGGCGGTCACCTTGCTCGACTCCGGCAATTTCGTGGTGGCTTTCGACCCGGTGAGCTTCGTCGTGGGCATTGCCATCCAGTTCGTCCTTGATGCGCTTCTATCCTGCGACCAGTCTGACCAGATGGTGGCCATGCGCAAGAGCACACATCTGTGCCACTACCTGGGCAGCTATTGCTCCAGCAAGTTTCTCGGGGCCTGTGTCGAAAAGAAGGAGAGCTACTGCTGCTTCAACTCCCGCCTTTCCCGGATCATCAACGAGCAAGGCCGCAGCCAGATCGTCAAGAGCTGGGGTAGTGCCAAATCACCCAATTGCACGGGATTCACGCCGGAAGAACTGCAATCGCTGGATTTCGGCCAGATGGATCTGACCGAGTTCTACGCTGAGATCCAGGCCAAGCCGCTGGACACCGCAGCCATCCAGAGCGCGATCCAGAATCGGATCGTCAGCGACCCGGGCGTCAGTTACTTCCCGGCCAACCCATGACGGGCTGGAATCGCATGAATAGAAGCGTATTCACCTTTCTCCTGTTATCGCCTGTCCTGGTGTCGGCCAATACTCCGGGCGATCTCGATAGCCTGATGGAGACGGCCAGAATCGAGGGGCACGCCTCAGGCACGCTGGGTGGGGTGGTGGCCACACGGCTACGTGGGATGGGAATCAACCAACCGGTCGAAGTGACCGTAAACCGGCTGTACCGGCTGAGAGAGCCAGGCTGCGTGCGGCTCAGGGTGTCTTTCGATCAACGCAACGTGACACTTCCCGGCGAAACGGTGCCGAAGGATAGGCATGCGGAATTCGCCATGAACCGCTGCGCGGGCGGACGATCGCCGGCGTCCGCAGCGGGCGCCGAAGCGGGTGTACCAGCCGCCGAAGAAGGCCAGCCATGAAGATCGTTTCCCTTCACTGGTCTCTCGCCTGCCTGTTATCGGTGATGTTCGCCAACGCCTGGGCCTCAGGTCCGGACGGGAAGGTCGAAGCGCGTTGGTGGGAGCAATCCATCTGGAACGACCCCGGTCGCACCTATCAGTGGTATCCGCCAGATCCCCTACCCAAGGATGTCGAGAAACCGCTACCGGCGAAACCCAAACCCCAAGACATCCGTGACCTGAAGACCATCAAAGCGATCCGGGAAGAACTCGAACGCCTCAAGGACGTGGCCGTCATGACGCCCACGCCCGATAACGTGCAACGCTTTCTGGACGCCCAGCAAGTCGTCATGGACAAGAGCGCGGTGTTTGCCGATATCGCCCGTCGGGTGGTGTGGGCGACCCCCGGCCTGGACTATGGCTTGCGCCGACCGACCAACAACGCGGCCATCCAGACCTGGAAGATGCAGCGCCAGGGCGACGAGCAGTCCGCTGTCGCAGCAGCCATGCGCACGCACGGCCTGTATTTCTTCATGCGCGGCGATTGCCCGTACTGCCATCAATTGGGGCCGGTTCTGAAGTACCTGGAATCCGCCTATGGGCTGGAAGTTTTTCCCATATCACTGGACGGCGCCGGTGTGCCCGGCTATCCGACACCTCGACCCGATAACGGCATCGCCCAGCTGCTTGGGACATCCACCGTGCCCGCGCTCTATCTGATGCCGCGCCATCCTGCAGCAGGTGATGTGCCCATCCCCATCGGCCAGGGCATGTTGTCGGCGGATGAGATCGTTAATCGAATCTACGTTCTGACCCAGACTCAGCCTGGGCAGGCTTTTTAGGGAGATCGCCATGCTGTGCCCATGTCCACCGACGACGAGACTGAACCGGATCGTGGTCAGCTGCATGCTGGCGCTGGGGCTGGCGGCTGCGCCTATCGCCACACCCGTCGCGACAGGCGGCGGCCTGGAGGATTTCTACAACTCGGTTTCCGCTTACAACAACGTCACCGGCCCCTCAGCCTATGAAGGGCAAACCATGAACATCTACACCGGCGGCAGCCTGTTCATGCGCACGCCCAGCCGCAATTATCAACTGGTGTCGGCGGCGGCGCCCTCGCTGCGCGGCGGGTGTGGTGGCATCGACGCCTTTGCCGGTTCGTTCTCCTTCATCAACGTCGACCAGTTCGTGGCCATGCTGCGCAACATCGGCCAGAACGCGCTGGGACTGTTTTTCATGACGGCGCTGCAGTCGATGGCGCCGGACATCATGGAATCCATCAAGTACCTCAACAAGATCGCTCAGGACATCAACGCCATGGGCATCAATTCGTGTGAGGCGGCCAAAGGCCTGGTCGCCGCCAGCGGGGTCGAGAAGTGGATGGAGGCGAACAAGGTCAATACCGGCCTGGGTGCGGCGGCCGCAGGTCTCTATGACGACTGGTCCAAAGTCAGAACGACGATGTTCGGGGATAGCAAAGAAGCCGCCTTGAAGGCGGATGCGCTCAAGGCCACGCAACCGGAACTGGCCAATATCCTGGTTGAGGGCAACCTGGTCTGGCGCGCGCTCAGTCGCGGCAGCCTGCCCACCTACCTCAACGAGAAGGAGCGGCGCATGGTGATGTCGGCGCTGGGCGCAGTGGTGGTGCGCAAGAACGCTGATGGAATCCCGGACCCGGGTTTCTACGAGCCGGTGATCAGCTTCAAGCGTCTACTGGGCAATGTCGATGGCAGCGACGAAGACGGTAAACCGCAGATATTCACCTGCACCGACGGCACCGGCGCCGACGAATGCACCGTCCTGGGCACCGAAGCGTTCGAGAGCGAGCCTTTCTCCAAACTGGCTTACGACCACATGATCGGCATTTTCGAGAAGATCAGGGATCGGGGCCCGGCGCTCACCGCTGGCGAGATCGACTTCATCAATGCCACCAGCGTGCCGGTCTACAAAATCCTCGCCAGCGCGGCCTCACTGCCGACGGAATCGGTGGCGCACGAGCAAATCATGAAGAACGCCGACGTGATCGGCGCGGAACTGGCTGCCACGTTCATGCTGAAGGCGCTGGACGAGGTCGAGAAGGCTTTGGAGAACCGCTCCAAGGTCGCCAGCGAAGCGGAGGCTCGGGAACTCAAGGTGCTCATCGACAAGTCCCGCGACTGGCGCCGCAACATCTACAGCGAGAAGGCCGTGCTCACGGCCAAGGCCACCGGCATCTACAACCTGATGGCGGAGATCCAGTTCCTGGAGAAATCCATGTTCGGCAACCTCTCCGAGGGAGTGGCCTCTAACCTGCGCTTCGCCCACGCGATGCGCAAGATGCACTAAGGGCTGGTCATGTGGGAAGTCTATGCCTACTGGAATGCCGAGCAACTGGAGGCCATCTTCAACGGGGTCGCCGCCATCGCCAGCGCCAATGCCTATGCCACCCTGGTCTTCACCCTGGTTCTGCTGGGTTTCATCATCGTCATGGGCACCGCCGTTGCGCGGCTGCGGGCGGAAGAACCCATGGTCTGGATCTTCTTTCTGACGTTCTTCTACGGCGTGCTGTTACTACCCAAGGATGATGTAGCGATCATCGACCGCACCGCTACCGCCGGCGCGCCAAGGGTAGTGGCCAACGTGCCCCTGGGCCTGGCCTTCTTCGCTTCCACCACCAGCAAGGTCGGCGACTGGCTGACCCGTACTTTCGAGACGGTGTTCGCGTTGCCCGTCGAGGTGCGCTTCACTGGTAACGGCATGCTGTTCGGCAGCCGCATCATCCAGGGCGCCATTGCCTCTCACCTGCTGGACGTTCGCTTCAACAACGACCTCATGGAGTATGTGAAGTCCTGCGTCGCGCCCGATCTGCTGACCGGTTACAAGAGCCTGGAAGCCCTCATGAAGACGGAGGACATCTGGAGCAACCTGGGCGACACCAACCCCGCCCGCGCGGTATGGCTCGACGGCGCCACGCTGACCTGCCCGGATGGCTATACCAACCTGAATACCCGTCTGCCTACCGCGTTGCAGGACGCCCACCTCAACATGGCGCGGCTGATCAATCCCAATGCGGCCATGACCGCGACGCCAGCCGCCCTCAACGGGTTGTTGGCCGCGCAGATTCCGGCGGCAGCCGACGTACTGATGCGTGTGTCCACCGCAAATTCCTTCGATTTCGTGCGCCAGGCCATCATGGTCAACTTCTGGCGGGATGCGCCCGGGTCGCTCGCCGCCGCCGTGGAAAACACCTCGGCCGCGCAATTGGCCATCGCCCAAAGTCAGGCCCAGGCCTCGGCCAACTCAGCCTACCTGACCATGGCGGCAGTAGCTGAAGGGGCGCTCCCGAAAATCCGCAACGTGGTGCAGATCATCATCATCGCCATCTTCCCCATTGTGCTCATCCTGGTGCTGATGGCGGGCCACAAGGGCGGCATCGTGCTCAAGTCCTACGTCATGGCGATGTTCTGGATCGAGCTATGGCCCGTGCTGTATGCCGTCACCTCCTATGTCGCCCATCTGGCTGCAGCCCCCGGCGTCTCCTCGGGGCTGATTGGCGGCCTGGCCGGGGCGGCGACAGGGCCGGGGCTGTCTTTACTGAACAGCATCAACATCGAGGACACATTGTTGCGAGACGAGGCGGTAGCCGGCATGTTCTCACTGCTCATCCCGGTAATGGCCTATGCCATCCTCAAGGGCGGCGAGGTGGCCATGTCGGGCCTGGCCAGTCAGCTGATGGCACCCGCCGCATCGGCCGCGCAGAAGGCGGGCAGCGAGGCTGGTCTGGGCAACCTCGGCATGGGCAACGTGCGCTACGACACCTTCGCCGCGCGCACCACCTCAGCGAACAGCTGGAGCACCCGCCCCAGCATCGATAGCGGGGCTGACGGCGGATACCGGCATACCGATTCGAGCCTGCGCGAATCCAGCAAGGCCACAGGCACTGTAAGACAGGACGCGGACACCCTTGCGGCCGGCACGCCGGTGATCCAGGCCACGCCCACCAGTCTGGGTGGCGTCCTGTCCGCCGGCGCCAGCACGAACGCGGGGAACAGCACACGCAGCGAACAGGGGGCCAGCGTAGGCCAGGTTTACGGGGGCAGCGTCACCAAGGCCGACGGCAGCCATTACAGCGAATCCGACAGCGCCCGCTTCATGCGGGAATTGTCGCAGGCGGTGAACCGGGACTGGCAGACCCGTTCCGGGTATGGGCAGAGC